>JBCCEK010000301.1:0-4325 GCA_039030295.1 Myxococcota bacterium | reverse complement strand
CGCTCCCGGGCCGTATCGATACCGCCCGAGGCGACGCACGTAGCGGGGTGGGAGAACCGGGCCGGCGATGCTCGCCAACTGGTTCGGACTGGTGTCGAACAGGTACATGCGGGCGGGCGGTAGGTCGGCCAACTCCGTAACGGGATGGTTGGTCTCGACTTTGGCGCCGAGGGACGTGAGGACCGAGCATAGAGCTTGCGGAATCGCCGCGGACCCTCCCGCGGCGATGGGCCATGGCTCGACGTGCCCGGCGATCGAGAAGATCATCCCGAGGGCGCCGGTGAACATGTGGCTCAGCGGAAGAATACTGTGTGCAGCACATCCAGCGAACAGGGCCCGGGCCCGTTCGCCGCGGTACGTCGACTTTGCAACCCAGGTCGCGGGCCACATCGCCCGCAGCCCAAAGCGCGTGAAGAGCCACGGATCACTTGGCCAACCGAGCGGCCCCAAGACGTCGTTGAAGAACCCATCCGGGTTCTCCATGAACGGGGCGAGCCAACGCGCGTAGGAGCGCCCGTCCACCCCGAGGCCTTCCGCCGTATCCGGGATCGAGCGCCACAGCATGACCGCAGGCCCGTCGTCGAGTGGGTGGGCTACCGACGCCGGCGGCACGATCCATTCGAGGCCGTGCTCTTCGAGCGAGAGGGAGCGGAAGAATGGCGAGAGGATCCCTGTCGTGTGGACGGCAGAGCAGACGTCATGGGTGAAGCCGTCGAGGGTGAGCGGCGCGGTTCGCATGCCGCCGCCGACCTCGTCGGCAGCCTCGAGCACCAACACCGACGCCCCACCCTGCGCCATCGCCACCGCTGCGCTTAGGCCATTGGGCCCGGACCCCACTACGACCGCATCAAACATCTCGCTCACCCCGAGAGCATAGGGTCGTCTGCGCCCAAGCCCCGCGAAAAATGCCAATCACCGAACTATCGGACGAACCTCGTCAGCGGGGCTGGGAACGATTCAGCACGATTCAGGCGTCGATAGAGCTGAACGGAAACCTCGGGCCCCACGACTTCCTTGAGCTGGTTGAGCGCACCGGCCGTCATCGCAGTTTGGCAGGCCTCCTCCGATGGATACGCGAACAGGGCCGTATCGTGAAACGCGATCGGATTGGAGTTCGCGGGATGGAACCTCTTCGCGATGTTGATCTCGGACGTCTTCGTGCTGTGGTACACGAGCTGCCCGCCGAAGGTCGTCACGAGTTTATCGAGCGCGGCGGTCGCGCCTGGCCCCGCTTTGTGGTGCACGGCCAACACCCACCGGCTCCGGGAGAGCGCGTCGAGCGAGCATGGGGAGTGGGTGAATGAGGCGTTGAATCTCTCCACGGCCTTCATCCGTTGCGGATTCGCGACCGCGGCGTAGTAGGGGTTGAGAACGAGCGACAAGAAGCGACGCTGATTCGGGTACCGAACCACCCCGAGCTCCTCGGCTTGAGGCTCCCCGAGGAACGACTCGTGGTGAAGGCCGAACCAACCCACCCGGCCCCCAACGGCCTTGAGGGTGGGGAACACCATGACGGCATACCAACGATAGGCCTCAGCATCCTTGAAGTGAATCAGATTGAGGACGTCGATCGGCGTCGGGATGTCGGCTCGCCAAAGGCGCTTCACCTCGTCGAGGTCCATGAACTTGGCGATGTTGAGTCTCATCCGTCGAACGCTTGCGGCACGAACACGTGTATGGGCCGAGCCATCACGCTCGCACACCATCCGCGCGGCTTAGTCGCCGCGCCCCTGACGGTCAAGCTTGGTCAAACTCCGAACCGCTCGTTGTACGCCGACAGCACTTCGCGAACTTTGGCATCGGTGAGGCCAAAATCCTCGATGTGGTAGTCGTGCTCGCCCTCTTGTGCCGTCGGTTTGTCGGAGATTCGTGCCTCGAAGACCTTGGCGAGCTCGTCTGTATAGGGCAGCCCGAAATGCCGGTACAAGTCTTCAAGGGTCGCCAGCGGGTCCTTCATCATGTCTCGCAGCCGAATGTCGTAGAGCTGCGAGGCGTCGATCCGCTCCCGAGCGGCCATGCCCCGCTCGAGGCCTATCCGTGCGTACTCGAGCCAGAACGACCCGAGCTCTTCAACGTCGAGGCTACGCCGCAGCTTTGAAGCCATGCGTGCAGACAGGCTGCAGTGAGACGCCAGTGCTTGCGTGATGTCGCGGTGCGTGAAGATCACCTGGGCGTCGGGGTAGACCGCCATCAGCGCGTCCATGTTCCACAGATGCCACGGGCACTTCAACACCCAGCGCTTGGCGGAGCGCTGCGCGTCGAGGATCTGCAGCTGCGTCTTGTGGAACGCGTAGGGCTCACGCATGTCCCAGTCCAGCATGTCGATCGCGTGAGAGTACGCGGCAAACCCAATCCAAAGCGTGAGAACGGCCATGTCGTTCTCGAGCAAGAAGAAGCACTCCTCGTACGAGTCGGGCGTCACGTGGTGCGCGACACCCTGGTCGGGGATGGCGGTCTGGTTGAACCCAAACGTGAACTTCGCCAGCGCGCGGCGGAAGCCCACGTCGCCAAGCGGGTCCTTGGGGCGCCCAACAGGGAACGACAACTCCCAAGCCTTGGCGACGCGGTTGTCCGGATCGGCTGCCAGCACGTTGTGCAAGAACGTCGTTCCGGTTCGGAAGAACCCGGTGATCACGATGGGACGTTCGATCTCGATGTCGGCGATCTCCGGGCGTTTCTTCGCGAGATCGATCACACGCAACCGATTGGAGAGGTGCCAGTTCAAGAGGTAGCGCGCGCCAAGCAGGCCGGTCGTATTGAGATTCGCCTCATTGATGCCGTCCACCGCAGAGTCGAGTCGTGAGCGAAAGCCGCCGGCGCCGAAGTCGTGGAGGCCCGTCGTCAACTCGGCGAGTTTCATGACTCGCTCGGCGTCGACGGGAATGAGCTGCTGACTCAGCCCATCAAGCTTGTTGATCACCGAGAACGGCAACCCCGGCTTGAGATCTTCAGGCGTTTCACTCATCGCCAGGAGTTACTAGAACGCGAAACAGTCGCATGTCAAAGGAAGCCCGTCGCTACCTGCGCAAATCGAGGGTGATCACCAAACGCTCACCCTCCCCGATTCGAACGCGTCGGCGTTTGGACGCATCTGAGAGGTCGCCTTGGCCCGCGCGAATCACGTGAGCTCGTCCAGTGCGCAGGCGCATGTAACCGTTCGGGCCAGCCCGGTATGGGCGACCGTTGACCCACGCGGTTCCCCAGGGGAGCACCACCACTTTCACATAGCCATACGCCCGAGCAGGAGGATCATCCGTGTCACCTGTATCGCCCGCGCCCGTATCTCCGGTATCCCCAGTATCCGGGGCATCGCCGGTATCCCCCGTATCGCCCGTGCCGGGGTCGTCGGGGGGCTCGACGGGCGGCGGAGGCTCGGGCTTCGGGTCTATGGTCCACTTGAAGCGAACCGTCGAAACCAGCGATCCGTTATCGACTGCGACCACGGTCCGGTATGTGGGAGCTGCATCGCGCCCGATGGTGCCTGTGATCAAGCCAGTAGAGTCGATCGACAGCCCCTTGGGCAGGCCCCTCGAAACGAAGGCGAGCTCACCTTCCTCGTGGTCGGGATTCTTCGCGTTGATCTGCAGCTCGACGTCGTCGCCTTCGGTGTTCGTTTGGGGACCCGGGTTTTCAACGATGGGTCCAGCCGGATCGGCCGGCTCGATCGCCTTGACGATGACATACGCAAGAAGGCCGACGAAAAGCGCGGCAAGCGCACCAATGAGGGCGCGCTTGGTCCACACCTGAGCAACGGGGCCGGTGGATCCCGAGTCACTCGGATACGCACTGACCGGTGAAACGGGGCCCGGGGTCCGAGGCCGCGCCGGGCTTGGGAATGGACTCGAAGCTGGGGTCGCAGGACGTACCGGGCTCGGCGATGGATTGGGAGCGCTCCCCGGCGAAGCAGACGCCGAAGGGCTGGCCGAAACCACTGGCAGTTGTTCTGTCGCTGGCGCTGGACCGCGACTCTCCCGCTTCTTGACGGCCGCCTTGACCATCTGTGCGAGCTCTCGGCGAGTCCTCGGAGGGGGCGCGATTTCGTGCAGCTGCTCGATCAGGGTTTCCGCGTCGGGCGTTCTGTCGTCGAGGTTCGGTGCGATGAGCTTCTCGATGACGTGCCCGAGCGCCTCGTCCATATCGGGCGCCTCTTCGCTCAGGCTTCGCGGTGCTCCGGCAATGATGTTCCCGATCGTCTCCGAGTCATCCTCGCCGTCGTACGGACGAAGGCCACCCACGCACTCGAACATGACGATCCCAAGAGAGAACAGGTCCGCCCGGCCATCGGTCGGGATCTTTCGGTTGAAACGTTCGGGCGCCATGTAGGG
>JBCCEK010000300.1:0-4349 GCA_039030295.1 Myxococcota bacterium | reverse complement strand
GCCACCAAGCGCTTCCACCCCTCCGATGAACGCACGACCTCCATTGAACTGCCGGCCGATCTCGCCCGTAGGACAGCCGGTCGACGCGGTACACAAGCTCACGATGTTGCTGTAGTCGTTGAAAAACCCAATGAGCTCGCCGAACCCGAGGCCATCCTTGCTCACGTAGCGGAAGCCGGCCTCGTAGTTGATGGACAGTTCTGGATCGACTTCTCCCGCGTTCCCCGGTGCCACCGCACTGAACCCACGATGGGCTCCCGCGAGCACGGCAAACCCATCGAAGACCGTGTACTGAATCCCGATCCCCGGAAGAAGGACGAGTTGGGGGTCCTCCTTCACTCGGCCGAGGTCGGGCGCGTTCTTGTCGTCGGTGAAGTACGTCTGAATATACTCGACACGCACTCCCGGTTTGACCACCAAGCGAGCGACTTCGATGCCGTACGCGAGGTAACCCGCGACCGCCGCCGCCTCACCCTTGTTGTCCGTGATGAGAAGGTCTGGGTTCTCGACGTACGTCAGGCCATCCCAAACCAACTGGGTGTTCTGCATCGCGTAGCTCTGCTCCGGCTGAAAGCGGTCCACGGAATCGTAGTGGAACCGAACGCCGGACTCGATTTCGTGGTGCACGCGTCCGGTATCGAAGTCCGCCCGAAATCGGCTTTGGATCCCCATGACGACGAAACGACGGCGGTTGCTTATCACTCGAATGTTCTGGCTTTGGTCACTCGGGTTGGTGACCGAAACGGAGTCACGTGCTCCCGTGAGGACTGGAAAGAACGCGTCCGTGGGTGGCGTGTTCGGAAACGTCACCACATCGATGAACGGCACGAAGCCCGCGTTGTCCGATCCAAATCGGTTCGCGCGCTCCCAGGTTCGATCGAAGTCGTGGCGGTATGCAGTTGTTTCGACGATCACATGCTCACCGACGGCCAAGTCATGCCGAAGCGATATCGCCGTCCGCCACCAGCTCATATTGTCCAGCTGACTGCCCGCGTACCGCTGGTACGGGTCTTCCCGGAAGTCCGCATCGGAGAGCCCGACGTAGGTTTCGTTGGAGTTCTCACGCGAACCCACGAACTTGACGGTGAGACGGTTGAACGCGTGCGAATCACGCTTGTTGTTGACGAACGCCTTGAAGCTGAACTCGCTCTTTTGAAAGCCCGTGTTGTCGCGGCCGAAGTCGGTCTGCAGTGTCTTGAAGCCTTGGGTGCCAAGGTGGATGCCTTCAATCACGAACCCGCCCCAATCGTTCTGCCGGCCGTAGTACAGGTGGCCCCGGATGGTCTGGAAGCGACCGTACGAAAGATCGATCTGGCCAAGCGGCTCTTCTGGGACAGGGCGCGTTTCGTAGTTGATGGCGCCGGCAACGGTCTGCGGTCCATAGAGAATCGCAGCCGGGCCTTTGAATACCTCGACACCCGTGATTCGCCCCATCATCGGGAAGTAGTACGCGGCAGGCGCGGAGTACGGAGCGGGCCCGAAAAGAACGTTGTCCTCCATGAGCGTCACTTTGGCGCTTCGGTTGGGGTCCGTGCCGCGAAGACCTATGTTCGGCCGGAGGCCGAAACCGTCTTCCTGTCGGATATACACGCCGGGAACCTGCAAGAGAACGGCATTGGGATCGTCATACTGAAGTTTCTCGAGCTGCTCTTGATCGATCGACTGTACCGAGCCCCCCATTCGAAAGATGTCTTCCGGGGAGTACTTGACGGTGACCTCTCGAAGCTCGGGCATCGGGGGCTCATCGAGCTCGATAAGAGGCTCGCTGTCCTCGGGAATCGGCGCCATGGGCGGCACTCCTTCGTCGCCTTCGAGCGCCGGGCCCGCTTCGTCTGCGGCGTCTTGTGCCGAAGCGCCCGATCCAAGCGATAGGAGCGCCCAGAATACGAACGGGGCCCACCGAATCGCACGCCGCGGGCTCACCGAACCGCCGCGTGAGAACTCACCGACCGGTCCGTCGGCTCGGCGTATCGCGGATACGCTGGAAGCGGGTCGCCGCCAGGCGCCTCGGCGATCCAAGGCGCGTCGAAGATCGTGTCTCGAACGCGTGCCAGATCGACCTCAGGATCAATCATGGGGGCCGAACGCCTCCCGTTTAGAGAGACGAGTGCGTCCGCCCGCACTTCGACGTCAGAGTACCCTCGACCTTCGAAGTCCTCGGCGATGCGGCGCGCGAGCTGCAGGATCAGGTCGGGCTGTCCGGACATCTCGCGCTCTTGATGACTGGTCAGGTACTGGCTCGGGGGCACGTGGACCTCTCGCGCCAATCCCGGCCACCGAACGCGATACGTCACGCTACCGTTCTTTTCGCGCACCATGACCCGCCACGAGTAGCGCATCCCCTGCTCGTGCCAGAGAACGTCGCCCGGGTAGAGAAACGTCCGAAGTGGCATCAAGGCCTGGAACAAGCAGAACGCGCCGATCAAGACGGCTGCGGGCGTAGACCACCTCGGTGTCTCGATGCAACACCCTTGCACGGGTGTCATCGCGCCAAGGGTAGGACGACGAGCCAAGAGCTTACGAGGCCAGTCGGCATCGAAGAAAAGCGTCGCGCCGGTGATCATCAGGAACGGAAACACCCCGATCACGAAGAGCAGGTGTGTGCACAGATGAAAGACGACGACCGTGGCAAACGCGTAAGGCCGCGTTCGCCGCCACAGAAGAAACGGCACCACGAACGTGTCGTTCAGGAACCCTGCCCAGCTCATGATGTGCGCCATCCCGGGGAGGATGAGCACCCCCCCAATCAGCGGCGTCTCCGTACGCGCGGCAAGCCAGATTCCAAGTGGCTGCGCGTGAACGAGCCAGTCGGGCTGGAGCTTCGCGATTCCCGCATAGAAGTAGACGACGGCAATCTGGAAGCGCATCAGGTAGAGCATCCACGCGGGCACGTTTGGCGGCGTGGACGCCCGGGAGAGACCGGCGTCGACCGAATACGCACGATGGAGCGGCAAAAAGCACATGACCATCGCGAGAAGACTCACCAAGTAGTAGTGGTTCAGGTAGTTCGTGACATCGATGAGCTCGACGTAGGTAAAGATCAGAAACAGGGCGACGATCGACAGCCGATACAGGAACCCGATCGCGACCAGGGCCGCGAACACCGCCATCGCGATGTGGAGCGAGGTCATCCAGGGCTCTGGAAGCACTTGAACCCACTCGAACCCCGCGTACTTGAAGAAGAACGTCGGCTGGACGAAGAAGCGATCGACCCACCCGTTCAAGACAAAGCGTACGCTGCTCACGCAAAGGATCGCGCCGAACAGAAACCGAAACACCGCAAGCGATGCGGCGTCCCGCGGCTGAAGCAGGCGTTCTCGGACTTGGGCCCGCATGGCTTGCTCAGTCGTTGTCCCCTGCAGCACGCGCGGGGGCTTCGAGATCGAGCACGGACAGAAAATCTGCCTTGAGCACGTCGGTGACCGCACGCACTGCGGCGTGCGCGGCAAACACGGCATCTGGGTCGTCGACGACGGCATCCCCGAGCGCGCCGGGAATCGCTTGGGTCGCAACGATCGCGGCGGCGATCGCTTGCTCCATATCGGCGGCCACGTCCGGAGCCCCCATTTCTACGAGGAGATCGTCGTAACCGAGCGCGTCGGTTCCAGCTGCACCGCCGAGGAACAGCGACTGAAACGCCGTCAAGTTGGAGGCGATGTTCTCTGTCGTCTGGAAGGCCCAGCGTGACTCGAGCAGATCGAGGCACGGCGGGGTGTCACAACCCGTGATTCCGACCGGTTGCGCCAGCTTCATGTCCTTGGTCTCTTTGTCCAGGTAGAACATCGCGTCGGACATCGCGTTGAGCCCTTCTTGGGCGGACCCGTAAACCGCGCCGCTTCGCCCCGGATCGGTGAACTCCTCGATGAAACCGTCCCCGGCCGGGTCCCACGAGGCGACGAGCTGCTGGGCAGAACGCCCAACCAACTCCGCGAGGGCCGCCGCGTACGCCAAACGACGGGCAGGAATCTCGGAGGACAATGCGTTCCAGGTGCCCTCCGAATTGATCTGGTTCACCTCAGTGCAATTGTTCGCCGGACTCTCGTTGAAGAGCAGGTATTCGATCGCCCCAAGGCCACGGGGCGTCCCCGCAATCGCGTCCAGCGCGTCTGGATCCGCGTAGTCATCGCCCACGGTCAACTGATCGACGAGGCACAGATTGAGCGTGGGCCACGTGTAGATGAACGCACGTAGACTCTGCCCACCCATCACGTCGAGGCTCGAACCGGCCGGCCCCACCTGCATCAGTTCGACGCGCTCCCACGCCATCATCGCCTGGCGCCAAGCGGCTTGGGCCATTTCGCGCGTGCCACTCCCATCGACGGCGGCAGCCAACGCGGCTTCCAACGCAG
>JBCCEK010000299.1:0-4368 GCA_039030295.1 Myxococcota bacterium | reverse complement strand
TCTCCGTAGGCGCTGATGCCCGCGAAGATCAGGATCACGATCAGCGTGCCGGTGACCGTGCGTCGTTCGAGTGCGAACTCCGTGAGGCTCATGGTGCCGCTGAACCCTCCTCGCGCGCGGGCGAGTCATTTGGCTCGTTTTCGGGTTCCGGCTCTTCGGGTGCCCCGGGGTCGGGGACGACCGGCAAACCGGGGCTCGGTGACGCAACATTGCTCGGTTCAGACCCCGGCTTGCCGGGAACGCGGACCTGCAGGCCGTCGTAGATGCGACTGACGCCGGCCGTCACGACCATGTCTCCGGGCGAGACCCCGCTCCGAACTTCGACGCCATCCGACCGCATCTGACCGACTTCGACCGGCGCGCGTCGAACCGTGCCAAGCCCGTCGGCCACATCGTCGAGCATGAAGACGAAGCGCCCCTGTCGATCCTCGCCAACCGCACTCAGTGGAAGCGCGTACTTCGGGCCGTTGGTCGCGGAAGCAAACGAGAAAGTCACGTCGGCGGCCATGCCTGCACGAACGAGGTCTTGCCCCTCGGAAAGGCGCACCGTGACCGGGAACGTCGTTGCGCCACCCATGCTTGCGACCCCGACCTCGGTGACCTTGCCGGGCAGTATCCTGCCGCCGAGGACGCCAAACCGTACCTCGGCGTCGTCTCCGCGACTGATGTTGCGGATCACAGACGACGGCACGGACACCTTCACTTCGATCTGTTCGCCCGCCAGAAGTGTCGCGACGAGCGCCCCAGCTTGGACGTACTCGTTCACCTCGATGTCCACGGTGGCAATCGTTCCGGGCTCCGGCGCCTTGAGGTGTGTGTAGCCGAGTTGGCGCTGACGCAGACGAATCTGCTGACTGGCCGACGCCATCCCCGCCTTCGCAGAGTCATAGGCCGTGCGGTCGGCGTCGAGGTCCTGCCGCGAGGCGTTCTGGTTCTCGTACAGGGCTCGCGTGCGCTCGTACGTGGCCTTCGCATTGCGTTCCTGTGCGCGCGACTGCGCAGCGGACGCCTGCGCGTTCTGCAGTTGAAGGGCGAAGTCTGCGGGGTCGATTCGCGCGATCGTGTCCCCCTTCTTGACCGTGTCACCGACGTTGATCGGGACCTCGAGGACCTGCCCAGAGACCTGAAAACTGAGCCGGCTTTCCTGGCCTGCCTGGGCAACGCCCGAGTACGTTTGAAGGGTCGCGGAATCGCTTCCGGCGACCAGGATGTAGCGAACCGGCCTGAGCACTTCGGGCTCTTCGACCTCTTCTTGGCAGCCGAGGCATGTGGCGAGGATCACGGTCGTGACGAGGATCGCTTTGTGAGGCATCAGTTCGGCTCCGGTGGGCTGAGCTCCATGGGTTGACGGCTTGGTGCGGGGCTCTCGGAAAGGTTTCGTCGCTCGCTGGCGAACTCGTCTAGGCGTTGGATGAAATCATCCCTGAGTTCAGGCGTGCCTTCCAGCGAGAACGACCCGGACGCACGCTGCACCCGCAGCGCGTCGATCAGAAAGTCGTACCGAGCGTTGGACGCGGTGAGTGCCGCGAGCAGGGCCTGGTTCTGAGCATCGACGAGCTGAATGATGTCGGCGGCACCCCGTTGATAGAGGTCGGTCACGAGTTCCAGGTTCTTCGCGGACGCCTCTGCAGCCTGGGCACTGAGGCTGATGTTGGCAAACGAGGCACCGGTCTGGTGCAGCGCCGAACGGACGTCGGCTTCGAGCTGCTGAGCGATGATCGCGCGGTCCGTCTCGAAGCGATCCACTTCTCGGAGGGTTCGGCGAATCCGAGCGTAGTTCGACCCTCCGTCGAGCAGAACGAGCGAAGCCGAGGCACCGACGTTCCAACTGAAGGTTTGCCTCCCGGGAAAGACCCCGCCGGTGACGTCTGGGTCCACCATCTCGCTCCCGGTTCCGCCGACGTACGGGATGTGTGTGAACCCGCCGACGATGGCGACATCGGGAATTCCGAGCGTTCGGCGTTCGGCCTTGAGGACTTCGGTGCGTGCCGAGATGCTCTGATCGATGCTCTTGATCTCTGGTGAGTTGCGGATCGATTCGAGTGCCATGAACTCACGGAAGAGCTTGAACGAAAAAGGGTCCTCGAAGTACTTCACGAGCCGCGGGTCGCCACCCGCGAGGACCGAGCGGATCTCGCTCTCTCCCGGCGTTTGGAACGGGCCCTCGAGCGGACGATTGAGGACGCGGTTGAGCTCGATCTCGGCCTGGTTGCGGGTCGCGTTGGCTTGGATCACCTCGAACCGGCTGTCCGCGATCTGGGTCTGCCATCGGAACACTTCTTCTCGGCCCGCGACGCCAATTGCATTGCGGGTTTCGGCGAGTGAGAGGTTCTTTCGCGTGAGCCTGAGGTTGTCGCGTTGTACACGCTCGTTGTTCTTCGCGCGAAGGACGTTGAGGTAGGCCTCGCCTGCGGCGAGCATGGTATCGAGGCGGACGGAGTTGAAGTCCGACTCGATGCTCCGGTAGCGGTCGCGTGCCGAACGAAGGGCGCCGTGAGCTTGCGCCGAGTAGAGGAGCTGTTGACCACTAATGCCCCAGTCGAACTGCCGCGCCGCGGTGCCGAACGGTGTTGCCAGCGCCGGGTCGATGAAGCCGAAGAGGCCCTCTGCGCGTGCGCTTGGCAGCCAGTTACCCCGCTGAACCTTGACCTCCTCGTAGCTCGTCTCGATGTCGATGCCGGCCGCCATGAGTTGCAAGTTGGCTCGCACCGCGTCTGACATCGCGGACTCGAGTGTGATGACCGGACCGCGTTTGCCGGCCTCGTCGTTGATGAGGCGCGCTTCGGCCATCACCTCGAAGCGAGGCCATGTTCCGATCGCGCGAGCGGTGCCCATGTTGATCACGAGCTGCGGCCTGAGCTCGAAGGAAACCCTGAAGGTACTCGGTTGTTCCCCAAAGAAGATCCGTTGCGCGAACAGCGCGGCTCGCCGAAACCTCCGGATTTCGTCTTCGCGGGTTTCCATGGTGGCAAGCGCCCCGCGTTCGACCCACTTGACCCCGTCACCCGCGTACGACGGCAGGTCCTGCTGATTGAGCCCGTCGATCAGGGCTTGCATCTCGGCGTCCGACCACCGAAAGAGGGGGCCGATGTACACGGCGTCACTGTCCTCGGGGATCGCATCGAGCGCCTGTTGGGCGCCCCCAGTGACCAGCACCAGCCTGGTTTCGACGCCGATCGCGCGGCTTGCCTCGACGATGGGTGCTTCTGGGTGGTCGAGATGGCCGACGACTTCTTCGCCGACGATGAGCGCGAGCCGCTCGAAGCGAACGATCTCCTCGAGCTGTTGAAGCTCTCGTTCGAAGTTGATGAGCCCTGTGATGTAGCAGAGGTTCCTTCGGCCGCTCGTACTTCCGTCCTGGGGCAGGCCTTGCAGCGCGGGCGCCGCGTAGGGAATGATCACCGGCTTGGAGAGCTTCTCGATGCGGCCGATCGCGACGCCAGCCATCGGCCCGGTGGCTAGGATGACGTCGACCGATCGATCTCGAAGCGCCTCGCGCACGGCCTGCTCGATGCGGTCGTAGTCCCAGTTCGTGGCGACCTTGGGTCGCATGAACACGACGTTGGCCTCTTCTTGAAGGACCTCGACGATCTCGGATTCGAGCATCTGCTCGCGCTCGGCGAAGCTCTCCGAAGCGCCGTCGGACACCATCATGATGCGAAAGGTCCGCTTGGGCTTCTGAGCGTCGACCCGCCCGGGCAACAGGAAAGCCGCCCCAAGCGCCAAGACACCGAGCCAGCGCACCGTTCTCCGATTCATCACAACCTCATCCCGGACCGATGCCCGACCGTAGAGCCGATTGAGCCGCGTGTCTACGGGACAGCGACAATCGCCGGGGTGACGGATTCGCCGGTTCGTACAAACTCGTTCAGGCGATTCGCGAAGTCTCTCTTGGCCTCGGGTGTATCGAGGTTGCGAAAATGACCTGCCTCTCGGTTCACGAAAAGAAGCGCGATCAGATAGTCGTAGACGGCATCCGCCGCCGCCAGGTCTGCGATCAGGCTCTGGGTCTGCGCGTCGGTCAGCGTGATGATGTCGACTTTGCCCCGACGATACAGATCCGTGACGAGGTAGAGGTTGTCCGATGCGGCCTTGGCGGCCTTCCTCGTGAGTGTGACGTTCGCGTGTGCCGCGGCGGCATTGTAAAGCTCCGTCCGAACGCCGACGTCGATCTGTTGCTCAACGCGCGCGTACTGTGCCGTCAGCCGCTCGACGAGGATCCCCGCTTGTCGCATCTCGGCCACCTTCGAGCCGCCCCGCGAAAGCGGGATCGACAGGAACAAGCCCACGTCCCAACCAAACTTGTCTGGGCCAGGAAACCCGACCGTGGTTCCGTCGGGAAGTGTGATGTCGAAGTCGATCGGGTCG
>JBCCEK010000298.1:0-4400 GCA_039030295.1 Myxococcota bacterium | reverse complement strand
AGGGGCTTCGATCATCTCCCGGGTGACTGGGGGGGGAGGCGGGGGCACCGACGAGGTCGTCGAAGTCGAAGGATCGACGGTAGGGTCGAGCTGCGCGAGCGCCACGGAACCAGACACGGCGAGAATCAAGCCGAGAGCCGGAACGTGAACCAGGGCCGTCCAGCACATGAGCGTCGCCACATTCCAAGTCTTCATGCCCGTCGCCACCCTCTCCGACCGCCGCCGCGACTCTATCCTGTCACCCGTGGTTCTTCAATGTCGGTGACCGCTTGAGGCGAGGTGACTCTTCGGTTAGCACTACGCCCTCTCGTGCCCGGGCGAAGGCTCGAGCAGCCCACTCTTAGCGGGAAATGGATCATGCACACTCGAACGACAAGCAACAGGATCCTGTGGACGGCCCTGGCCATCTGCATCGCCACCGGCGGGCCGAACACCGTGTTCGCGCAGGCCGGTGGGGCCGACGGGGAGAAGTCCGTCGCGGAGCAGATCGAAGAGCTCACCGCAGACCTGGGCGTTCGTGAAAAGGAGCTTGCCGAACTTCGTAAACAGGTGAAGAAGAACGACGACTCAGTCGAGGGCGATGCTCTACGCTCGGAACTTTCCGACAAGGAGACGAGGTTTCGCCGCGAGGTTGCGCAGCTCACCGAGCTCGTTCTCGAGGGTGAGGACGCCGGCGCCGAAACGGCCCAAGCCCGCGCGCTGGCGGAGAGGCTCCTCGAAGAAGACGCCGCGACGATCAGGCAAGGCAAAGCCGACTCCGAAAAGCTTGTGCTCGAGCTCGCCAACATGGTCGAGAACGGCACCCCGGAAGAGGCCGAGAAGGCGCGGGGCGAGCGCGATCGGGCCATCGTAGACGCCAACGACCTGCTTCGTCAGATGCAGGGCAGCATTGATCAGCGACGGAGCCTCGGGATCGATGTGGAAGCAGACACCGCCTCGATGTCAAAGCACTTGGCGACGCGAGCGAATTTCGTCGCCGGTTACCTCCAGGCGACCACGGAAGAGATCGACGACATCAGCGCTCGCCCGGGGGTCGACCAGGACGCCGAGGCGCAGCAGGCACTGTCGGATCTCGGAGATCGTCGGGACCTCTTGGCCGAAACCCAGCGACTCAACGTGGACTTGATGGATGAGTACGGACTCGACACCGTAGAGCTCCGGCGTGGCATCATCAGCGCGACCGGAAAGATCTCCGAAGACGTTCTCGATAAGGACGTCGCGGTAGGTCTGGTCGAGGAGTGGGTCGCCGACGCCGGGGAGTGGCTTCGAACCAACGGCGCCTCCTTGGTGTTTCAGGGACTCATGTTCTTGTTGGTTCTGTTCGCGTTCTGGATCCTCGCCAAGATCGGGCGTAGTGCCGTCCGGAGGGCGCTCGATCGGTCCAGCATGGGCATCTCGAGCCTCGCGAAGAGCTTCTTCATCAAGAGCACCGGTCGATTGATCATGCTCCTCGGCTTCATCATCGCGATCGCGCAACTCGGGATCGAAGTGGGCCCTCTCTTGGCAGGCCTCGGTATCGCCGGCTTCGTCGTCGGGTTCGCCCTGCAGGACACGCTGTCGAACTTCGCCTCTGGGATGATGATCTTGATCTATCGCCCGTTCGATGTCGGAGACGTCATCGAGGCCGGCGGGGTCATGGGCAAAGTGAACCAGATGAATCTGGTCTCGACGATGGTGCTCACATTCGACAACCAACTGCTCGTCGTTCCGAACACGCAGATCTGGGGTGGGGTGATTCGCAATGTCACCCATCAAGACAAGCGACGGGTCGATATGACGTTCGGCATTGGGTACTCCGACGACATCCCTGCGGCGGAAAGTGTGCTGACCGAGATTGTCGGTGCGCACGAGAAGGTGCTGAAGGATCCAGAGCCCGTGATCCGGCTGCACGAGCTCGGCGATTCTTCGGTCAATTTCATCGTACGACCTTGGTCCAAGACCGACGACTACTGGGATGTCTACTGGGACATCACTCGGTCGGTGAAGCAACGCTTCGACGAAGAGGGCATCTCGATCCCGTTCCCTCAGCGAGATGTGCACGTCTTTCACGAGTCGGCGTCACCAGAGGGCGGGGATTCGACGCAGGCGAAGCAGTCCAACACCGAGCAGTCGGGACAAGACGTGGTCCCGGACAGCGACGATCAAGAGTAAGCCGTTGCGCGCGGCAAGCGACGCGCTCAGTCCTCTGGCTTACGCAACGCTTCGAGCCGACGATCCCCAATCTTGCGAATCGACTCGAGGACGCGAAGCCCCAGCTTGGGGAAGGGCCGGGTCATGTGCGCCAACACCGCCCGAGAACGCGGCACCGAAACCACCAAACGCGGCTTGCCGACGAGATCCACCACGATCGCCGCGACGTCATCGGCCGTGAGCAGGTTCTTCGCAGAGAAGATCAGCCCGGCTTCGCTCGAGTGCTTCACGTTGCGAACCATGTCGGTGTCGATTGCGTCGGGGCACACCGCGCTTAGTTGGATTGGGAGCCCGGCGCGCTGAAGGTCGCCTTCGACCGAAACCGTGTATGACAAGACCGCGTTCTTGGTGGCGCCATAGACCGCAAGCCCGGGTGCTGGCACCAACGACGAAATCGACGCGACGTTGATGATCTGCCCACCTTGGTCGCGCATCGAATCGATTGCAGCCCGAGTGCCCCACATCACGCCCAGCACGTTGATCTCGACGTGGCGGCGGACATCCGCGTCATCGAGTTCCCAGTGGGGCCCGAGCGAAAGGACGCCAGCGTTGTTGACCCAAAGCGTGAGTGAACCACGCTTGGCGGCTTCGTCGGCGACTCGACGGTGGGCATCGGGGTCGCGAACGTCGTGATGCATCGCCCAGGCGTCGGCCCCGATGGAGGAAGCGGTCTCTTGGGCCGCGCTCTCGTCGATGTCGGTTACGAGGACCGAGAACCCCTTCGCCGCGAGGCCTTCCGAGATGCGGCGCCCAAGCCCTTTGCCTGCCCCCGTGACTACTGCTGTCTTCATCTGTTCTGTTTCTCCAGCCGGATCGAATGCTAGCAGGTTCGGGACCGGGAGGGTGCGCACAAGAGAGCGTCCTGTACACGCGCGCACACGAAAACAGCGCGGCGAATCAGGTCGGATCCAACGCTGTAATCACGTTGGCGGCGAGCACCGCAATGATCACGAGCGACATCGAGACCTGAAGCATGATCAGTACCTTGGCGCGTCGGCTGAGCGGCATGACGTCGGCTGGGCCGAAAGTGAACGAGACGACGAACGATACGTACAGGTACTCGATGTAGCCGGGCGTCCACCCGGCACTCTCGGGTCGCACTCGCTGTGGAAACAAGAGCTCCCAGTCATCATCGTCACGTTCGCCGGGCCGAATCCCGGGAGGGTCGACGATCCAGTACCACAGGGAGAACACCAGCACGTTGGCGACCGAGAGCAGGACGACGTCGAGGATGAAGAAGTCGGCTGCTTTAAAGATCGGGCCAACGAGCGCTTCAACGAGGGCCGCGGTGGAGACCGCCACCCCGATCGTGAGGAACGTGGTAAGCGCCACGATGGCTGCGTGGAGTCCCCACGTGCGGTTCGCGACCCAAAGTGCAATCACCACCAGCATGAGCACGATGCGGATCACCATCATCGCCACCAGCCAGGCATCGTGTCCGACCAGAGCGTCGAGCGCGCCGAACGTGAAGCTGTAGGAGAGGCGCACCTCACAAGCGAGGGTGAGCGCCAAGACGAGCACCACCACGGTGGTGGCGGCGAAGTTGCGCTTCCGGAAGAACCCAGCCATGCCCATGGTCTACCTCGTCCGAGAAGTTGCCACTAGAAAATGTGTGGGAGGCCTCGTAGCATCGCCGCCATGCGATTTTTGCGAGCACTCTCGGTTGGAGCTTGGCTACTGGGCCTCTTGGCAATGGGCTGCGGCGACAACTCGGCCGGAACTGGAGGCACTGGCGGCGACACCCCTGCACCCCCCCTCGACTGCGACCCCCTAGCACCTGACTACTGCGGATTCCCCTACCCCAACGACTACTGGACCGTCGAAAGTGATTCGACCCCGACCGGGCGACAGCTGTCCCTGCCCGAGGTCATCATGCCCGCCAACACTTCCGGTGCGCGGTCCACCCCGGACGCGTTCAACGAAGCCGACGGGTTCTCACCCGGGATCGCGGGAATGACGCTCATGCCGGGCGCGACGTTGCAGGGCCTGAACCCTTCGACCGACATCGAGAGCTCGCTTTCCGACGACGCACGGACTGTCGTCCTCAACGCCGCGACCGGAGAGCGCGTCGCGCACTGGGTCGAGCTCGACGAATACGTCATCGAAGCGGCCGCGAGAGTCGATGCGTCAGCACCCCGCCCAGAGTTCGACATCGGTCGTGACCGAGACGAGCTCGAGAACGAACGCACGCTGATGATTCGTCCGGCAGT
>JBCCEK010000297.1:0-4430 GCA_039030295.1 Myxococcota bacterium | reverse complement strand
GAGACGGAGATCCCTGCGGTTTGCGGCGACGGAGTGATCACGGCGCCTGAAACGTGTGAGCCTCCCGGGACGGCGACGTGCACCGACACGTGCACCGACCGCGCGCCGTCTTGTGGCGATGGCTTCGTGACCGCACCCGAGGCGTGCGAGCCTCCGGGGACGGCGGTCTGCGACGACAACTGTGCCGCTCGAGTCGCCGTTTGCGGCGACGGACTGATCACCCCGCCCGAGAGTTGCGACGACAGCAACACGGTCGGGGGCGACGGCTGTTCGGCGATCTGCGAGGTCGAGGCACCCGGCGCCGACCTCACCGACACCGGCACCATCATTGCCAAGGTGCTCCAGTCGCTCGGTGGCGGCGGCGACATCAACCGGATCCGCGACAACGACCTTCCCCCGGTCGGTAGTCTCGACTTCTCGAGGCAGTACGACAGCTGGGACGGTGCCAACACTTCACCGGACGACTTCATCGGCTACGAATACACGTCAGACCAAGTCTTCGGCCGTGTCGTCTTCCAGGAAGGTCGCCATTTCTTCGACGGCGGTTGGTTCGACTCGCTCACGGTCGAGGTGCGGCAAGGTGGCGTTTGGAGCGAGGTGAACGGTCTCTCGATCATTCCGAGCTACCCGGGCAACAATGGCGTGAACTTCGAGGTCTTCGATCTCACCTTTGCACCTGCGGTTGGAGACGCGATTCGAATCGTCGGCGACCCGGGCGGCGGTGCCGACTTCATCTCGGTTGGCGAGCTCGAGGTATACGCGCCCGGTGAAGTGACCTGCGGAAACGGAGAGATCGACGGCGCAGAGCAGTGTGACGACGGCGGTGCCGTCGATGGCGATGGTTGCTCCGCGACGTGCCGGCTCGAAGTGTGCGGCGATGGCGTCGTCAACAACGCTGGCGCGGAAGACTGCGAACCCCCGGGAACCGCACTGTGCAACGTCGACTGCACGACTCGCGTTGCGCTCTGTGGCGATGGGTTCGTGACGCCGCCCGAGAGCTGCGACGACGGAAACCCAACCGACGGCGATGGCTGCTCTTCGATCTGCGAGCTCGAGGCAGCGCCACTCAAGACGATCGGAACGATCGTGGCGGCTGTGCCCAACTCTCTCGGCGGTGGCGGCAACATCGAAACGATTCGCGACGGAGACTTCCCGCCCGTCGGAAGCGCCGACTTCACGCGTCACTACGACTCCTGGGACGGGGCCAACACGGCAGCCGAGGATTGGATCGGATACACCTTTGCATCCGACTACTCGTTCGGTCGCGTGGTCTACCAAGAGGGTCGCCAGTTCTTCGACGGCGGTTGGTTCGAGCCAGGGACGTTGAGGGTCGAAGTCCGCCAAGGTGGCGTTTGGGTTGAGGCGACCGGGCTGGTCATCAGCCCTGCCTATCCTGCCAACAACGGCGTCAACTTCGAGACGTTCAACCTCTTCTTCGATCCGACTGTCGGGGACGGGATCCGGATCATCGGAGCGCCGGGTGGTGGTGCTGACTTCATCTCGGTCGGCGAGCTCGAGGTGTTCGAGTCGCCGTGAGCCCGCGCGGGCTCGCGGGCGTTGGCACCGCCCATAGGCCGGTGTAGGTTGAAGCGGTGTTTGGGTTTCGTCGCGCCAAAGGTCGCCCGCGGGTGTTCTATGCCGCCGCCGGGCCAGGAGACATCCTCCGGGCACACCGCAACTGGCGGAGACGGGTTCCCGACTCGCGCGAGATCTCGGTGACGTTTTCGAGCCAAGTCGCCGACTACTGCGTCGAGCACGCGTCTGCGGCGTACTTCGTGTCGCCTCACCCGGACAAAGTCCGCGTCGATGACGACGAGTTCACCATCGAGCATCGACCGCGACCTCTGCCAGACGCGCATGGCGTCGCGTTTCATCTTCGCGAGCTTTGGTATGGCGTTGGGCTCGTGGCCACGGCGGTCCGCTTTCGCGCCGACATCGCGCTTCTCGACTCCGGCTGCACGACTTATCCGGTCATGCTTCTGTTCAAGCTGTTCGGTCTCAAAGTCATTCCGATCATGCACATGACGTTGTGGCCCGCAGGTCATCGGCCAGAGGGCGCCAAGGCAGCCGCGTTCTGGCGGGCGAGCGACGCCTTCTTTCGCTTCGGCGCGGACGCGCTGGTCGGCGTTTCCCCGGAGTGTCTGCGGCAAGTCGATGAGCTCACCGACGGTCATGGCCCGCCGGGCTTCGAGGCGCTCGCGCAGTTCTTCGAACACTCGTTTGCGGACCCACCCCCACCGCCGCCGCACGGTGACCGGTTCGTCGTGCTCTATGTCGGACGGCTCGAACCCAACAAGGGCGTCTTCGAGCTCGTGGGCGCTGCGGAGCGGCTCGAACGAGAGCAGCCCGGCCGCTTTCGTTTCGAGATCTGGGGCGAGGGCGGGTCGGCCGACGCGCTGCGGGCCCTCGTCGACGAACGCGGTCTCTCGGACGTCGTCGAGGTGCCCGGCTACCTGACACCGACCGATGCCCCTGCGGCGCGGGCTCGCAGTCACGTCGGCGTCGTCCCCACGACGAGCGACTTCAACGAAGGCATGGCGATGACGGCCATCGAGTCCGTGCTTGCGGCTCGACCGGTCGTCGCGACCTCGGTGGTCCCCGCCGCAGAGGTCCTCTCGGAGGCCACCGTCGTCTGTGATCCGGACAGCGACGACGCAATCGCCCGAGCGCTCACGACCTTGGCCGACGACCCGGGCCGGTACGCTCGACTCGTTGCCGCCTGCCATGCGCTTCGAGCGCCATTTCTCGACCGTGGTCGAGGCCTCGCTGCGGCGCTTGATGCAGCGGCGCGCGAGGCTGAATCGAGGTAGGATGACAGTGATGGAGGCCAAACCGGTGGAGCGGCTCGCCAGCCGCCATGGCGTTCCGACCGTCGAACTTCGCGGGCTGACTTTCCTCGATCTCGACGAAGCTCGGTTCGTCCGGCTGGTGATTGACGAGGCGAAGGCCGGCCGTGGTGGGTGGGTCATCACCCCGAACGCTGACATCGTGAGGCTCGCGGATGAGGACGCGAGTGTCGGTGCCTTGGTTCGATCCGCCGACGTCCTGATCGCCGACGGCATGCCGCTCGTTTGGGCTAGCCGCCTACGCGGGACACCGCTCCGAGCACGGGTGTGCGGCTCGGATCTCACCTTGAGCCTCCCGGCCGCCGCCGCCGCCGCGGGGTTGTCGGTCTTTCTCCTCGGAGGTGTCGACGATACCGGGACCGAGACGGCCCGGATCCTTCAAAGCCAGAACCCGGGACTCCAGATCGCCGGTGTCTATTCGCCCCCATTTGGGTTCGAGGCAGACCCGGCACAGTTCGAAACCATGCACCGGAAGATCCAGGAGTCCAAGCCCGACATCGTGTTCGTGGCACTTGGTTTTCCGAAGGGCGAACGCCTGATCGAACGGCTACGGGAGGCCAACCCCAGCGCGTGGTGGCTGGGCGTCGGTGCGGCGTTCGACTTCATCGCGGGGCGGTTCGAGCGTGCCCCGGTTTGGGCGCAGCGAAGCGGGCTCGAGTGGCTCTTTCGAATGAGCCAGGATCCCGACCGTCTCGTGGATCGCTACCTTCGTCGCGACCTGCCGTTCGTCGCCCGCTTGTTTCTCGACGCCCTGCAGGAGCGTATCGCGAGACCTTGACCAAGACGGCTCGCGCGGGAGTCGACAAGACGCATAAGTTTGCCACATTCCGTGCAGCTCGAGTGGGGCTTGGAGGAACATCGAGGATGAGACATGACGCTGCGTGAGACACACCTCGCGCGCATGCACGACCGTTGTTTCGACTGTCTCGTGGTCGGCGGTGGCATCAACGGCGCCGTCACCGCGGCGTCCCTTGCAGGGCGCGGGGCGTCCGTCGCGTTGGTCGATCGCGGGGACTTCGCCAACTTCACGAGCGAGTCGTCGTCGAACATGGTGTGGGGCGGGTTCAAGTACCTCGAGACCTACGAGCTGTCGCTGGTCTGGAAACTCTGCCGCTCCCGCAACCGGCTCTTCAAAGCTTACCCCGACAACATCAAACAGCTCGGGTTCTATGCGGCGCTCGACCGAAAAGGGCCTTACCCACCCTGGTTCGCCGCGCTCGGGGCACTGGCCTACTGGATCATCGGTCTATTCGGCACCCACGCTCCGCGTCTCCTTCGGCGCAAGACCATCGAAGCGGAGGAACCCGCGATCGATACCGAGAGCATCGCCGGCGGCATTGAGTACTACGACGGCCTCTTGATCGACAACGACGCGCGCTTCGTGTTCTCGTTCATTCGGTCTGCGATCGAGGCTGGGGCGACCGTCGCGAACTACGTCGAGCTGGTTTCCGCCGCTAGGGAAGGAGACGAGTGGGTTGCACAGCTTCGCGACGTCGACAGTGGCCAAGAGTTCACCACCAAAGCACGGACGCTCGTCAACGCCACGGGCCCGTTCGTCGACGGCCTGAACCGGGAGTGGAACCT
>JBCCEK010000296.1:0-4431 GCA_039030295.1 Myxococcota bacterium | reverse complement strand
TCGCCCTTCAGCTCGCGTATTGGCCTGCCAACGTCGCGCCTTTCCTGTCGTTCGGACGCCTGCGACCGCTCCATACGAACGCGGTCATCTTCGCGTTCGTCGGGAACATGCTGTTTGCCGGCGTGTACTACTCGACGCAGCGGCTGACCAAAGCACGCCTCGCGTCGAACGCGCTGTCGTCGATCCATTTTTGGGGTTGGCAGCTGATCATCGTCGCGGCCGCGGTCACGCTTCCTTTCGGATACACCACGGGCAAGGAGTACGCGGAGCTCGAGTGGCCCATCGATATCGCGATCGCCGTGATCTGGGTCGTCTTTGCGATCAACTTCTTTTGGACATTGGCGAAACGGCGAGAGAAGCACCTCTACGTCGCCCTGTGGTTCTACATTGCGACGATCATCACCGTTGCGGTGCTGCACATCATAAACAGCATCGAGATACCCGTCGCGGCCCTCAAGAGCTACCCGGTCTATGCGGGCGTCCAAGATGCGCTGGTCCAGTGGTGGTACGGCCACAACGCGGTCGCCTTCTTCCTGACGACACCGATCCTCGGGATCATGTACTACTTCTTACCCAAGGCGGCCGAGCGACCGGTCTTCTCGTACCGGTTGTCGATCATTCATTTCTGGGGCCTCGTGTTCATCTACATCTGGGCGGGCCCCCACCACCTGCTCTACACGGCGCTCCCCGAATGGGCGCAGACCCTGGGCATGATCTTCAGCTTGATGCTGTGGGCGCCGAGCTGGGGCGGGATGCTCAATGGCCTGCTCACCCTTCGTGGCGCGTGGGACAAGCTGAGGAGCGATCCGGTCCTCAAGTTCTTCGCCGCCGGTGTGACCTTCTACGGGATGGCCACGTTCGAAGGCCCCCTGCTCAGCATCAAGAGCGTGAGCGGGTTGGCCCACTACACCGACTGGATCATCGGTCACGTGCACAGTGGCGGGCTCGGGTGGAACGGGCTGATGGCGGCCGGCATGTTCTACTGGCTCGTCCCACGGCTCTATGGAACGAAGTTGCACTCTCGCTCCGCGGCGAACTTCCACTTCTGGATCGCAACGCTGGGTATCCTCATCTACGTGATCGCCATGTGGGTGGCCGGGATCACGCAAGGGCTGATGTGGCGCGCCATTGGGGACACAGGCGGGCTCGCGTACCCGACCTTCGTCGAGACACTGATTGCCATTCGACCGATGTACTGGGCCAGGCTGGTCGGCGGGCTCCTGTTCTTCGTCGGGTTCTTGTTGATGGCTTGGAACCTCTTCATGACCGCTCGCGCGGGCTCCGCGGTCGACGGCGAACTGGAAGTCGCGGCGATCGACGACGAGCCTGCCGATCCGAAGGTGCCCTGGCCGAAGCTGGTCTTTGGCCAGCCTGTCCTCGCGTCGCTCGTGGTCATCCTGCTCATGCTCGGAACGGTCGTGTTCGACGGCGCGATCAGCACGATCCTGGCGTTCACAGCGATCCTCTGGGGGGTCGCGGCGGTGGCCATTGCGATTCGTGATCGGGACGACCCGAGCAAGATCCCCTGGCATCGAACGATCGAGGGCCGCGCCGGCGTGTTCACGGCGCTGGTCATTCTGGGTGTCTTGGCCGGCGGGATTGCCGAGATCATCCCGACCCTGTTCTCGGTTCCCGAAGCGATCAAAACCACGAAGAACGTGCCGTACACACCCCTCGAGCTCGAGGGGCGCGACGTGTTCCTCCGGGAGGGGTGCTACACCTGCCACTCTCAGATGATCCGACCGTTCACTTGGGAAACCGCTCGCTACGGAAGGGTCTCCGAGCTCGACGACTCGATCTTCGACCATCCCTTTCAATGGGGCTCACGCCGCATCGGACCGGACCTCGCGCGGGTGGGAGGCAAGTACCAGGACAAGTGGCACTACACCCACTTGGTCAACCCACGCGAGATATACCTAGGCTCCAACATGCCGCCGTATGCGCATCTCTCGCAGGAACCGATCGATTTCGATCGTACGCCTAGCAAGCTTCGAGCGATGAGACTCGTGGGCGTGCCCTATGACGCGGCTGAGGTGCAAACCGCATCTGAGGTTGCGCGGACCGAAGCGACGGCGATCGCCACCGGCCTTGCGAAAGAAGGTGGTGTATCCATATGCGAGACACCCACCGAGGGTTGCGAGCTTCTTATCAATAGCCGGATGGTCGCCCTGATCTCGTATCTTCAAAGGCTAGGGACGACCGGCCCGAGCGACGCCCCTGGCGACGACGACGGACGGGGCTCGGTGGCGCTTGGACCGTCGAGTGAGGAGGCAAGACCATGAGCCGCTTCGCATCTGAGTTCCTCACGGCAAGTCCGGCCCTGCTGTACCCATCCATCGCGCTATTGCTGTTCGTCGCTGTCTTCGTCGGAATCGTCGTGCGTGTGTTCCGAATGAAGAAGTCCGAGGCGGACAAACTCGCGCGAATCCCGCTCGAAGATGAACCTGTGGAGGATCGACATGAGTGACGTGAGGCGGACCGACGAGATCCAGGGTGAGATCCTTCACGTCTATGACGGGATCGAAGAGGCGGACAACAGCCTGCCGACTTGGTGGCTCTTGACCTTCTACGGAGCGATCGCGTTTGGGCTTGCGTACTGGTTCTACTACCAGGTGTATGGCGCGGGTCAGTCTCAGCGCCAGATCTTCGACGAGGCCGTTGCGGCCGCAGAGGCCGAGAAGCGCGTCGTCTCGGATGAGTCTCTCAATGCCCTTGCACTCGACGCATCCGCAGTGAGTGCGGGCAGCGAGATCTTCGCGACGCAGTGCGTGGCCTGCCACGGGACACAAGGACAGGGCATGGAAGCGCTTGGACCAAACCTCACTGACGCGTACTGGATCCACGGGGGCGCTCCGGTGAATATCCACAACACGGTGACCAACGGCATCGCAGCCAAAGGCATGCCTCCTTGGGGGCCAATCCTCGGCGAAGAGGGGGTCAACCAAGTCGTCGCGCACGTGCTCTCGCTCCGGAATACCAATGTCGAAGGAGAGCCGCCGCAAGGGGAGATCTGGCCACCCGAAGACGGTGATGGCGCCGCGGGGGTCGACACCGCCGGCGGGGCAGGCACGAACGCTGAAACGGGGGGCGCGGGAGGCGGCCCCGGCGAGGCGCCGTGAGCGAGAGGCTCCCAGTCATCGAAGAGCCGGCGAGCTCACTGCACGCGGATGGGAGCCGCAACTACGTGCATCCGGCGGACGTCCACGGACGGTACACGACGACCCGCAACGTCGTGTTCGCGGTGTTGATCGCGATCTACGTGGCGCTTCCGTTCGTGAAGGTCGGCGGCCGCCCCGCGGTGTTCCTCGATATCGTCAACCGTCGATTCTACCTCTTCGGCGGCGTCTTCAACGCACAAGACTTCTGGCTCGTCTTCTTTATCTTGAGCGGCATCGGGCTTGCACTCTTGATCGTCACCGCGGTGAAAGGACGAATCTGGTGCGGCTACGCGTGTCCGCATACGGTCTTCCTCGAAGGGGTTTTTCGGCGAATCGAAAGATGGATCGAAGGGCCTCGCGCGGATCGACTACGACGCAACGCGGCGGCGTTCTCGTTCGACAAGCTTTGGCGGAAGGCCACCAAACACGGGATCTACGTGCTCGTGGCCCTCCTCCTCTCGCACGTGTTCGTCAGCTACTTCGTCTCTTTGCCGTCGCTGCTCGACATGGTTCGGCGGAACCCAGCCGAGCATCCCACCGCTTTCGCCTGGGTGATGATCATGTCGGCGGTGTTGTATTTCAACTTCAGCTGGTTCCGAGAGCAGCTGTGTTTGATCATCTGCCCATACGGGCGACTACAATCGACGATGACCGATCGGGACACCGTGGTCATTGGGTACGACGCCCAGCGCGGCGAACCGAGGGGCAAGGCGAGCGACCCGGACACGGGCGACTGCATCGATTGCAAACGCTGCGTCGTGGTGTGTCCGACGGGGATCGACATTCGCAATGGGCTTCAAATGGAGTGCGTAGGCTGCGCCGCCTGTGTAGATGCATGCGACGACATCATGGACAAGGTCGGCAGTCCTCGGGGGCTGGTGCGGTACGACTCGCTCAACGGACTCGAGGGGCGACAGAAGCATCGTGCGCGGCCACGGCTCTACTTCTACGGCGGCATCGCGGCGTTGTGGCTCGTGGGGACCGTGCTGGCGTTCGCGCAGAGCACGACGTTCGAAGCCAACCTCTTGCGGCAGGGTGATGCCCCTTTCGCAGTCGTGGATGGAAAGATCCGTAACTCCCTTCAGATTCATCTCATCAACAAGTCGGGCGAGGCACGAACCTTCCTCGTGGCACCGGCTGACGACGGCGACGAAAGCGGAGGCGTGGAATATGTCCTCCCCCGTACTTCGCTCGAGCTCGACTCACTGGCAGGGACCTACCTGCCGGTCCTCGCGATCCTGCCTCTCGACGAGATGTCCCCGGGTCGCATGGT
>JBCCEK010000295.1:0-4532 GCA_039030295.1 Myxococcota bacterium | reverse complement strand
TTGCCTCGGACGACCTGCGCAACGTTCTGAACGAGACGCTGAGAATGCTGGGTCGCGTTCTCGGAGATGTGCGCAACGCTGGTTTGTGCCACTTTTGGAGCCTATCACACGCATCGGTGTGAATAAAATATTACAGTGAAACTGACCGAGACTTCATGCTTCCACCTTTTGCTAACAGTATGAACCCAGTGGGAAGACGTTACTATTCCGGGGGGTTGGAACCAGAACGTGCCAACCTATCCACAGTCTGCGACGAGCCCAAGATCGCCTCGGGGTCCTCGAAGAGAAAAGCCTCGATTTCGGCCCTGCGGGCGTGCGCATCGCGGCGCCCCATCTCGATCAGGGTCTGCGCGAAGCCGCCGTCAAAGAGGAGGTAGCTGGCCAGATCGGCGTCTGCCCCCGCCCCCACGTCGAGCAAACTGATGAAGGCACGCCCGAGGCTTTTGCCAAACCGGACGCGATTCGACGCCAAGTAGTCCGAAGCAACCTTCCCGATGTCCACGCTCGGCCTGAGGACCAAAGAGCTCAGCAACCGTCGTGGGGCAAGTGCGCCTCGCGCCTTGGCCGCCTCATTGATGCGGTCGATGAACTCGGGGCCGTATGCCCGGATCCCGTCCTTCAGGTAGTCGTTGATTCGCTGGACCTCGAGAAGGTCGGTGTTCACGTGATCGAGCAAGAACGCGTTGAGCACCTTGCCGAGCATGTAGGGCGCGCCTGGGTACTGCCCGTCGCGCACCGCCTGGCGGCCCGCGACATCGGGAGTCGACAGGCCGATGACCAACAAGCGGTTCATCCCAAGGTGAACCGATGGTCCCATCGGCGTGTTGAGCCTAAGGCCGCCATCGCAGTGGATCTCGTCGCCGATCTCGACCGGCGGAAACACGAGGGGGATCGCGGCGGACGCGAGGACATGATGCTGCCCGACCTTCGCCCGGCGAACCAGTGCGTGAAGGCCTAGGCTCTTTGGGATGCTCACTCCGGGTGCGGAGTCGACGAAAATCACCGGCTGGCCGGTCCCCACGTGGGTCGTGCTCACGGTGAGTGCGCGTAGGGCGCCGGTTCGGATGTTGCGGCGGAGGCGACGCCAGTCGATGTTCCGGCCGACGACGGCCGACAGGTTGGTCGGGTCGAAGATCCCGCGCGCCTCGCGTCCGCCGAGCAAGACTCGATAGAGCCCCGCTGCCTGACGAATGCCGAAGCCGAGAACGTCAGCAAGCTCGAGGCCGGTCCAGAGGTTCACCAGGTGCTTCGCCGCGTCGGGGACGTCCTCGAGATGTGACGCCACGAACGCGCCGTTGACCGCTCCAACGCTCGTCCCGGAGATCAAGTCGACCTTGGGAGGCTTTCCTTGGACGTCGAGAAATTCGCTGAAGATGTACTCGAGAACACCCACCTCGTAGGCGCCGCGCGCGCCACCTCCCGAGAGTATCAATCCAAGTCCGCTCAACGATCGTTCTCCTCGCCATCGCGCCGTGCCGACGCCGTGACAGCGGAGGGTACCAGTCGAGGTCGGCGATCGGAGAAATCTTGGTCTTGCAGGATCTTTCGAATCTCCGGGGGCAGCCAAATCTGCTCATGCGGAAGGCGCCGAAGCGCATCGAGGAGGACTTCGGCTCTGCGCCACGGGGGCGCGCTCGGCGATACCACGAGTACCCGTTGCCCACCCGTGGAGCAGAGGCCCCCATCGATATGGGCCTCTTCAGGAAGCTCCTCCTCGACGAACCGAACGCCGAGGCGGCCAAGGGCTCGTTCTAGCGCGTCGACCTGAGTCGTGAGGTCCACCTTCCGATCGTGCTCCGCCGGTGGGCAGGTCGCAATCTGGTTCGCCACAAAGGCGCCTGATAAGATGCGGTCGCCTTGATTCGCCTAGCAAAACCGTGGATCGGCGAGGACGAGCAACGCGCCGTCGCAGCGGTGCTCGAGTCGGGCCAGCTCGTCCAAGGGGAGCACGTCGAGCGCTTCGAGCACGCGGTTGCCGCCCTGGTCGGCCGCTCCCATGCCGTGGCCGTTTCGAGTGGGACCGCCGCGCTTCATCTCGCACTCGAAGCGATTGGCGTCACCGACGGGGACGACGTGATCTGCCCGGCACTGACTTGGCCGAGTCCCGCGAACGCGGCTCGGCTGGCGGGTGCACGGGTCCGTTTCGTCGACGTGGATCCAGACGAGTGGAACGCGCGCGGTGCGGCGTTCGGCGATGCACTCGGTGGCGAGACCAAAGCGGCGATCGTCATCGATCAGTTCGGGAACCCGGCGAGGCGAGGCGAGATCCAAGACGCACTGGGTGATGTGCCGATTATCGAGGATGCCGCGTGTGCGATCGGCAGTCGTTTCCCGGATGGTCCTTGCGGGACGTTCGGCCGCGTATCGTGCCTGAGTTTTCACCCGAGGAAGATCATCACCACCGCGGAGGGTGGGATGTGCCTCACCGATGACGTCGACTTGGCCGACCGCCTTCGCGTCCTTCGTGACCACGGGCGACTCGGCAGGAGCTTCGTCGTCCCCGCCGGGAACTTTCGGATGACCGAAGTGGCAGCGGCTCTAGGCCTGGCCCAACTGCAGAGGCTCGACGAGATCGTCGCACGTCGTCGTGAGATCGCGGTGATGTACCAACACGCACTCGCTGAGCACCTCGACCTTCAAGCCACGCGGGAAGGCGCCGAGTCGAACTACCAGACGTTCGGGGCGGTCCTCCCGGCGGACAAGAACCCCGACGCGTTTCGCGCCGCGCTCCGCGACCGTGGGGTCGAATGCGGGTTGCTTTCGTACGCGGTACACAAGCTTGGAAGCTTCGCGGGCAACAGCGCCTCGCTTCCTATCAGCGAGAACCTCGCGGCACGAGGTGTTTCGTTGCCGTTGTACCCACAGATGCGGAACAGCGAGGTCGAAGAAGTGATTCAATACGTGAGGCAGGTGCTCGATGAGCAGTGATGAGACCGTGCTTTCCGTCCGAGACCTCCACAAGGTCTACCACATTGGGTTCTTCCGGAAGCGAGTCGAGGCGGTGAACGGCGTCAGCTTCACCGTCGGACGAGGCGAGATCTTTGGGCTTCTTGGCCCGAACGGCGCGGGCAAGACGACCACAATCAAATCGACCCTCCGTCTCATCTTTCCGACGTCGGGAGAGATTCGCATCTTCGGACGACCGGGCGATGACCGAGAGGCGGCAAAGCGCGTTGGCTACATGCCAGAGAACCCGTACATCTATCAGTACCTCAAGCCTGTCGAATTCCTCGACCTTTGCGGGCGGCTGGTCGGCATCCACAAGAACGAGCGGCGTTCCCGCTCGGAAGCAATGATCGACAAGGTCGGCCTTCGTCACGCGGTCGATCGACCGATCGGCAAGTTCTCCAAAGGGATGATGCAACGTATCGGGCTCGCGCAGGCCCTCTTGCACGACCCGGAGCTCCTGGTTCTCGACGAGCCGATGAGCGGCCTCGATCCGATCGGCCGCAAAGAGGTCCGCGACCTGTTGCTCGAACAACGAAACCAGGGCAAGACGCTCCTCTTCACGAGCCACATCTTGAGTGACGTCGAGACCCTGTGCGATCGGGTCGTGATCATGCAGCGAGGTCGCATCACCGCCGAGGGGCGCGTTCACGACCTCTTGCAGTCGGCGCAGCGTCGGTTCGAGGTGCAGCTGAGCGGCGCCTCCAAGGCCCTGAAAGAAGCACTCGGCCAAAGGGCCACCGTCGTCCGAGACGCCGACGGTCAAATCACGTTGCGCGCCGAGGGCGATGAAGTCGTCAACGAGATCCTCCGCATCTCGAACGCCGCCGGTGCCCGTCTCGAAGCCATGGTCCCCGAACGCCAAACCCTAGAGGCCCTCTTCATCGAATCAGGGTCATGCTAGCCTCTCAAAAGCGAAGCCATTTCAAACACTTGGGGACCACACCGCGAAAACCCACCGACCGGTACGTCCGGCGACCTGGCACGGCTCGAGACGCTGCCCTAGATGAGAACCCCATGACCATCAAACGGGTTTCACCGGCAGACGCCCAAGCGCTGCTAGACGAACAGGGCTACGTGTACCTAGACGTTCGCTCCGTCCCCGAGTTCGAGGCTGGACACCCCGCCGGCGCATACAACATCCCAATCGCGCACATGGGCGCCGGGGGGATGCGGCCGAACGCGAACTTTCTCTCGGAAGTTGCCGCCGCCTTTCCGACCGACACCAAGCTCGTGATCGGATGCAAGTCGGGCGGGCGCTCGTTGCGCGCAGCCCAAGCCCTGGCGCAGGCCGGCTACACCGAGCTCGTCGATCAGCGTGCAGGGTTCGGCGGGGCGCGAAACGCGTTTGGGCAGTTAGAAGAGCCGGGATGGCAGACGGCTGGGCTTTCGGTCGCCACCGAGGCGGACGCTGGGCGAAGCTACGCCGACCTCAGCTCGAACCGAGAAGACTGACCCCTTCGTACGCGCCTTCAACCACGAAGCGCCGACCACAAGATGCTTGGGATCCGCGTCGCTGAGGGGTCAGCGTAGAAGTACGTCAGCTTCCGGCCCACCTCTGCGGCCGTCTTGTTGGTGACGAACCA
>JBCCEK010000294.1:0-4534 GCA_039030295.1 Myxococcota bacterium | reverse complement strand
TTCTCGGAAACCGTTTTCGAAGCGTGATCCAGGCTCAAGCCCTCAGAACTACTTCGTTTTGTGGGTTCCCTGCCCCAACTTCGTCCGCAAAGGGACGCCTTCTTTAGCGGCTCCCCAGAACCTGGTCAAGCCCTTTTCCGGGGTGACTTTCGTGGGCATTCCGAAGCCTTCGCGATCAAGACCAAGCTCGGCCCGCCCAACGGTAGCGCGACGCCATAGACCCTTGATATCCAACGCAATTTCCCCGACAGGGGACCCCTACGTCCGGGCGTCACTCCTGAACGTAGAACGCGCCGAGGATTCCGAACATCTCCTCCTCGGTCGTGACACCGCCCCACACGGGGCAAGCGTCACACGCGCCGCCCTCGCCGCACACGCCGTCGTCGCCGTTGCAGCCCATGCCTTCGTTTTCGCCTCCAAGGCACGCGCGCTGGTCGGGGTCGCACCCGCAGCCGTTGATGAAGGCGCTGAAGATCCCAAACGAACATGTGTTGGCGTCCGGACGCTCGGAGTGGCGACGAACCTCCATCGGATTGGTCGCACCGTTGTCCCAGATCGCGCAGTACCGAAACGTTCGATCGTCGACATCGGGGCTATCGAGGATGGGTAGATTGTTCGCGGCGTCGAAGCGTTGGTAGAGCGGGTCTTGGTAGGTGAAGCTCCGATAGTCAGGATCGCCCTCCGGAACGTCGCAGTCGAGTCGTTCGTCGATGGCACCGTTATCAAACCCGCTGCCGCATGGCTCGTTGGGTGGATACCAAACGCGGAAGTCCCGCCCGAACTGGTGCGTGTGGGTCGACAGCGTGAGGAGCCGCGAGCCAACCGGAAGCGTGAACGTGGCGCAGCCTTCGTAACTCTCGAACGGTGGGATCACACCCATGGAGAAGATGTTGTCGAGCACCGTAAGATCTTGCCGGATGAACTGACGGTCTTCTTCGGCGATGTACTCGAAGTTGACGTACTGGGACACCGTCGTGTCGAACTTTGTGAGATTGAAGGAATGGCTGTTCCAAATCATGAAGCCTTCGACGGGCACGACACCGTAGACGCCTTCGGGGTACGTTTCTCGGAACGTCGCTTCTTGCGCGACGGCGACGTTCTGCCGTGTGGAGGCCTGCCCGAAGAAGCCGAGAAGCGTGCCTAGCTCTTCGGGGCCGTTCTCATATCCAGTGCATCCAAGCGATGTGAGCGGGGCGGTCGCGCACGTGTTGAGCGGGCCGCATTCCCCCTCGTTCGTGGGATCGCACGGCTGTCCCGCACGGTCGCCCCCGACGCATTGCCAGTCCTTCCAGACGGGGCTCTTTGGGTCCCACTCGTTCTCATTGCCGATGGGGGGTATGTAGCTTTCGATGATCGAGTGGTGGGACTGAGGGTCTTGGATGTGGGAGATGATGTCGTACGCGAAGCACGCACGCTCTGCTCCACCGTACGCTTCGGGACACGGCAGCTGGAACTCCTCCGGGACGCGATCTGCGTAGTCGTAATAGGTGACGTAACAAACTTCGTCCTCGGACTCGGCCGGGAGCGTCCAGCCCCCGGACACGAACTGGATCCCTTTGTCTGCGTCAGGGGGATCGGGAGGCGGGACCTTGTTGGGCGTCACGTCGCCGAGGGTATCGCCGCACGAGATGTTCTTGGGGGTTCCGTCGACGACCCCCGCACGGGGCGCGCCACCGCGGATCCACGCGCGCACGAGCTCGAGCTCGTCTTCGGTCAGGACGTCCGAGTTGGTAGGCATCTCCGATCCGGTGATCCCGAGCGCCGCGATGTCCGTGCCGAGCGTCTTGGCGGCAAGCTTGAGGTAGAGGACACTGAGCTCTTCGTCCGCCGGGAACACCCGTGCGAAGTCGCCGGACGCCGCATCGACGTTGACGAGGTTGTCGAACGCATTCTCGTCGCGGAGGTCGAGCCCGGCCGCCGGGTCATCGGACCCATGACAGGTCGACGCGGTACATCCGCGGTTCTCGAAGACCTGCTGAACCAGGGCGAACGTACCGTCGACGTCGTCGCAATCGATGGACGGCTCACTGCCACCGCAGGCGGCGAGTCCAAGGGCCATCACTAGGTACAAGAACGCAAATCGGCGGCGCATCGAGTCGTCTCCTCAATCCGGTAAACGGGAATATCGGTCAGTGGGAAATACCGTTATCGGAGCTGGCCGTCAACGTAAGTTGACAGTAAATAAAGTATCGTTCGGGGCCGACATTGGCGGCTCGCCGAACGCGTTGGAATCCCTAGAAGAACCTCACTGCGTAGAAGGACCTCATCCAGATGACCCAAGACGGACTCTTCGACATGCCGCTGTTGCCTCACCTGATCATCGACGGGCTGAACCGATACGATGACCGACCGTTTCTGTTCCTCGGGGCCGCCACGATCACCTACGCAGAGCTTCGCGCGCATACCAGTCGCTATGCGCAGGCGCTGGCGTCGAAGGGGATCCAAAAAGGCTCCCGAACGGCCATCCTGTCGGCCAACCGTCCCGAGGTGCTCTACAACCTCTGTGCGAACATGGTGATCGGCTCGTGCAACACGCCGCTTCACCCACTCGGATCCGCGGACGACCAAGCGTACGTGCTCGAGGACGCCGAGATCGAAACCCTCGTCTATGACCCGACCGTCTTCGAGCCGCGCGCCGCGGAACTGAAGGCAAGAGTCTCAGGCCTGAAGCACATTCTCGCGTTGGGCCCAACCGAAGCAGGCGTCGACCTGAATGCCTTAGCGGAAGGTTTCACGCCGAAGCCGCTCGTCGCGCCGGACATCCGACCGGACGACTTGAACACAATCGTCTACACCGGAGGGACTACGGGCCGGCCCAAAGGCGTGCGGCAGCCTTATCGCTCGGCGGCGTACATGACGATGGTTCAGATGGCCGAATGGGAGTGGCCTGGCGAGATGCGGTTCCTAATCGCGACGCCTCTCTCCCACGCGGCGGCGGCGTTCGTGGTGCCGACCCTCCAACGGGGTGGCGCATTCGTGGCACTTCAAGGTTTCACACCCGATCTCTTCTTCGACGCCATTGAGCAACACAAGATCACTTCGACATTCCTGGTGCCCGTCATGATCTACCCATTGCTCGACCATCCGCGCGCTGCCACGGCCGATCTCTCGAGCCTCGAGACCCTCTTTTACGGCGCTTCTCCGATGAGCCCCGCTCGACTGAAGGAAGGCGTGGAGAAGTGGGGGCCAATCTTCTTCCAGTGCTTCGGTCAGTCAGAAGCACCGATGGCGATCACCCACCTGAAGAAGGGCGAGCACGATCTCTCCAAGCCCGAACGTTTCGCATCGTGCGGCCGCCCGAGCCCATGGGTCCACGTCGCGCTCCTCGATGACGACAACACGCCCGTACCGGAAGGTGAAGCCGGTGAGATCTGTGTCCGCGCACCCTTCGTGATGGAGGGGTACCACGGGCTGCCGGATCAAACTGCGGAGGCGTTCGCGGGCGGATGGCTTCACACGGGTGACGTCGGCCGATACGACGACGACGGCTATCTCTACATCGTCGACCGGAAGAAGGACATGATCGTCACCGGAGGCTTCAACGTGTTCCCCCGAGAGATCGAGGACGTGATCTCCGCACACCCCGCCGTCGCGCAGGTCGCGGTGGTCGGAGTCCCCGACGAGCGCTGGGGCGAGGCAGTCAAGGCAGTGGTGATCGTGCGCCCCGGTCACGAACCCTCGGAGTCCCTCGCCGCAGAGCTCCAAGCAGCCGTCAAAGATGCCAAGGGTTCGGTTCAATCGCCCAAGTCGGTCGACTTCGTGTCCTCGATCCCACTCTCGGCGCTCGGAAAGCCAGACAAGAAGGCACTGCGCAAGCAGTTCTGGGGTCAGCAAGAACGCAGTGTGAACTAGCCATGATGCACGACTGCAACCGAGTCCCCCAACTTCATACGTGAATTGCAATGCTCAGCGCGTCTCGCCCACCAATGTCACAATCGCAGCGTCGCTTGCAGGGTGCTAGGAACCACGGCTTGATCGCCATGACAGCTCTGAGTGCACCGCAACCCTCGGTTCGTTTCGTCCTTCGCAGCGGGCGCCGCATCGCGGCCGATGCGCACGGCGACCCCGACTCGCCGCCCGTTCTGTTCCTTCACGGCGGTGGCCAGACCCGCCATGCATGGGCCGGAAGCGCCGAAGCCTTGGCACGCCTCGGGTTCTACGCGATCACGATGGACCACCGTGGGCACGGGGACAGTGACTGGGCGCCGCGCGGTCACTACTCGATCGACGACTTTGCGCGCGATCTCATCGAGGTCGCGGGCCAACTTCGGCAGAAGCCTGTCGTCGTGGGCGCTTCCCTCGGTGGACTCACGGCTCTGGCGGCCGAGCGGATCAGCGCTGTGTCAGTCGCCCGTGCAATCGTCTTGGTCGACATCTCACCCCGCATGGAGCTGGTCGGCGTGCAACGCATCGTCGACTTCATGCGCGCCGACGGAGATGGCTTCGCCTCACTGGACGAGGCGGCCGAAGCCATTGCGTCCTACACGCCGCATCGGAAGCGCGAGAAGAACCTCGCAGGCCTTGCGAAGAACCT
>JBCCEK010000293.1:0-4540 GCA_039030295.1 Myxococcota bacterium | reverse complement strand
GACTTCGCGGTTTCGTACGCGAGTCAGCCACTACGAAGCACCACGCGACCGGTTGAGTGCCTACGTCGACGGCGCCCTGAAGCTCGACGAGCGGGCAGACGTGGGTGCGGCGCGATGCTGGGTCGGCATCTTCGCCGAAGCGGTTCGGAACCCCACCCTCTTCGCACAACTGAGACGCCTACTCGACACGGAAATCGCGCACATCCAAACACGCTCCAACCAGCGGCTGGATGACCATGAGGCAGGCGCCGTCCTCGCATTCATCGTCGGCGCACTGGTCCTCGGCGCATTCGCTCCGCGCAAGACAGCAGGGTTCGCAGCGCCGAGCCTCCATCGGTTCATCGAGGCGCTGTACGATGACTGAGCGTCGGTCCGTCGCGCTACGGCACGCGACACTCACAACCACGATCGACTTCGAGGAGACGTGAAACCTCTAGGTCGCCGAGGCACGAGACAGACAGACCTTGTCGACGGCCCGCTCAGGCGACCTTGCGTCGCTCCCCGGCGCGACCCTCATACTCGTAAAAGCCCCGACCGGACTTCCTCCCGAGCCAACCCGCAGCCACGTAGTTTCGGAGCATCGCGGCCGGCCGGTACTTGTCCTCGCCGAGCTCGCGCTGCAAGACCTCAGCAATGAACAGGCAGGTGTCGAGGCCGATGAGATCCGCGAGCGCAAGCGGCCCCATAGGGTGCGCGAGCCCAAGCTTGGCGGCCTTGTCGATGTCCTCGGCGCTCCCGAGCCCCTCCTGAAGCGCGAAGCACGCTTCATTGATGAACGGAATCAACATCCGGTTCACGATGAACCCGGGCATGTCTTTCGTCGTCACGCAGGTTTTCCCAAGACGTGCGGCGAGCGAACGCGTGGTTTCGTAGGTCGAATCGCTCGTTTGCAGCGCCCGGACCACCTCAACGAGCTCCATGCGCGGCGCTGGATTCATGAAGTGCATGCCCACCACGCGGTCGGGCCGATTCGTTACGCCGGCAAGCTTGGTGAGTGAAATCGAAGAGGTGTTGCTCGCAAGAATCGCGTCCCCTCGAACATGCGCATCGAGGTCCGCAAAGATCCCTTGCTTGAGCTCGAGGTTCTCCGTAGCCGCTTCGACGACGAAATCGCAATCGCGAAGCGCACGGGTTTCTGTTTCGCCCCGAACGCTTCCGAGCGGCCGCGCGTGCGCGACCCGCGAAAGCGCCTCATCGAGCTTATGAAGGGCACGGTTCAACGCGTCCTCGCGGACGTCGAGAATCCGTACGTCGAGACCCGCAGCCGCCGCGACTTGCGCGATGCCGCGACCCATTTGCCCAGCGCCTACGACACCGATTGATTCGAGTTTGGTCATCATGTGTCCCCCGATCCGCACTAACCGCGAGTCACACCGTTGGCAAGTTCTACCCTTGTTTTCGCGGTGTAAACTACGCGCACACCACTGTCGCCGAACGACCGTGACTGGTCCGATACAGTCGTGGATTGGCTCGCGTGAAAGGTGAGCGGGATCACGCAAGGTCGATGTGTATTGCGAAATTAAATCATCGCGGATCCACATCACGTTGAATGCACCCGCGTCGACCTCGGTAACAGCTCCCCCGACCGATCCGAGCAACCGATCCCAGCAACCGATCCCGGCAACCGATGCCGACGCGCGCGAGCGGCACGAGCGAGAGGGGCACGAGCGAGAGGGGTGCGAGCGAGAGGGGCACGAGCGTACTCGCCTTGAGGCGCGAAGAAGCGCCGTCGAGCGGTGCCTGATGCGTCACATCGCCCAACTTGGTACCGATCATCGCACGAACGCCGGCTGAGGCATGGACGTCGGCCCCGGTTCGTGAGACCGTCCCACCATGAACCGCGTCGTCATCCTTGGCGCATGTTTGCTGGCCGCCCTCGGCTGCGGCGGGGAAGGCACGGGCACAGGCGGCAGCGGCGGAACCGGTGGGACGGCAGCCACGGGCGGCACATCGTCAACCGGAGGGACGGGCGGAACCGCAGCAACCGGCGGGATGCCCGCAACCGGAGGGACTGGCGGAACGGGCGGCAGCGCGGGTTCGGGTGGCATGGCCGGCACGGGTGGCAGCGCAGGCACCGGCGGCATGGCCGGTGCAGGCGGCAGCGCGGGCGCCGGTGGCACGGGTGGCAACGCCGGCGCAGGCGGCAGCGGTGGAACAACCACGGGTCCCGCCATCGAGTGCGACCCGATCGTCCGCGTCGACGACTACGAAGCCGACACCGGCGGCCCGGTGTTCCTCGATTTCGCGTCGAGCGGCAACCACGCGGCCGCGATCTGGAACGAGCGCGGTGGCGGCTTCGAGGGCGTCACGGTCGCACGATACGACTTCGCCACCGACGAGTGGTCGACACCGTTCGATGTCTTCCTGGAAACCAACCCCGGCTTCACCCCGTTCACCGACATCGCGATCGACGTCGACGGCGACGTCACGGCGCTCATTCGAGAGGTCGACGCAGGCGACCAACAACTCTGGACGCGAACCTATGACGCAACCGGAGACACTTGGGGAACCTCTGAAGAAGCCGACTCGGACACCTATGGCCAGTTCAACGGCTGGGCCCTCCGATACGACCGCGACAGCGGCGAACCCATCCTGGCGTTCCTCACCCCATCGATGGCACGAACGAGTGTCTTCTTCACGAGGCGCGGTCCGACCGGCTGGACGGGCGACGTCCTCCTCGAACAGAACAACAGCGACAGCGTCAAAGACCTCGAGTTCGCCGTCAACGATGTCGGCCAAGCTCTGCTGTTGTATTCGATCGACGTAGGCGGGACCACGCCGACCCTCTATGTCCTCCCTTACGACAACGGCGATTTCCGACGCGACGGCTCGAACGCACTGAGCCCGTTCAGTACCACGATCACGTCGCTAGCCGGCGTCCCCGCGATCGATCTCGACGACACCGGCAAGGGAGTCCTGCTGATCAACGACTCCTTCTCCACCGAGCGCATGCTCTACACCGTCGACATCGACATCGACGCCGACACCTTCGGCGCCCAAGAGCTCATCCACGACACCGAGTCGCCCGCTTCCATCGGCGCCGTGGACGTCGCCCGCAGCGAAAGCGGCGTGATCGTCGCCGCCTGGGGGCAAAAACGCTCGATCGGTGGGCAAACCTACCCCTGGGCCACCGCCTACGATGGCACTTGGATCACCCCACGCGAGGTCGGGACGACAAGCCTCAGCGGGGATTGGCAAGCCGTGATCGACGCATCAGGCACCGCCACCGTCGCATGGGCGTCGGGTTTCCCCGGCGCATTCGCAACGCGCAACACCGGCCCAGGAGGCGCGTTCATCGAGCCACAAGAGATCACCGGCAGCGTTCAGGGAGGTTCGGGCACCGCCGCGGGGGCCGCCAACGACTCCGGCGACTTCCTCGCAGTCTGGCAAGAGAATCGAATGGTCCGCGCCGCCCGCTGCCGCAACGCCGCGCCGTAGTGCCCGCTCGGCTCCAAACCTAGCCCCGCCGTAGTAGAAGTTTCGCGAGCTGAAGCCATCCACGCGGATTCCGGAGCAGCGAACGTTGCAACACCGAGGGGTCGAAGTACGCGACCCGCTCGACCGCAACGCCCTCGACGAATCGAAACCTGTCGACGTTGCGCCAAGAAACCTCTCGCCCGCCGATGGTCGCGGTGAAACGCATCTCGATGAAAAGCACATCTCCGGCTTCGGACCAGTTGAGCACGTCCGCGCGAAGGTCGGGCGCCGCGTTGAACACATTCTGAAGCGCACGCATCCCGCTCACCCGATCCGTAGTCGTCGGCGTCATCGGCGCGATCAGCCGGATCTCCGGCGAAAGCAAGTCGCCAAAGTGGTCCGCGTGCCCCCGAGGGTTCGCCCACAGTTCCTCAAAGCGCGCGACGAACGCCGCAGGCGTCCCCCGCAAACCCGTGTGCACATTGATAACAACTTCGTCCAACGTACCCATCCGCCAAGTTCACCAGGACTCGGTCACCGACGCCATAACCTCCGGGGTCACAGGCCAAGATCGACACGACAGACAAGATCGAGTTCCAGTTCGCGATCCTTCGGCTCGTTGGGGAACGTTGGCTTGGTTCGCGGGTCCTTGAAATGCTGGACGCCGTCGTCAGAGGGGAGCCTCGGGTCATCACAGAACCGATTTCGAAGGACCGCGCGAAAGTCATCGAAGAAGCGCTCGTGGAGGCGGGCGGGAGGGTAAGAGCCTTGCCTCGCGAGCCTCGCTCGGCGGAGCGGTGGAAGCTTGGAAGCCTGCTCCCCACGAAACACACTTGGGGCCAACGGTGATTCGAAGGCATCAGGGTTTCTGCTTGCGCACGGAAGGGCTTCGCACCCGGAGAACACCGTCGCTGCGTTCGACCACGGTGAAGAATCGCGATGCTTGATGATTTTTTATGAAGACAGGATAGACCCGCTGATTCGAGTTGCGAACCGCCGCTAGGCGACCGGTCGGCGAGCTCAGTGTCCGCAAACCGATGAATGCGACGATGTTTGCACCGTTGTCGGAGCCCAGACTGTGCTCCTCCCCGGGGGACTGTCCGCCCTCAACGCATCGTTCGTG
>JBCCEK010000292.1:0-4543 GCA_039030295.1 Myxococcota bacterium | reverse complement strand
GCCGACCGCCTGGCCGTGCGCGTGCAACTCCAAACGCACAAGTACATCTGGGGTGGGGACGCGGAGGGGGTATAACGTGGCGCTCGATCCAGACTTCGTCGCAGACTGCTTCTACGGGCCCGAGGCGCTCGGGATCGACGAGATCGTCGAGATCGACAAGGAAGCGAACCTCGTGCGGGCGAGGATGCAGACCCGTGCAGACCTTCCACTCACGCAGCACCAACGCTCACACCCCGTGCGCCATCCGCGGCACGTGAGCGGCGGGTTCATGGTGCACGTCACCGGGATGCTCGGGTTCATGCACACTTACTACGTGCTTGGTTTGCGACATGCCGACGGATGGGTCGGTTACGGCGGGCGTATCTACGATGCCCGCTTTGCAGCCCTTGCGACGATCGGGCCGCCACTCGACCTCGAGTGCCACGCGACCAAGGTTCGTCAATCGCGGGATCGCGTGTTTGGGCGCTACGAGTTTCGCTTCACCCAGGGGGACGCATTGATCTACCAGGGCGACCAAGCCGCCATGTGGATGCGGGTGACCGAGCCATGACGACCCGAAGCGAGACCTTCTTCGTGGATACGATCGGGCGTGGGACCCTCGAGATCACGCATCGGGTCCAACAAGCCGTCGGGGCGTCGCGCGTCGAGGATGGGCTCTGTACGGTGTTCGTCCACCACACGAGTGCCTCGCTGATCATCAACGAGAACGCAGACCCCGACGTCCAGGTCGACCTCGACGCTTTCCTCAGTCGGCTCGTCCCTGACGGGGATCCGCTCTTCATTCACACGGCGGAAGGCCCAGACGACATGCCCGCGCACGTGCGGGCAGCCCTGACGCAGACGTCGATCAGTATTCCGATCGAGCGCGGCCGCTGCGCCCTCGGGACGTGGCAGGGGATCTACCTCTGGGAACACCGCCGCCGGCCGCATCGACGCAAGGTCACCGTCACTATCGTGTCGTGATTAGACCGCTCGGTCTATTACGCCTGGGCCTGAGCCTGCTGCGTATTCTCGGCGTACATCTTCTCGATGTCGTCGGAGAAGTGGTCGTGTACTTTCGCTCGCTTGACCTTCAGGGTGGGAGTCAGCTCTCCGTCCTCGATGCTGAGATTGCGATGCAGCACCGTGAACTTCTTGATCTGCTCGACGCGAGCGAACTCCTTGTTCATCTCGTCGATGTGCGCTTGGATGCTCGCACGGAGCTTTTGGCTGGTGTTGAGCGCCGCCGGGTCCTCGCCGTTCTGCGTGGCCCATTCGGGACCTGCTTCGGCGTCGATCGTCACCAGGGCGGTGAGGTACTTGCGCCGATCGCCGATCACGACGGCTTCGTCGATGAGCGGGTGGTTCTTGATCGCCGCTTCCAAGTTCTTGGGCGTGATGTTCTTGCCACCTGCCGTGATGATGATGTCCTTCTTTCGGCCGGTGATGTTGAGAAACCCGTCTTTGTCGAACGCGCCAAGGTCACCTGAGTGGAGCCAACCGTCGATGAGTGTCGCGTCGGTGGCCTCTTGGTCCTTGTAGTACCCGAGGAACAAGTTTGGCCCCTGGACGAGGATCTCGTCGTCGTCTGCGATCTTCACAGTGACCCCGTTCAGGGCGGGGCCCACGGTGCCGAAGCGGTAGTTCCCGGGGAGGTTGAAGCTCGTCGGGCCCGTGTCCTCGGACTGTCCGTAAACCTCGAGGACCACGATATCGAGCTTGGCGAAAAACTCGAGGACCTCTCGCGCGATCGGAGCCGCCCCGGAGACGCAAACACGCGCATTGCCCATGCCGATCGCCGGCTTGAGCTTCGAGAAGATGAGTTTGTCGGCGAGACGATAGGAGAACCCCTTCGCTCCGCCCGCGGTCTTGTTGGCTTCCCAACCAACCTTCATGGCCCAGTCGACCAGCTTGGCTTTGACCCCCGTGGCCTCTTGGAGCTTCGCTGCGATACCTGCATGGAATTTCTCCCAGATGCGCGGCACGCCGAAGAATACCGTCGGTTGAACCTCTTTGAGGTTCTCTGGGACCGCATCGATCGATTCGGCGAAGTAGATGCGCGACCCCGTCGTGATCGGCGTGTGGATCGAGAACATCTGCTCGGCGATGTGCGACAGCGGCAAGTACGACAGTGAGCAGTCGCTCGCGGACGTTTGGACGATCTCGATCGCTTGGCCGGCGGTCCACGCCAGATTGTTGTGGCTGAGCATCACGCCCTTTGGGGGGCCGGTGGTTCCGGAGGTGTAGATCAACGTCGCCAGAGCGTTGGGCTCGAGCGCATTGACGCGGTCTACGTACGCTTGCTCTTCCACTTCGTCGCCCTTCGCGAGGAACTCCTCCCACGACATCACTTTCGGATGGTCGATCTTGGGAGCGCCCTGCATCATCACCACGTGCTGAAGGGCAGGCATGTTGTCGAGCTCCTCGTGCACCTTCGCCCACTGCGACTCGTCTTCGCAGAGGATCAGCGGTGACTCGCAGTGCGCGACGATGTACTTCACTTCGGCCGGGGACGATGTCGTGTAGATCCCGGCTGGCGCGCCGCCAGCGCCCATTGCGGCGACGTCCATGATCACCCACTCCGGGCGATTGAACCCGAGGATGGTGACCGTCTGCCCCGACTCGAAGCCGAGCGCGATCAAGGCGCGGCCTGCTTGGGCCACTTGACGGCCGTAGTCTCCCCAGTTCGTGGCCTGCCACGCGCCGTTCTTGCGGACGTAGTAAGCGGGATTGTGTGGGCTCTTATCCGCCTGCTGAATGAGTCGCCTTGGAATGGGATCTATCGCCACAGCATCACCTCGTGCTCCCGGCCCGTGCCTTCGTGCCGGACGCCGGAATATAGAGAAGAGAGTGCTCCCTGGGAAGGGGACGATCCGACAACCGTATGCTAGAGCGGGGTTCCTCACGGAGGGGTGGCCGAGCGGTCGAAGGCGGCGGATTTGAAATCCGTTGATGGGCAACCATCCGGGGGTTCGAATCCCTCCTCCTCCGCCAGTATTTCACGCCCGTTTTTCCTGGGCTATGTGCCACCGACCCGGCCGCGCCTCGCAACCCCTCAGCTTCAGCAGCGGATCACGATCTTGCCCGTCGAGGCGCGGCCGAAGAGGGAGGCGAACGCCTCGCCGGTGCGCTCGAGCGAGTACGTGGCGTCGGGGCCTGATGAGAGGGCACCGCTCTCCGACCAGGCGATGAGCTGGTCGATGACGGGTTTGACGACCGTTGGGTTGCCCATCACTTCACCGCCCCAGTTCACGCCGATGATCGAGCATCGCTTGATCAGCGGGAGATTGATCGGGATGCTGGCGATACCCGCGACGAACCCGACGACGAGGTAGCGGCCCCCGGGCGCCATGGTGCGGAGGGCCGGCTCGGCGAAGTCGCCACCGATGGGATCGTACACGACGTCGACGCCCTGGCGGCCCGCGGCAGCCTTGGCCGCCTTGCGCCAGTCGGGCTGGGTGTAATCGATGGCGGCATCGGCGCCGAGCTCGATGCAGTGAGCGCGTTTCTCCTCGGTCGAGGCGCAGGCGATCACTTTGGCCCCGACGGCGCGTGCAACCTCGATCGCGGTAGACCCTGTGGTGCCCGACGCGCCCAAGATGAGAACGGTTTCGCCTTCACGGAGCTTGCCGAGCTCTTTGAGGCCGTAGACAGCGGTGGCGTAGGCGATGAAGAAGTTGGCAGCGTCGTCGAGAGGGATCGAGTCAGGAATCTTGAAAACGAAGTTGCCGGGCAGGCAGGTGTACTCCGCGAGACCGCCAAGAAGCCCGAAGCCGGCCACATGGTCGCCGGGCGCGAGATGTGTGACGTTCGCGCCGACCGCTTCGACGACCCCCGACAAGGAGCTCCCCGGGGTGAACGGGAGCGGCGGTTTCATCTGATACTCACCCTTGACGAGCAACCCATCGAAGTATCCAACCCCCACGCCGTGAACGCGAACCTTCACTTCGTGGCCGCTCGGCTCCCGATCATCGACCTCGCTGACGGTGACCGCGGATGGGTCGCCAAACTCTCGAACCAAAATTGCCTTCATCGTGAAACCTTTGACTTCATGTCCAGAGCGCTTTCCAGAAGGGCAGTACCGAACGCCCGAAGAGGGCTTGGTGATAGTGAAGAACCAGGAAGTACACCAGCAGGCCGCCTACGACCGGGATGAGGTCTCGCCACCAGGCCACTCGGTCTTGCGCCTTCGCCGTCCCTCGCCGATTGGCCGAGACGATGTCGAACACGGCGAAGGTGCCGAAGCTGCCAAACAGGATCAACGAAGCCAAGTCTCCGTTGCACAGCAAGTGGAGTCCGGCCCAGATCGCGACCGAGGTGAGCATTGGGTGACGGATCCATCGCTTAAGATTCGACGGCATATACGACGCGGCGAGCAGCACGAACACCACCGGCATCCCGACGACCGCGGCGGTGAAGCCCCAACCGGGCGGCGTCCACAGCGGAACCATGGGTGCCCGGCTCATCCCGAGGACGATGAGGACCAGGCCCGCGAGCGCCGCCAACGAGAACAGACCCCGATACGGGCCGAAACCGACGCGCTTGATGATGCGTTCTCTCACCG
>JBCCEK010000291.1:0-4594 GCA_039030295.1 Myxococcota bacterium | reverse complement strand
GCAGGCAGGTTGACCCACAGTTGCACCATCTCGAAGATGCCGCCTCGGTCGGCGAAGTCTTGAGAGTGCTTCTCTTCGTGCACCACGCCAGACGCGGCGGTCATCCACTGGACGTCTCCCGGGCCGATCTTCCCGCCTCCGCCCGCTGAATCGCGATGCTCCACTTCGCCTTCGTAGGCGAACGTCACCGTTTCGAAACCGCGATGCGGGTGCTCACCGACGCCTCGCCGCCACGGCGATGCCTCGAACTCGCGCTTCGCCGCGTGGTCGAGGAGCAGGAACGGGCTGAGCATCTCGGCGCCCATCTGCGGCCAGAAGACCGTCTTGACGAAGAAACCATCGCCGACCCAATGCTCAGGACCCGGCGCAAAGACGCCCTTCAAAGCACGCGGGCGGGTGCGGGTGGCCTTGGCTTCGGTTGGCATGTCGTCCTCCTTCGGGTTCTCTTCGGCTCGGCCCCAGAGCCGCCCCGCGAGGACCGCGCCGGCTGCGGCCGCCATGGCCGCGCCCAATGTCGCCAACACGCCTCGTCGGGTGGTCTCGGTTGCCATGAGCCGAACCTAACGGTTTCGACCCTCGCGCGGGAGACCGCAGACGCTTGACCTTAGGTTGCAAAAAAGCAACTCTCCACACCACATGCACGTAGACAAGGACAATATTGCAACTTTTGTGGAGGTGATGCGCCGGCACAGCCTCGCCGCCGCCGGACGCCACCTCGGGGTGCCGAAGTCGACTGTGAGCCGCCGCCTCGCGCGGCTCGAGGAGCAGCTTGGGGCCAAGCTCATCCATCGCGACGCACGGCGGGTGACCGCCACGGGGGAGGGCACGCGGTTCTACGAGTCGGTGGTCGATGCCATCGACACCCTCGATACCGCGGTCGCCTCGATCGAGCAGAGCACCACCGACCCGGTGGGCACGGTCCGCGTCACGGCGCCGGCCGACCTCGGACGTCTGTTGCTGATTCCGCAGTTCGCCGCGTTCCTCGAGCGCTACCCCGACATCTCGCTCGACCTGGTGTTCACCAACCGGTTCGTCGACCTCGTCCAAGAGGGGGTGGATCTCGCGCTTCGCGCCGGGCGTGTCACCGACCCGAACCTGATCGCGCGCAAACTCTTTCCGTCGGACTTTCGGTTGGCCGCGCGTGTGGGCACCGAGCTCGACTGCCGCGACATCACCGACCTCGAGCAAGTGCCGTTCGTGCTCTACCGATGCCGTGGGCGCACTCAGGTCGTCCGCCTCGTGCGCGACGCCGAAGGCGACGATCCCGAAAGCGTCACCTTGAGCGTATCGGGTCGCGTGAACGTCGACGACTACAGTGCCATGGTGGAGCTCGTGGCGGCGGGGCAAGGCATTGGCTTGATGCCCGAAGTCCATGTCGTCGATGGAGACAAGGCCGGTCGGCTCGTCCCGATCTTCCCCGAGTGGTCCCTGCCATCACCCCCGATTCACGTCGTTTACTCCACGCGTCAGTTGCCAGAGCGGGTGCGGCTCTTGATCGACTTTCTTTGCGAGGCGTTCACCTTGCCGGGCTCGGGTTTGTGAGCGGGCTCAGCGTGTTCCCTTGGCCGGCAGCAGGCCTCGCGGCGCGACCGTGTAGATCGGCTCTTGTTGCAGGCCGCACGCCTCAAACACCTCGTTCGCGCAGGCGACGCCCGACGTGAACGCCGCCTCCATGTGCGTCATCGGATATGGGAGCTTCACCCAGTCTCCAGCCGCCAGCATGCCTTCGATCGGCAGCCGGGGTTCGGGACGCAGCGCGCGTTGACCGGGCGAGAACGACGGAAAGTCGTGGTTGACCTGCAACACCTCGTGGCGGATCTCCATCCCAGAAAGCTCCGGAAAGTAGTAGTCGAGGTCCTCGAGGAACGCGGCGCGAACATCGCTGATGTCCGGGCTCAACGCGTAGGAGTGGAGCTCGAGGACCGCACCCCCATGCCGCGCCGCCCATGTTCGCGCTTCGTCGGTGATGCGGTGGTACGCGGTGACCGAATCGAGGACCGCACGCCGCTCGACGTTCGTGAACGTGGGGAGCTCGGGGCGAACGTCTCGGTCGGTCCAGAGCCGCCACACCGCATACCCGTGCGACGTGCGGAGCCCCTGAAGCTTGGCGGCGAGCGCCGGCGCCTCCTCGGCCATCCAGGGAGACCCCGAGACGATCGCGTGTATGCCTGGGATGCTCGCGGCGAGGACGACCCAGTCGTAGTCCTCGCCCTCCACCACAAAGCGACGCGAACCTCCCCGCTCGATGCGCTCGACGTCGCGCTCGAGGTGGATCGCTACGCCAGCGTTCTCGAGGTGTTCCCGGATCGGGCTGACGACGACACTCTCGTAGTCGCCGGCCGGGTAGTCGTACATCAGGCCGAGGTCATGGCTCAGGTAATAGAAATGAAACGCGCGCAGGACGTCGGCCGCCGATAGGTCCCGTTCGTCCGAGAAGAAGGCGCGGGCAAACGTTCGAAACGACACTCGGAGCTCTGCCGGCAGCGCGGCCTCGTCGCAGAGGTTTTGAAACGTCGTGTCGTCGAACTCGGCGTACGTCTGCTCCATGTCGAAGCGCACGAACGACTCGAGTCGGCTCCGGGTTCGTTTCGCGATGACATCCCGCCACTGAAAGAAACCACGACGGGCGAGGTCCACGATGTTCAGCACCGGCACCGACACCACGTCGCCGAAGCTCCAACTGCGCCCCTCGGAGTCGATGATCAGGTAGTCCTCGATCGCGCGGAAGCTCTTCGAGATCCCGAGCTCATCGAGAAAACGATTGAGGTTGTAGTACTGACGAAAGAAGGCGTGAAAGCCGTGGTCCACGGTGTGCGACTCGTCGCCCACCGCTTCTTTCCAGGCCCCGATCTTGCCGCCGAGGTAGGGGTTTCGTTCGTACAGCGCGACCTCAATGCCGCGGGCGGCCAGGGTCGCTGAGGCCCCGATCCCGCCGAGGCCGCCCCCAATGACGGCGACGCGAGGCGGCGGGTCGCTGGCCAATCGGGGCCGGGCCGAATCGACCGAGTTGGCGGCATGCCGGTAGCCGCCGAGGCGCCAGGCGACGAACCCCGCAGCGCGGCGCCTTGCCCATCCGGAGCGCACGGACCACACCAACAACGCTCCGATGGCGAGGGCGGCCCCGAGCCCAACTAGTAGCGAAGACACCCGATTCCCCTAACAAATCCGGCTACAAAGGCAATTCCTCGGTCGTCGCAGCCCCGAGGGATGAACAGCGCGTTTATATTTTGTATAGGTCTTGTCAAAATCACGTTGTGGTCGTAGAAAACAATGCGAGTCTTGGCAAGCCGTGAACGACCCCGTCGACATCGCCGTCCTTGGAAGTGGTCCCGCAGCCCTGGCTGTCGCCGGAGCTCTGCGGTCTCGTGACGCGTCCGTGTTGTTGGTCGCGCCGGCGCCCCGGGCCTCCTGGAAGCCAATGTATGCCATGTGGCGTGACGAGGTGCCGCCCACGCTGGAGGACGCGATCGAGCGGTGTTGGGACGGCACGTTGGTTCGCACGCTAGAGGGCGCGCACGAGGTGGGACGCGCCTACGCGAAGCTCGATACCGCTCGGTACCGGGCGAGCATGTGGGGCCGCCTCGATCGCGGCGGTGTCGAGGTCATCGCGGACCGCGCGGTCGCCGTCGACGCCACCCCAGACGGCGCCGACGTCCAGACGGAGTCCGGGCAGCGGCGATCGGCTCGGGTCGTGGTGGACGCTTCGGGTGCCGAAACCCCGTTCGTCGAACGCGTGCACGCCCGGCCCCCCGCCTACCAGATGGCTTACGGGTTGCTCCTCGATGCCCCGGGCCACGGGTTCGATGCGCAACAAGCCGTGTTGATGGACTTCGTTCCCGCGGACCCCGCGTCGCCGGACCCCGCTTCGTTCCTCTACGCCCTCCCACTCGACGGTGACCGCCTCTTCGTCGAAGAGACCTCCTTGGCCCGCAGGCCGGCCATGGCAATCGAGGATCTCGCCGCGAGACTTGAGCTCCGCCTGGCGGCGCACGGACTTCAAGGCGCAACGCGCGTCGCCGAAGAGCACTGCCGGATTCCGATGGGCCTTGGGCTGCCCAAAACGCGACAACGGGTCGTTCCGTTTGGGGCGGCGGCCGCGATGGTCCACCCCGCCTCCGGGTACCTTCAGGCGCACATTCATCGAAAAGCGCCCGTCGTGGCCGATGCGATCATGTCGGGCCTCGCGTCGGGTGGCGGGCACGATGCGACCGCGCGGGCCAACGAGGCGGTCTGGTCGACAGGAGAGCGCAAGGCCTGGGAGCTCTACGCCGTCGGGCTCGAATCGCTCGTCGGCATGACCGCGGCGCAGATGGGTCGGTTCTTTCATGGGTTCTTCTCGCTCCCCACGGCGTCGTGGTCCGGCTACTTGGCTGGAACGCTCGCGCCGCCAGCCCTTCGGACGGTCATGAACGAAGTGTTCCGCACGCTTCCGCTAGGGCTCCGTTGGCAGCTCCTCCGTTCGAGCGTCACCAAGGGTGCCGCTCCACTCGCCCGCTCCCTCGTTCCCCGGACTCAAGATGAACCGATCTCCTGAACGCGCAGCAGCGACCGCCGTATCGGGTTCGGCGTTGTTGGATCATCCGGAGTGTCTTCG
>JBCCEK010000290.1:0-4609 GCA_039030295.1 Myxococcota bacterium | reverse complement strand
TATGTCGTCAACTGGGAAGAGGTCGCGGGAATCCTGCTCGATCGCTTGTACCGAGAGTCGATCGTAGAGCTCGAGACGAGCGAGATTCGAAAGCTGGTGGACGCTCTGCTCGCGTATCCGGGCGTGTCCACGAAGCTCCGCAACGTGGACCTCGCACGCACGCCGGAAGTCTGCATTACGGTCAAGTTGAAGAAGGGCGACGTCCAGCTGGAGTTCTTCACAACCTTGACCACGTTGGGGACACCGATGGACGTCACCGCACAGGAGCTGCGGATCGAGTCGTATTTCCCGGCCGATGACGCTACTGGCGACTGGCTCCGAAAAGCAGCGGCGTCTGCGGCAAACTAATGTAAAGTAGGCGCGTTGATGGAGTCGCTCGCCGCAGTCGACCTGGGGTCGAACAGCTTCCACATGGTGATCGCGCGGCTCGACCACGACAGCCTACAGATCGTCGATCGCCTTCGCGAGCCGGTCCGGCTCGCTGCCGGCCTCCAAGACGACGGGGCCCTCGATGAGGAGTCCCAGCAAAGGGCGCACGATGCGCTTACCCGCTTCGGTCAGCGTCTCCGAGACTTCGGCGCCGACCAAGTCCGAGCGGTCGGCACCAACACGCTCCGCAAAGCCAAGAACTCCCGAGAGTTCTTGGACAACGCAAGCAGCGCGCTCGGTCACCAGATCGAGATCATCCCAGGGCGCGAAGAAGCCAGGTTGATCTATCTCGGCGTGTCGCACGGGATCGCCGGGGCGCCCGCGCGCCGACTTGTCGTCGACATCGGCGGCGGCAGCACCGAGTGCATCGTCGGCGACAGCTTTGAGGCGGTGGCGGTCCACTCGCTGTACATGGGGTGCGTCGGCTTCACGCAGCAGTTCTTCTCGGAGGGCAAGGTCAGCCGCAAACGTTTCAACAACGCGAAGCTCGCCGCCGCCCTCGAGCTCCAACCGGTGCGCGCCACGCTCCGCCAATACGGATGGGAGCGGGCCATCGGAGCGTCCGGCACGATACGGGCCGTCGCCGCGATCCTCGAAGAGGCCGGCTGGGCCCATGGGACGATCACCTCGGAGGGTCTGACGAAACTCGAGCAAGCGATGATCACCACCGGGCGCTTGGACCGCCTCGAGCTCCCAGGCCTCGACCCCGATCGGCGTTCGGTCTTTCCGGGCGGCGTCGCCATTCTCAGCGCCGTCTTCGACCGGCTGGCCATCGACGAGATGTGGGTCTCGCCGACGGCACTTCGTGAGGGGCTGATCTACGACATGATCGGCCGCATCCAAGACGAGGATCCCCGCGACCGCACGATCGCCATGCTCTCGAGCCGCTACTCGATCGACCAGGCTCACGCGGATCGTGTGCAAGCGACAGCGCTTGCGTTGCTCCAGCAGGTCGCGGGTGAATGGGGGATGGGCTCTCCCGACATGGTGCACGCACTCACATGGGGCGCGCAGCTCCACGAAGTAGGCCTTGCCGTGAACTACACGGGGCACCACAAGCACGGCGCCTACTTGGTTGCGTCGTCCGATCTGCCTGGTTTTTCGCGGGACGAACAGCAACTCGTGGCGACTCTGGTACGAGGGCACCGTCGAAAACTCGACGAGACCTTCTTTGACACGCTTCCACTCGAACTTCGTCGCGCTGCCAAACGCCTCACGGTGTTGCTTCGGCTTTCTGTGTTGCTCAATCGAAACCGCGACCCCGAGAACGTTCCGGTGCCCAAGCTCTCCGCCAAAGACAACAAGCTTGAGCTCGACTTCCAGCCGAGCTGGCTGGCCTCCCACCCGTTGGTTCACGCCGATCTCGAGCGGGAGCAGAAGCTCGTCAAAGCCGCCGGCTTTCGGCTCGAAATCCGTGGAGCGGAGTGAGCCGTCGTGGATGTGTTCCTCATCCGACACGCGATCGCAGAGGAGCGTCGAGCCGGATTGCCCGACCATGAACGCGTCCTGACCGACGTTGGCCGGCAGCGATTCAATCAAATGGTGGCGGACCTACAACGGGCGGACATCGATTTCGATCGCGTGTACACGAGCCCTTGGGTGCGTGCCGCGCAGACGGCCGCGCTTCTCGGCCCGGTGACCCGGGGGCCCGTGGTCGAAACCGCCGGTTTGGCTCAGGCCCCTGATTCAGCTTTCTTCGCGACGCTCGAAGGTCGGTCTGTGGCCTGTGTCGGGCATGAGCCGTGGATGAGTGACACGCTGGCCCTGCTCACCACCGGGGATCCCCTCGGGACCTGGGTTCGCTTCAAAAAGGGCGCCATTGCGTGGCTCCGCGGGGACCCCGCGCCCGCCGGAATGCACCTGCGCGCCCTGTGGATCTGGAAAGGCCACTAGCAAGAAAATCACACTTTAGGGCGAAAAGACCTCGACGCGGGGCATCAAGTCTGGAATCCTGATCGTGTGTATTGGCGTCTTTTTGCGCTTTTCGCCTGTCTCACCCTTGGTGCCTGCATGGGTCGGATAGGCCAAGCGGGTGATCCCGGAGGGCGTGGTGGCCCTGGTGGAATCGACGGTCCGCCGGCGGTCGATCCGCTGCTGGCTGTGCAGAGCGGCGCCCGGCGTCTCTCTCAGGCCGAGCTCGACAACACGCTGCGCGATCTCCTCGGAGAGGACACCGCGCCGGCGTCCAGGCTCCTCAACGAGGACGAGTTCCGGCCCTTCGACAACGACTACACGATTCAGCAAGCGTCCGAAGCCCTCGTCGACTCACTCGAGCTGCTCGCCGAAGAGGTGGCGGAGCGGGCGGTCGCCACCCCTGACCGCCGTGCCGCGCTGGTGTCGTGTAGCCCAGCGGGGTCCGGCGACGAAGCGTGTTTCCGGACGTTCCTGAACGAGTTCCTTCCTCGCGCTCTTCGACGCGCGGTAACCGACGAGGACGTCGACACCTATCTGCCGCTGCTGGCCTTTGCATCAGAGAACAACTCCGCCGTCGACAACGATTTCTTCACGGCCGTGGAGCTCACGGTCTCCGCGATCGTCCAAGACCCCGAGTTCTTGTACCGGATCGAAGACGGCCGTCCCGGCGCAGAGCCTGGGCTCGTCGAGTTGGATCCGTATGAGATCGCCAACCGCATGTCGTACTTGCTGTGGGCCAGCATGCCTGACGACGCGCTTCGCGCGGCAGCGGAGGAGGGCGAGCTCGATACGGCACAGGGGCGCCGCGACCAGGCGGCTCGCATGCTTCAAGATCCTCGCGCGCGTACGCAGCTACAACGGTTTCACGCGATGTGGCTCGGGTATCGGTCGATTCCTCACACCCCTGAGTTGGTCGCCGCATTCAACCGAGAGACCTCGGCGCTGATCGACCGTGTCATCCTCGACGAACCCGGGAGCTACCTACGCCTCTTCACGATGGACGAGACCTTCGTCGACGACGCACTCGCCGACCACTACGGCCTTCCCCTTCCGGAAGGTGGAGAGGGCTGGGTGTCGTACGAGGGGACCGGTCGTGCTGGAATCCTCGGGCACGGCAGCCTCCTCGCTGCTTTCAGCAAGTTCGAGGATACGAGCCCGACGCAACGTGGGATCATGGTTCGCACGCGCCTGATGTGTGAGGACGTGCCTCGGCCTCCGCCCGATGTCGACGTCGACCAGCCGCCCGAGGGGATACTCGACGCCGTGTGCAAATACGACCGCTACGCGGAGCACCGGGATCAGTCGGGGAGCTGCGCCGGTTGTCATAGCCTGGTCGATCCAATCGGGTTTGGGCTCGAGAACTACGATATCGCAGGCCGCTTTCGTGAGTTCGATGACGGGCTGCCCGAGTGCACGATCATGGGCGACGGTGAGATCGTCGGCGTCGGAGGCTTCTCGAGCCCGGCCGAGCTCTCGTCCCTTCTGGTCGACAACGGCTACGTCGATGGGTGCGCGGTCGAGCAGTTCCTCACCTACGCATGGGGTCGTGCGCCCACCACGTACGAGGACGCGCTGCTCGACGAGGTCACCGAAGAGTTCCGCGGCGGAGGTCACGACTTCCAAGAGTTCGTGCTGTCCTTCATCGCGTCAGACCGTTTCGTTCGCAAAGTCGAGGAGCAACTCTGATGGCCGCGAAGATTCACCGACGAGCGGTCCTGCGGGGCCTGGCTGGCGCGACCGTCGCTCTCCCTTGGCTCGAGTGCATGATGCCCGCCAACGGTCGTGCACAACAAACCCCCGCACGCTACTGCATCATGTTTGCGGGGCAGGCGCTGGGCGGTGACGGATACGCCAAAGACAGGAGTCGCGTGGGCGGCCAGAACATCACCGAGGGCGGTCACTACATCGCCGACACGGCGCTCGGGCGCGACTACCCGCTCACGACGGCCCTCATGCCGCTTCAAGGGATGCAGGACGACTTCTCGATGGTCTCGAACCTCGCCATTCCGTTCAACGCGAGCTCGACTGCGGGGAGCGCCGTTCCTTCAGGCGGCGCCTACCGCGACTTCCACGGAGGCGGCGCGAGCCCGCTGCTCTCCGGGACCCGCTCGACCACCCCGAGTTTCACTTGCAACGGGATCACCTCGGACCAAGTCATCGCGGACCTGAACGCGGGGCAAACGACCCATCGTTCACTGGTCTTCCGTTCGCAACCAGGCTTCTACGTCAGCGGCTACGGTTTCGCCGGTCGTCAATACATTTCCTA
>JBCCEK010000289.1:0-4613 GCA_039030295.1 Myxococcota bacterium | reverse complement strand
GCGCGTGAGGGCGGCGAGGATTTGGATCTGCGCGCGGCTGACGCCCTGCTTCTCGACCTCGCTCATCACGCTCTTTCGGACCTGCCGGAGGATTTGCTTGTAGAGTTTGGCCTGTTCCTCGGCGAGCGGGACGATCATCTCCTGCTCGATCTTCTCCGGAAGGTCTGCCGCGACGTCGCGCTTCACACGGCGCATGACGAATGGCTTGATCGTCGAACGCAGCCGCTGGGCGGTTTCCATGTCGCCTCGGTCGATCGGGCGGGCGATGCGCTCTTCGAAAGTCTTGAGTTGGCCGAGCAAGCCCGGCGAGACGAAGTCGAAGATGCTCCACAGCTCGCTGAGGCGGTTCTCGATCGGCGTGCCGGTGAGGGCGAGCCTTCGCTCACTGCGGAGCTTCTTAGCGGCCCGCGCGGTGTGGCTCGCCGGGTTCTTGATGTGCTGCGCTTCGTCGAGGATCACATAGCGGAGATCGAGATCGTGAAGGAGCTCCTCGTCGCGCCGTAGGAGCGCGTAGCTCGTGATCATCACGTCGGCTTTGTCGAGCTCGTCCCGTCGTTGCGCCCGGTTGGGCCCTTGCCAAACGACCGTGGTGAGGCCGGGAGCGAACTTGTTGATCTCGCGCTCCCAGTTCGGGACCACGGATGTCGGTGCAACGACAAGATTGAGCTTTCGCTTGTACTTGCCCTTGGCCCAGGTCAGGAGCGCGATCGCCTGGATGGTTTTTCCGAGCCCCATGTCGTCGGCCAGAATCCCGCCGCTGTTGATCTCGTGGAGGAACACCAGCCAGTTGAAGCCTTCTTTTTGGTACGGGCGCAGGGTCGCCTTCAGGCTTCGCGGCTTGGGCACGTTCGGGATCTCGTCGAGATCGCCGATCTTGGTGAAGAGCGACTTGGCCGACGCCGACACCTTGGCATTCTCCACCATCTTGAGGAGATCTTGAACGCGGCCCGCCTGCGACAGCGGAAGCTTCTCTTGTGCGCCCGACGTGGCGTAGATCTCCGCCATGCGCACCAACACTTCGCCGACCTTCTCTGGGTCGACCGGTGCAAAGGTTCCGTCTTCGAGCCGAACGAGGCGCCGACCGTGCTCGAGGCACGCGCGGAGCTCTGCCTCGCGAACGGCGGCGCCGCCGGAGGCGAACGTCATGTCGAGGTTCAGCCAGTCCATCCCGCTCGAGACCCGCATCTGAGGCGTCACCGAGTCGTCTCGGATCGTGACGTCGACCAGGTCGTCGGGAATGAAACGGTCCCACTCCTCGGGGAGCTCACCGATGCCAGTAGTCCAGAAGTTGATCGCGTCGTCGCCGTGCGCGACGAGTTCTTCGCCGGACTCCGACACTTCGAAGCCGAGGCTCATCAATGACTGGATGCCCGCCATCTCGGCGCCAACGTCGCGCCGCACCACCCGCGGGCGAGCCTTCCCGTTCTTGGGAGGAAGGAAGGCGAGCGGCGAAGGGAAGTCATCTGGGGGAACGTCGAACTCCTGGTCGTCGTAACGGACGACCAGTTGGACCTTGGCGTCGATGATGTCGCCGTTGGCCTTCAGCTCGAAGTGAGGCTGCGCGTCGACCAAGTCGGCCACGGAGCTCAGGTCCGGGAGCTCGGCGCCAAGCGAGGCGGCGATCCGTGGGACGTACTCGCCAAGCAACGCTGGTAGTTCCTCGAGAGACTGCACCATCGCGGGCGATCGGTAGAGCCTCTGCAACCAGGCCGGCGTCACCAACTCGCTGACGGGGCGTGCGACGCCCTCGGTGGTGTCGATCTGCCAACCCGGGGTCCCCTCGAACCAAGCACCGCTCGACAGCGCGAAGCGTCGCCCGCTGCTTTCGAGGCCGAAGACAACGCGCACCCGAAGGCTGTTTCCGTTGGCGGGATCGAGTTCGATCTTCGGTTTTAGTGCCTCGTTGGCGAACCGAAGCTCCATCGACGCGGGCTCGAGGAGCACTCGCCGATCGCTCAGCATTTCGAGGACCTCCGCGGCGTCTTCGCCCCTGAGCTCGGCGGTCGTGGCCTGGCCACGATTCGCATTGCGGGCAAGCGCCCGGAAGAGCGGACGCTCGTCGATCGAAACCATGTTGAAGGAGCTCAGGGCGTCGTTGATCGGTACTGCGCTTCGCGATCCGGCCATCACGGGGGTCACCGTGATCGACGCGGGTCGCACCGTCATTCGGTACTCGAAATCGAGAGGCTTCGGGAGGGCCTCGGGTGGAAGCCACGCATCGAGCGGGCCACGAGACTCTCCTCGGCCAGATTGAAGCTCGCGCGGGGAAAGGACTTCGAGCGACCCGCCATCGCCACCCGCGCCGCGGCGTCGCCGCCGGGAACGCCGACGTTTCCCGCCGACCGACACCGTACCGGGTACGTGAATCGGCTCGCTCTTCTTTTTCTTCTTCTTGGGCTGCTGCGGCTGCTTTGCACGGGGAGGCCGCACCTCGTCACGAAGCGCAACCATGACGGCCGCGACATGCTTGCAGTGGCCGGTCGGGCCACGCCACCCGGGGCACGTGCAGCTGGACTCCCACGTGTCTTGCTCGGCGTCGTACATGACCTTGGTGCGGTAGGGCTCGTCGGCCGTGCGCACCGAAATCTCCCCGCTCACCGACGTCTCTTGCTCATCGAGGTTGTCGACGGCCTTTCGCCGGGCATAGAGACGCCCACGCAGAAACGCATTGCCCCCAGTGACGCGCTGAATCGCGCGATCGCTCATCGAGGCGAGCTTCTTGGCAACCTCCGTGGTCGGCTCGCGCCACGTGGGTGCCTCTTCTTCCGCGGGCTTGGGTTCCGCGGGGTCAGCTTCCGTATCTTGGAGCGCAGTTTCAGCCATGACTGAAGGGTGTTCGGGTGGCGGTTCGTTCGACCTGCACGTTTTGGCGCGCGTTCAGTCTCTCCCCGTCGCGACCTGGTTGCTCGATCTACCCTGGAGACCCCGGTGTAGGCCGCAACCAGACGCTACAACCCTGATGTTACACACGATCCCTGAGACCGCAACTCTCCGGATGGGGACCACCCCGACGGTCCCAGGGCTACTCGGAGGCCTTGAGAAGCGAATCGGGGAGCAGGGTCGACGGGGTGCCCGTGGAAAACACCCATAGCTGGTGCGCCGCACGCGTGGCGGCGATGTGAAGCAGATGACGGGTCTCGTTGTCGACCGGAAACGCCGACGAATTGCACTCGACGATCACCACGTAGTCGAATTCGAGGCCTTTGACCTGCCGGACGTCCGTGACGTCAACCCCTGGACGAAACGGAAAATCCTGCTGGGCGACGCGACGCAAGTTGGGGACCTCACCGTGACGCAGCCCCTTGTAATAGAGATCGGCCTGCTCGGGATACCGGGCAATGACAGCCACCGATGACAGCGGTTCTGAGCTCACGAGATTGCGGAGCGCCTCGGAAAGAAACCCAACCGCCTCGCCACTGCCACCAAACTGGAACAACTCCACCGGCGCCCCGTAGCGCGTCGCTTCTCCCGACACTTCGTTGCGAAGCGGGCCAAGGACGTCGGTGGCGAACTCGAGGATCTCGTAGGTCGAGCGGTAGCTGAGCTTGAGAGGCTCGATCTCGATGTGGTCGAGCTTGAGCTGCTCGAGCACCTGCCGCCAGTCGCTGAACCCGTTGTCGAGATGAAGCTTCTGCGCAATATCGCCGGCGAGCGTGACGCTCTGTTGCGGAGTCGATGTATCGAGGACGACCGCGAGCTCGACCGGGCTCATGTCCTGCGCCTCATCGACGAAGATGTGCTCGTACTGCAGCGGCGCACGTCGGCCGAAGAGTGGCCCGCGCATCACTTGGTAGATGCGAAGCAGCAGGGCGTCGTCTTCCACATCGAGCTCGGGCGGCTCTTCATCTTGCTCACCGTCGACACCCACACTTCGGTGGGCGCGCTCGTCGTCATCCTCAATCGCGTCTTCGTAGGCGAGGAGTGAACGGGTGGAGTTGCGGCTGCACCACGAGTGGGCCCACTCGATCTCTTTTGCGCTGAGTGCGCCGGGGGCCCACCGCTCGAAGGCGCGGACGAGGCGCTGCCGGTCGGTGAGTAGATCGGCCCAGGCCGTCACGACGTCGTTGGTGCGCGACAGCCACCGTTGGCAGATGCGCCCCACCGAATGCCTCATGCCCACTGGGACCTGCGCTGCGGCCGGGTCGCCGCCCTCGAGCCAGCTGGCAAGGAGCTCGAGCCTGACGCAGAGTGGTTCAGCCCCCGAACTGCGCCACGCGCTGGTGACACGTGCGCCGCCCTCTCCCTTTCGGGCTTCATCTGCGATCTCCGTGTCGACCCGTTCCGTGAGCTCGGCGACGTACTCGTCGATCGCGCGGAGCATGGCGGGGTGCTTCTTCAAGCGGACGACGTGAGTGGGCGTGTCTTCCACGTAGCGCGTGGTCAGCTTGGGCAGGTGGCGACGTCGCTGTTGCTCAGCCCAGGTCTGGAATGTCTGGACTGGGACGTCCTCGACCCCAAGCGCCGGGAGCACTCGAGAGATGTAACGAACGAGCGCGTCGTTGAAGACGATGACCAGCATCTGGTCTGCGCGAAAACGGCCCGTGTCCTGAAACGCCAAGTACGCGAGCCTGTGAAGGCCGATGGTGGTCTTGCCGCTGCCCGCGCCGCCTTGG
>JBCCEK010000288.1:0-4655 GCA_039030295.1 Myxococcota bacterium | reverse complement strand
TGGGCCTCACTTCTGCCTCGGCGCCTCACTCGCTCGGCTCGAGATCCGGCTTTCGCTCGAAGAGATGACCCGCCGCGTGAAGCGTGTCCGGATCCCCGAAGGCAAGAAGGTCGAGTACATCTCCTCGTCGTTCATTCGTGGACTAGAGAGCTTCCCGGCGATCCTCGAGCCTCGCTAGAAGAACGCGACCGAAGCGGGCATCGAGATCTACCTCGTCGTCGCCGCGTGATAGACGGTTTGCAACGCGGGTCGCGGACCTACGTGGTAGCGTCCGGCATGACCGCGGAGAAACGAAAGAACCCGAAGAACGGGCTCCTCCGCGCAGAGGATGGTCGCGCGCGGTGCTGGTGGTGTGGTAACGCCGACGACTACGTCGCGTATCACGACACCGAATGGGGCCGCCCGGTAAGAGACGATCATCGGCTCTTCGAGAAGATCTGCCTCGAGGGCTTTCAGTCCGGGCTCAGTTGGCTGACGATTCTGCGAAAGCGGGAGAACTTTCGGAAGGCGTTCATGGGGTTCGACTTCCACCGTGTCGCGCGGTTCAACAAACGCAGCGTCGAGCGTCTCCTCAAAGACGCGGGCATCGTCCGCCATCGGGGAAAGATCGAGTCCACGATCAACAACGCGAAGCAAGCCATCGCACTCGAGGCAGAGTTCGGCTCACTCGCCGACTTCTTCTGGCAGTACACCCCACCCTCGAGCGAACGACCCAAGAAGCTGACCAAGGCCGCCCTGATGAAGCTTCCCAAGACCCCGACATCCACTGCCCTGAGCAAAGAGCTCAAGAACCGAGGATGGACTTATGTGGGCCCAACGACGGTGTATGCGTTTATGCAGGCGATGGGGCTGGTGAACGACCACATCAACGGCTGCTCCGTCGGGGACGCGCTGCGCCAAAAGTAACTTCGGGCCGCCCATGGCGTTAACGGGAGAGAGCTCTAGAAAACCAGAAAGAGTTTTCGGGCTGGAACGAGGACTAAATGGCTAGCTTTCGAACGATCTTGTTGGGGATTCCGCTTCTCTCGCTCGGTATTTTCGTCGGGAACTGCGTCGCGCCAACCAATGCGGATTCGCCAGAGTCCACGCGCAAGCGAGACGTGGCGGCGAGCGCTTCGGACCTCGAGACGGCGACCTTTGCCGGAGGATGCTTCTGGTGCATGGAGCCCCCTTTCGAGAAGCTCGACGGGGTCACCCGTGTCACGTCGGGGTACACCGGTGGCAAAGAGCCGAACCCGACTTACAAAGAGGTAAGCTACGGGCGAACGAGCCACGTCGAGGCCGTTCAAGTCGAGTACGACCCCACCCAAGTCTCGTACGCCTACCTGCTCGAAGTGTTCTGGCGGCAGATCAACCCGACAGACGACGGCGGCCAGTTCGCGGATCGAGGGAAACAGTACCGAACCGCGATATTCGTCCAAAACGACGAGGAGCGCGCACTCGCAGAAGCCTCGAAAACCAACCTCGGCAAGAGTGGGGTTTTCAAAAAGCCGATTGTGACGCAGATTGTGGACGCGGGGCCGTTTTACCCGGCCGAAGGGTACCACCAGGATTACTACAAAAAGAACCCGACCAACTACAAGCAGTACCGACGCGGCTCCGGCCGAGATGGGTTCTTGAAGAAGACGTGGGGCGACAAGCCTCTGCCACCACCCACGAAACCCAAAGCCAAGAGCGCAACCAAAAAGAAGAGTTTCATGTCGGACAAGAACTACGAGAAGCCGCCCGAAGCCGAGCTCAAGAAGGAGCTCACCCCGATTCAGTACCGCGTCACCCAGAAGGAAGGCACGGAGCCGCCGTTTCGAAACGCGTACTGGGACAACAAGCGCGAGGGCATCTATGTCGACGTGGTCAGCGGGGAGCCGCTATTCAGCTCGTCAGACAAGTACCGAAGCGGCACCGGTTGGCCGAGCTTCTCGAAGCCGCTCGAGGCGGAGAACATCACCCGAGACGTGGACTACAAACTCGGCATGCCGCGCACCGAAGTCCGGAGCAAACACGCGGACAGCCACCTCGGGCACGTGTTCGAGGACGGGCCTGCCCCAACCGGCCTTCGGTATTGCATCAACAGCGCGGCACTCCGTTTCATCCCGAAGGAAGACCTCGAAAAGGAGGGCTACGGTGAGTACCTGGCCCTCTTCGACAGGACAGCGGCCGAGTAATGGGCCTTCGCGGCTGGCTCAAACCGCACATCCAAGACTGGGCGATGGCCTCGGTTGCCAAGCTCAGGCCATCAGCGGTGGAGTCAGCGAGCGGCGACGTCCTCGAGATCGGCTTCGGGACCGGCCTCAACCTCGAACACTATGGGCCTGAAGTGCAAAGCCTTCACGGGATCGATCCCATGGTCACCGAAGGAGTCGCCAAGGTCGATGCGCGAATTGAGAAGGCTACGTTCCCGGTCAAGCGAGTGGCCTTGCGTGGCGACGGGGTGCTGCCGTTCGATTCCAACCAGTTCGATTCGGTCGTGACGACTTGGACGCTATGTTCGATTCCGGACGCCAACGCCGCGCTCCGCGAGATGCTGCGTGTGTTGAAGCCGAGAGGTCGTTACTACTTCATCGAGCACGGTCGCAGTCGCGAGCCCCGCGTCATGCAACTTCAAGATCGCATCAACCCGACCTGGCGTCGCTTCGCCGACGGCTGCAACATCAACCGGCAAATCGACGAAGTCGTCGAGGCCGGCGGCTTCGAGCTGGCATCTATGGAGGAGTTCCTCGGCAAAGGCCCGAAGTTCGTGTCGACGTTCTACCGCGGCGTGGGTGTCAAGAACTGAACTGCATCACCCGGTCGGCAGGCCAAGGACACGATCGGCGATCAGGTTCATCAACAGGTTGTTGAAGACGTAGACGGTACTCTCTCGGAGCTTGCGTTCGACGTGGTAGTCGCCAGCAAGTCCCCAACCCCCGAAGGCCGTGAGCGCGGCTCGCGCCGTTTCCCAGCCGGCCTCCGAGGCCAACACCTTCGCTAGGGCCGAGCGGGGGTTCGCGTCGCCGCCCTCATCGATCAGCCGCAAGGCGTCCCACCGCATGAGGTCGGCAGCTTCGACCTTCGCGTACGCCTGAACCAGCGGATACTGAATCCCCTGATGCTCTCCGATCAGTCGATCGCGAGTCTTGCGGGTCTTGGCGTACTCGACACTTTGGTCTAGCAAGAACCGCGCGTTGCCGATCGACTCGGATGCGGCAAGGACTCGCCGGATCGCAAACCCCTTCATCAGGCACGCGAGCCCCTCACCGACAGGGCCGAGGCGTGCTGAATCATCGACTCGCAGTGAGTCGATGAAGACGGTCGCCGTCATTCGGTTCGCCACGAGGTCGATGGGGTGCATCTCGACGGAGCCACCCACTTCGTCGAGGTCCAACAAGAAGAGCGTGGTGCCTTCGTCCGCCCCCGCAAGCAGGATCAGCAAGCGCGTTTCGGCCGCAAACGAGATCAGGACCTTCTGGGCGTCGAGCACCCAACCATCGCCGTCGCGTTTCGCCGTACTGGCGAGCTCGTCCATGTTTGCACCGCTGTCGGGCTCCGTCGCTGCGACCGCTAGGAATCGGATGCTTCCGTTGGCAACCCCTGGAAGAAACCGCGACTTCTGTTCGTCGGTCCCGTGCAACACCAAAGTGCGACAGATCGACATCTGCGCGTTGACGCTCGCAGCGTCTCCGCCCGCGCGGTTGATCTCCTCGACGAGCACGCTGGCCACAACCGCACCCGCGTCGGCACCACCATAGGCCTCTGGGATGAACGTCCCAAAGTAGCCCGCCTCCCCGATCGTGCGAAAGAACTCGCTCGGGAAGGACTTGTCGGCGTCCTGGCGTTGCCAATAATCAGGCCCGAACCCGTCAACGGCGACGCGAAGCGCACTCCGGACCTCACTCGCGATGTTGGAGAAGCGCTCGCCGGTCATGAACCCAGCTTGGCATCCGACGCGCGGCGGCTCAACGAATTGGTGGTTCGTCGCCACGCGAGGCCCCTAAGAACCGGTGGAGCGCGTCGTACACCGCCGGGTGGTTGGCCAAGTGCACGTGATTCATCCCCGGAAGCACGGCACCGCTCCGAAACGGGATCCGGTGGGCGGGCTCGGGTGCGTGGCCAGAAGCGCTCGGGAGACGGACGAGTAGGTCTCCGAGCAGGACGCCGATCGGATGACTCCGGTCGATTGAGATCGTCGCTGCGACGAAGTAGTAGCCGACCCCCTCGACGAGCGGGACGTTGCGCCGAGCGTTCAGGAACACCGAGTCGGGGTCTGCGCCGTACCACTCGTCATCGAGGATGTAGCCGTGGCGAAGGTCCTTGATGCCGGCGCTTCGAGCGCTGAGCACCTCCGCCGGCACTTGCGTCCCGGCCGCATCGACGCGTCGCAGGATCCCTGCAAGGAGGTTGACCGACTTCTCGAGGGGAGCCCCGAGATGCGGCGACCCGATGCAGGCCAAGTGCTGCAGGCGAGACACCCACGGACTGCCGTGGTCGTCGCCGTAGTGGGCCGCGCTTCGGCAAACCAGGCCTCCCATACTGTGCCCGACGAGCGTAATCTCCTCGATGGCCACGGGGTACGCGTCGACCAACTCGGTCAAGAGCTCTGAGAGCGCTTGACCATTCTCGGAGATGTGACGCCCCGAGTTGTAGCGCACGTAGAGCGGCGTCATGCCGTAATCGTCTCG
>JBCCEK010000287.1:0-4666 GCA_039030295.1 Myxococcota bacterium | reverse complement strand
TAATCCGGACATCTTCTATCCGGGCACCTCTCTCTACCGTGCCCCATTCTGGACGATGGCGTCATGCATTATTGTACACATGCAATACAACCAGCCACCATGCATGCATTATGTACACAAGTTATGGCCCTGTCTCCAGGGTTCTTTCACACCAACTGCTGCTGCTGACAGCAGTGCGACTCCTTCGTGGCCAACCTAGCCAAGGAGCCGGGATGGCGGTATGACAAAATATCCACCGAACCTTCCAGCGCGAAATCGGCGCGACGCCTCTTCAGTACCGCCAGCGCTTCGTGACACGCCACGCGTAGACGTCGGCGAGAACACGGCACGGTTGTGCCCCGAACGCATTGTAGCTCGTCGCACCAAGGGCGGCCCTAGGTTGGCTTTGCGCTCGGGCCGAGTGCCTTTCGTCGTGCGAATAGCTCGTTCCAGTCCACGCGTCCGGTTCGTTGCATCACGGCGAAGAGGGTCAGGATCGCGCCGATGGTGATGGCGAGGCCGGTGTAGCCATCCCAGAAGAAGCTCGCTGAGAAGAGGACGAGGTACACAAGTTGAATCGGGGCGATTCGGCGGAGTGCGAACCGCCATCCGACGAAGAGTCGCACGTAGGTGACGACGAGAAACATCGATACAAGGGCCGAGATCAGAAACGAACCGATGAGGCTAACGTGATCGACCGAGTACGCGAACAGTAGATGGAACGCGAAGAACCCGCATCCGAGCAGGAAGTAGTGCATCGGGTGGAGTTCTCGGCGCGACGTGAGTGACATCATCGAGATCACGAAAAAGAAGAAAAGGAGGGACACAGGCGCGAACAACGTGATTCGGGAAGCCAGGGGCCCAGGGTTGAGGCGTTGCGGCATTCGGATGCCCATCGGCGAGTTCGTGATCAGACTGTCGAACACCCACTCGCCGCTCCAGGCGTCGCCCGAGGCGTCGTGGGTGGTGGGCGAGACGCTGTGAGACGGAAAGTCCACGTTCGGGAAGTCGGTCGTTGCCAGGAGTGCAAAGTTGCGCGTCTCATCGCCGTCCGCGGTGGCCGCATAGGTCCACGAGTCCGTCCCGCGCGTGCGATAGGAGACGAGCGCTCTGATCTCGGAGTTCGGTTCGGCCAGTTGACTCCAGCGTACCGTTCCGTCGGCGATCTCGAACGCGATCGGGGTTCCGTCGCCGTCTTGGATCACAAGGCCGTCGTACGTTCTCATCGTCGGATCGAGCGACAGTGCGAGGCGGATCTTCTCGACGCGATCACTTGGGTTTCGAAATGCGTACACAGCGCTGAAGTCGACGGCATAGGTTGAGAACCACAACAAGCCGCGTTTTCGCGGTTCAAGTTCGAAGTCTGCCTCGACGCGCGAACTCTCGAGTGGAATCGGCCGCACATCGACCACCGGGTGCGTGACCGTCGTCGTCACCGCCTTCTTCCCGTTCTCCTGAACGGTCTTCGTCTCACTTCGTGTCGATGCGACCTGGTACGACGCGCGCGCCGGCTCGACATGCAGAGGCCCACCCCAGAGATCGAAGACCTCGGCGCCCCGCGCATCGATCGATTGATCGGAGCGAAGTGCAAGACTCGACCCCAAGATCCACCACCCGATCGAACATCCAAGCCAGATGACCCCAATGACTACCAATCGCGGCATCGCCCGTCTCCTTCGAAACCCAACAACGACGCCAGCTCTAGGGCGTATTCCCGCGAGTGCGTCGTTCGGGCATCGACGAACCCGGGACTGCTCCGCTTCGAACGCTCGAAGAGACGGTCCCCGAGATCAACCGGGGCGTCCAGCTCTGCCGCTAGTAGTCACTACACGGCGGAAACCCGGGCGTATCAAAGAAGTTGAACCCGCACGCGTCAAAACACGCGTCAAACTCTCGCGGGTAGCAGAACTCGCAGAAATCCTCGCATTGTTCAACGACCCCGAAGTCATCGGCCACCCGCGTCGGGCCAGAGTCGCCGCAAGCGACGAAGAGCAGAGCAGAAATGAGCAGTGGTAGGCAACGAAGCATGAGCCACCCTCTACTGACAGCATAACATCGTGCCGCGGAAGCTGCCCTCTCAGGCCCCTTCCTACCCCACTTTCGCACGTGCGCGGACTCGTAGGGACGCCGCAGTCTTATCGGATGCAGACAGATCCGACCCGGGTTGGCGTCGTCGCGAGGTGAGGACTGCGAAGGCGCAGTGGGGCTTCTCGCCCGCGGCCGACACGTGACAGTTCGCGGGGTTTCTGAGGCGGACAGGTCACGAAGTCGTCAACCCGGGTCGGGTCTTCCGGGCTGTGACATAGGTTCGGTCGAGGGGGAGTAGCGTTTGCGCGTTCCGATGCACTGATCGCCGACGCGCCGGTCGTCGGCTCACTCACACACCAGTACCCGAGGCCCTGACTCCTTGCCGTCGTCCGGGTCCTCGCACTCGAGCGATGGCGACGTTTCGTGCGTGAAGCACTCGCCCTCGTTCTCGTCGCAATAACTCTGGCACGTCTCGGCGTTGCACGAGCGCCAGTTGAGAACGTGGAGGCCGGAGTCTCGTGCCTTGCCCCAGTGGAACGTCGCGCATCCCGGGGTCAGGATCGGGCCACAGTGCCCTTGGCATCGCATGACTCCGTCCTCATCGGGCGCTCGCTCTGACACGAAGCCGTCGATCACGTCTGCGCACGTCGGTCCGCCACCCACGCCTTGCGAACGCTCTCCGCAGCGCTTGAAGGAAGCGTGCGCCCCGTTTTCGCGATCGTACTCCGCTTGGGAGTTCGCGCACTCGTGGCAGGCCGTGCACTCGACCATCGGAGGCAGTCCCGCCGGTGGGCACTCCACCCAGCCTTCCTCGCAAGCTCTCTTCCTCCAGTAGTTGATCCGCTCGACGCAGCTGGTTCCGTCGGTCTTCCACGTCGCCTTCGTGGTGTGGTGCGGGCCGCACTCCCACTCGCAGGCTTCGTCGAGGGGCTTTGGAACACACGGGCACACGGCTGCATAGCGTTCCCCAAAGCAGTTCGCGTTTCCGGGATGCGTGTTGCAGCTGCGCTGTGTCTCGGAAGGGAAGAAACAGGACTTGGAGCCGTCTTCATCCGTCGCGATCGACACGAGGGTCAGCCCTTCCGAGGGAGCTTCCGGCCACCAGCAACCGCCTGGCCGACAGGTGAATCCGAGCTCTTCGGCAATCGGTGCAAAGCGGTCGATGTCGGGATACTCTACGTTCCTGCCTTCGTCGCACGCGTTGTACTCGCAGTTCTGATCTAGCGCGGCCTCGCACACGTCCTGGCATGTAGGCCCATTGACGTTGCCGTCGTTCTTCATCACCCAGACGACGTTGGAGTCGGGGTCGTCCGCGCAGGTGTAGCCGCCATTGCATTTGACGCCCCCGGGAGTGGTCGTCGGCGGGTTCACGACATCGTTCGAGCCTCCACGGTCCGAACCCCCTGGGTTCTGCTCGGGCCCGCAGCCCACTGTGAGCAAGGACAAGACGATCGCGACACCCACACGCTTCATGAACTCCCCCCGGAATTTCGTTCCTTAAGGGTTACACGCACGATCGGTGCCGACGACTCTTTCTTGGTTAGCTACCGCACGCGAAGCTCATCGTCCCCCTTCGATTCCTCGTGTGCTCGCTCGTCGAATGCGCCTGGCAGTCGGCTATCAGCGGATCGGGTACGAGCCCGAGTGAGCGAAGATCGAAGCTCCAGCGGGTCGGTCCGGGCGTCGCTCCCGCCTCTTCTTCCCATACGAGTCTTGTACCCGTCGTCCAAGGACGACCCCCAACCTGCCCACTGGCATGATGTTGAACTGGAGGAAGCCTGAACGAGAGATCGCGCCCCGGGTGTGGAAGAGCAGATCGTAGCCGACGCTCCATCCGAAGAAGAAAGGCTGGATGTGGAAGTCGATGTCGAATCCGATTCCTCCTCCGACGAGGGGAGACCGATTGACGACGCTCGTGTTGGGTGGGAGTCGACGTGAGTCGAAGAACGCCAGCCCGGTCGCCACCCGTGCGTACGGCGTGAACGTCCACGCCCGGGTCTTGGGCGCGCGGCGGGGATGACGGACGAAGCGGTAGGCGTACCCCACGTGCGCTACGAAGAAGTCAACATCGACGTTGGCGACATTGTCGCACGAACCAAAGACGCAGAAGTCGCCGAGGACGTCGAAGTCCAATCGGTAGTCGACGCCCACGGTCGCCCCATGGCCGGACTCCGTGTAGAGACGCGCCTCGAGCGATGGTACCCAGTAGAAGCCACCACCACCGCCCGCGTCGACGCCCGGCGTGGGCGCGCTATCCGACCACCGAACGGCCAAGGAGGACACGCCAAACCGTAGCTCGGTCGAGAGCGGCGGAAGCGTTCGATCAGAGTCCGGCGGCGGCGTCGAGACGACGTCTGGCGCGGAGTCGGCTGCCACGTGGGCGGCCAGAACCGTCATTGTGACGAAGCAAGCAAGCTTGGTTTTCATGGAGGAACCTCCCGAAGCTATCGAAAGCAAGGAACATACCAAGCCATGGGACCTCGTTTGCCAGAGTTTGGCAAGCAACCATGCGTGGCGGCTCCACCACAGAGTGAGCGAAAGCGCATCGGTTGCGATCAGGTAGCAGCGGCGATTTCAAGGCAGACACTTCGCTGCCGACACTGCGAAACGCTTGGTGGGCCATCCGAGCGATCCAACTTGAACCTGGGAAGGTTTCCCG
>JBCCEK010000286.1:0-4697 GCA_039030295.1 Myxococcota bacterium | reverse complement strand
GCGCTGCAGTAGCCGGCGCTGATTCCGTGACCGTGCGCCTGGACCGGGATGCGTCCGTCCGCTTGTCGCTGAATCGCGCCTACCGTTTCGTCGCTCCCGAACACGCTCACCGCGTCGGCGGATTCGATCAGCGCTTCATCGCACGCCTCGTCACCCCCTGAAAACGTCACGACTTGCATCGCGGCGCCAAGTTGTGGGTCTACCGTTTCGAGAGCGCGCTTTAGGGCTCGTGGAAACTGTGTTTGCCGCGACGATGTCTTCACCACCACGGGGACGCCAAGCAGTAGTGGCAGCGTTGCCCCTCGTACTACGGCGGTGAACACATTGCCTGCGAGGACGACCGAGAGGAGCCGCAGCGGGGCGCTCCCCCGATCGGCTGCCAACGAAGCGGCCTCAGCCAGACGGACGAGTGGTTCGATGTCGACCGTGTCGAGGGTCGTTTGGAGCGCCCACTCCACCATGGGTTTGCTGAGCCCGGTGTCATCAGGCAGCGTCGGTGCCAACTCCGCGCCGAGGGCTGCGTTCGGCATCAACCGACGAGCGGCCTCGGCGATCCAACGCGCTCGCGCCTCGACAGGCCGGGCACGCAGGGGCTCGCCAGCCCGGAGCGCGGCCTTCGCGGCCAACCGAATCTTCGACGGCGCATCATCCATCGAACGTTCCGAGTGCCTGGTCAGCCGCCAGTGAACAGCCTCGCGGAACGGCGCCAGCCGCCCTGCCTTCGACGATGATCCCACTGTCAGCGCGCCTTGCGAGGTCGGCGGTCTGGAGACAGCAAACCGAATCCAGGTTGGCGCAGTCGTCGATACGCAACACGCCGAGGCCCTCGCCCTCGATCGGACTCAGATCGTCGGGGTCGACCGGGGTTGCGCGGACCCACGGCGGAGTCCAAAGCCGCCGCCGCCCACTCCGACCTGCCAACGAGTCGACCAGCGTCGTTTCGTACATCTGAGAGCTGAGCTCCGTCATCCCGTACTCGGCGACGATCCGGGGTTCGTCGATGCCATATCGATCGACCATGGCGCGCCGCAGGGCCGCGGGCTCCACTTGTCGCGACTTTCCTTTGTAGCCGCCGGTCTGCATCAATCGGCTTCCTTCCGGCAACCGGATGCGAAAGTCCGCGAGCCCGTCCTCTGCATGCACGAACGAGAACGACGTTCCGAGGAGTGCCACCGGTCCTCCGTCGTCAACCGCGTCTTGCAGCGCGTCGCGAAGCCGGTCGAGCTCGAGTGCGTCGTTCGTCCACACGAAAACGGATTCGGTGCCAAACCATTCGGTGAAGCGGGTCAACATGTAGCTCAGCGACGACTGCGGTGCTTCGGTCTCGTGCGGCGCGAGGACGATCAGTCGAATTCGATCGACGTCGGGAAAGAGCATCGTGCGCGCTGCGGCCCTCGCGGCTGCGTCGTAGAGAGAGAGATCGCGGAACGCATGCGTGCTCCGATCCGAGGCGGTCGTACCCGAACTGCGGAACACTCGGACGTCCTCGTCCCCCGGGTGCGATGCGATCCGGCGGACGCGAAACACATCGGTTGGGAGGGCCGGCGGCCAGGGGCCGGGCCGGGCGAGGCGCGCGTACTCCGCGATGTTCCCCCTTTGCCAGTTTGCGATCGCCTCGATGAGACTGTCCCGTTCGTCGACCGCCTGGGTTTGTGGCGATGCGATCATCCGCCGGACCCGGGCTTCGAGTGCCTCTCTATTGCTCACTGGCGCCCCTCTTCGGAGTTGCCGAGCGATTCGATGAGCGCTTCTCGAAACCCGTCGAACTGGGCGTCGGTGAGTCCGACCGGAGGCGTCAGCTGGACGACGTTGCCCCGGGCCCCCGCTGGCAGCACCAGATACCCGCGCTCGAGAAGCGACCTGGTGACGGTGAGCGCAGCCAGTTCCCGTTCGAGTTGGAGCCCGATCATCATCCCGGCCTGCCGCACTTCGGTCACGCCCTCGAGTTTCGCCGAGCGAAGCGCGTCTCCGAACCACTCACCTCGGACCCGGGACCTGTCGATCAACCCTTCGGTTTCGATGATGTCGATCACCGTGATGGCTGCGGCCGCGCCCAGCGGATCGCCGAAGAAAGTCCCGGTGTGAATGGCCTCGCGGTCCGGATCACCCCAAGCGCGCATGATCGGTTCCGTTCCGATGCATGCGCTGACTGGGAGCCCGCCGCCGAGTGACTTTCCTACGCAAACGAGATCCGGCTCGAAGCCATCTTCGATCGATCGCCACCATGCACCACAACGGCCAAGTCCGCTGAGGATCTCGTCTGCGATGACCACCACGCCATGCTTTGCACAGCGCTCGCGAAGCGCACCGAGGAACCCTGGTGGTGGGATTCGAACGCCGCCACGCCCCTGGATCGGCTCGACCACGATGGCCCCGAACTCGGCCCAGTCGCTCGGCAGACTGTCGAGCGCGGCGGCGACATCGTTTGGCCGCCGAGGCCACTTGGCAAAGTGCGCCCGCTGTCCAAGCTGCCCCAAGAACGGCTGGGCGAACCGCTCGGCATACCCCGATACCGCAAGAGGTCCGTAGGCGAGGCCATGGTAGCTTCCCTCGAACGCGATCACCCGTTGTCTGCCAGTGGCGAGGACTGCTGTCTTGAGCGCCGCCGTGATCGCGTCGGACCCACTCAGCGACAGCATCGCACGGGCGTGTTCGAAGGGGCTGAGCGAGCACAGTTTCTCGAGCAGCTCGATCTTCACATCGGATGGGTGAAGGTCACCGAGAGCGTGGATCAGTTTCCCGGCCTGCTCTCGAACTGCATCGACAACCTTGGGGTGCCCGTGGCCTACGAACGCGACCCCGAAACCGGAGGTCAGATCGACGTACCGATTCGCGTCTGCATCGACCACGTTCGAGCCTGACGCTTCGACCCACACGATCGGGTCGTGGTTGGCGCCGGTTCGCTCGGCGCGTCGCTTTCGTCGCGTGGTCAGGGCTGGGCACTCGCTGGCCGCAAGCCGTTCGACCCATGCGTCGCCGACACGACCTGGGAGCGGACGACGAACATCCGGCAGTTCATCACCGAGGGTCACCAGCAGGGGCTAGCGCCCAGCTGGTGTCGGCGTCAACCGCCAAACGGCTTTGGCTTCCAAGGAAAGAAAACGAAGCCGCTTTCCCTGGCCTTACGAAGCAGGTCGTGCCCGTCCACCAACAAGACGTCGAGCTCGACATCGTGCGTTCGTCCCGCTTGGCAAAGGTCTTTGATAATCGTGGTCACGTTGTCCCGGTACGTGTCCATCACGCGGAGTCCGACGGCGGGGCTCGGGTCGCCAGCTGGCCTCGCGACGTGACAGTACGAGGCCCACTCGATCTCTGGATAGCGCCGAAGCACAACGGTGAGGGTTTCCAGCAGGGCCTCGTCGGGTGGATGGAGGAGCTGCACGAGCTCGATGGAGTCTCCGATCGAAGGCGGGGCCACCCGGGATGGGCGCTCGTCCGGTGGGCGCGCTGTAGGCTGTTGCTTCGGGGGGAGCTCAGCCGGCGGTTCGCTCGGCGCTTTGGGCGTTCCGATGGGGCCGATCGGCGGCAGGGCGAGCTTCCCGCCTTTCAAAAGCTCCGATGCTTGGGCGGCAGGTGCGGTAGGCGCGTCGGAGTGAAGACCGGGCGCGGTCTCAGAAACAGGGTTCGTGGACTCCGTGGAGTCGGAAGTGGCGACGGGCGATGCCGGCGTGACAGCTGCACGGCGTGCCGAGGGCGGAACCACGCTCGCCGCTCCATAGGTTCCCCCTGCGTTGATCGTGGCGGAGTCGGGAACCACTTCTTGGATTCGCGGCGGTGCATCGCTGTCCGGTTTGGCAGCGGGTCTCGAGCTCGGACGGTTCCCCGTGCTGGGATCGATCTCATCGAGGGTCGGCCTTCGGTGCGGACGCGTGGGTGGCTCGCTGTCGTCCGGAACCTCGTGCGGTTTGGTCGGAAGGTCACTCAGACGATCAAGCTTCTCTGCGCGCGACGGTGCCATGCTGTACATCGTCGAGACCTTCTCGACCGGTGGCGGAAAGGAACTCGATGCCGCAGGCGTGCGTGGGGTCGATGGCGCCGGAGGTCGCGAAGTACGAAACGGGCCAGTGCGATCCAACTCGCGCAGTGCGGTCCGCAGCTCTTCTCGATCGAACTCTAGTGAGTGCTGGGCGGCGATGTCCACGACGAGGAACGCGTACTCCCGCGTCCACGCATGCCGAACGATGTCGGCTCCCATGCTCTCGTGCGTGGCGATGGCGCCCTCCGCGTCGAGCCAACCGAAACGACCGGCCGCGGCCATCAACTCCTTCTCGGAACTGAACACGGCCAGCGCCTCTTCACCGTCGCCGTTGATCAACGTGCGGAACCCTTCGGCGCGCGGCTCCCACGTTGCGAGCCAGACGCGACTCCCGACCAACGCTTCGATTGCCGCTGACTTCGCTTTCGGGCCTTTCAGGCCTTCGACCAGAAGCCGAAGGAACGCGTCCGCGCCACGATCATCCACAGGGTTTGCCATCCCGCAATTACACCATCCAGACTCCATTGTAATCCTGAAGGACTACCGGAATGCAAGTTTTCTCGCACTTGTTCTCGTGCTTGACAGTAGGCCGACCGAGGCTAGGCTCCGCGCCTGCTTTTCGGGCCCAGATAGCTCAGTCGGTAGAGCAGTGGACTGAAAATCCTCGTGTCGCTGGTTCGATTCCAGCTCTGGGCACCCAATGATTTCGGGTATTTCGAGG
>JBCCEK010000285.1:0-4724 GCA_039030295.1 Myxococcota bacterium | reverse complement strand
GTGGTTCGCGTCGATTTCCCAGCTCGCTGGCAACGGAATGCGCGCGATGGGTTCGGGCCACTTCGGCGATGTGATCGGTCGCAAGACCCGCTCCGCTTCGGACGACTTGGAGCACCCACCTCCCGTGAGGACGAGAGCCAGGGTCAGCACGAGACTGAGTGTTCGAGCGGCCAAGAACCAAGAGATACCAACGAAACCTCAGCTAGCCAAGCGACGAAGTTGTATCGCCGTTCCAAACGCTCGAGCGTCGCGCGCGATTGAGCGGTCGTGCTACCGTCGCCGGCATGGAGTTCACCGAGTCTCAACAGCGCCTCATCGACCTGTGGGAGTCGCATACGGCGGCGGAGTTCGAGCTGAAGGACGCCGACGCGGCCGTCGCGACGATGACCGACGATGTCACGTTGACCCACGTCCCCTCAGGGACCGGTGCGACGGGGAAGGAGGCGCTTCGTGCCTTCTACAGGGATGTCTTCATTCCCCAGTGCCCGGATGACATGGAGCTCGAGCTGATCACGAGGACGGTTGTTCACGACCGCGTCGTCGACGAGTTCGTACTCCACTTCACGCACGATCGACGGATGGAATGGATGACTCCCGGAATCGAGCCCACCGGTCGTAAGCTGGTCGTTCCCCACGTCGGGATTGTGGGCTTCCGCGAAAACAAGATCATTTCCGAGCACATCTACTGGGATCAGGGGACTGTCCTCCGCCAGATGGGCGTGCTCGGCGAAGGCATGCCCGTGATGGGAAGCGAGCAGGCGAACCGAGTGCGCGATCCAAGCGCCACTCCGAATGAGCTGATCGGACGGTTCGGGGGCGCGCCAGGTTAGGGCCAGATTCCGCGAAGTCGCATACTCGGCGACAGGGCGCGGACGCAGGAGCAACTCTTCCTTAGACTCGGTTGCGACCCCCGCCCCGCGTGTCCTGAGCGCGGCACACGCCTGGCGCTTTTCTTGCCCAGCTGCGACCGCAATCGTATCTGCTGATCGATGGGTCGCGCGAGGCTTCGCCAACTCTTCGGCATCGATGTGCGAACGCTCGCCTTGCTCCGGATCAGCCTAGCGAGCTTGGTGCTTCTCGACCTGTGTTTGCGCGCCCGTGACCTATCGGCGCACTACACGGACGGAGGCGTTCTGCCTCGCGAGGTGCTAATCCAAGAGTTCCTCACTCGCTGGGAATGGTCGTTTCATTTGTTCAACGGCACGTACCCGTTCCAGGCGTTGCTGTTCGCGATAGCCGGCTTGGTGGCCCTGGCCATGCTCGTCGGCTTCCGCACGCGCGTGGTGACCGTCCTCACCTGGGTATTGTTGTGCTCGTTGCAAACGCGGAATCCCGCCATTGGCCCGGCGGTCGACGATGCGTTGCGGCTGTTCCTGTTCTGGTCGATGTTCCTTCCGCTCGGCGCGGTGTGGTCGGTCGACGCGATGCGGTCACCGAGGGGCTGGAGCAACCCGGTGGTTTCGGTCGCAAGCGTCGGCATCATGGTGCAAGTGGCCCTGATCTACGTGGTCACCGTGGTCCTGAAGAGCGATCCCGCGTGGCGAGGCGACTTCACGGCGATCTACTACGCACTCTCGCTCGACGAGATGGCGACATCGATCGGCCTCGCCGTACGCAACTACCCGGCGCTGATGAAAGTGCTCACGTTCGTGACGTTCGCACTCGAGATCATCGCGCCGGTCGCGGTGTTCGTGCCGGTCATGACAGCCAAGGTTCGTATGGTGCTAATCGCGGCGATGATGCTGCTTCATCTCGGCATGGGTCTCTGCCTCACGATCGGGATCTTCCCGTATGTGATGTGGGTGGGTTGGTGGGCGTTCCTCCCCGGTGAGTTCTGGGACCGTCTCGGGCTGCAAACGGGGCTCATCGCCGACGCCACACCGGCGCGACTGACGCGCGCTCAGCAGTTACGCAAGTGGGGGCCTCAACTCCTCGCCGCCATCGCCCTGGTCTACGTGCTGGCCTACAGCGGGCGTGTGGTCGACCGGCAGCGATACTGGTTCGTCGTGTCGCCGTCGATGAACGCCTTAGGGTCTGCGCTCAAGCTCAAGCAGAACTGGGGAGTCTTCGCGCCGCGACCGCACTCGGGCGACGGGTGGTACGTGATGCCGGCGATGCGCCGTGATGGCGTCGAGATCGATCTTTTTCGTGGCGGTGGTCCTGTAAGCTACGACAAGCCCGCTCGCATCACCGACGACTACGCGAACGATCGGTGGCGCAAGTACCTTCTTCACCTGCGCAGCGGCGAGAGCAAACGGCATGCTCCCCTTTATCTCGACTACCTGTGCCGCGCTTGGAACGGGGTACACCTCGGGACGGACCAGATGGTGAGCTCGGTCACGATGTACTTCATGGAGGAGTACACACTTCCCGATGGCCAAGTGCGCCCGATCGAGCAAAAGCTACTCCTCGAACACCCTTGTCCCTAGCCCCCACGCTGCGCACGCGCGCCACGCGGTCGCCACACTCCGTCGGGTCCCTACTCGGAGAGCAATCGGGTGACCATGGTTTCGATTCGCTCGGCGACATCGATGTCACCGGCGTCATCGAGCCCCACGGCATCGCCGAGGAAGTCCCCGAAGACCGCCCAGCCGAGAACCGATGCGGAGATCATGGCGATGATCACCCGGTCGTCGACCGAGAGCTCGCCGGTCGGGCGAGCGGCGGCGACGATCTCGAGGAGCGCGCCAATGGTTGGGTTTTCGTCTTGAACGGTGGTGAGGTCCACGCCATCGAGGGCCGCACGCGCCAGCGCTCGCGCATAAGCCGGATGCTCCGATGCCGCCTGGAGCGGCGACTGGCCTTGCCCGATGGCATCTTCGAGGGTGGTTCGGAAATCGGCGGCCATCCGCGTCATCACCGCGCGGACCAGGTCGTCCCGGCTTCCGAAGTGGCGATGGATCAAGCCGTAGTTGACCCCGGCGCGCTCCGCGATCTCCCGATTGGAGGCCGCGCCGGGACCGCGCTCCGCGAAGAGCTCTGCACCCGCCTGGAGGATGGCCTCGACCACGGCCTCCCGGCCGCGAGGCTTCTCCGACGGGTGGCTGGTCGTTTTCTCCGTTCCCATGGTTGACAACGTAGCCATGTGGCTACAACATGTAGCCAGTTGGCTGCAATAGGCCAATTGAGGAGATATTACCATGTTTTCACAACTCGACGCGTCGACCCTGGTTGGCCTCGTGGGAGGGGCCACGTTGGTGGCGGGCATCCTCTACGAGTGGCTGGCCGGCAAGTACAAGGACGGGAAGAAGACCCGAGAGGACTGGCTCATGGGAGGACTCGCCGCCTCGTTCCTGTCGATCGTCCAGCGTCCTCTGTTGTTGTTGGTGGTCTTCGCGGCGATGACGGGGCTGTTCCCCGCGCACGAGGGCTCCCTGAACTTCATCGACACCCAGTACTTCTGGTGGGGGCTTCTCGGGTTCGTTCTCATCGACGAGTTCCTGCACGGAGCCACCCACAAGCTCGCGCACATCCCAAAGGTGAAGAACAAGGTCGTTCGGAAGGTGCAGGAGTTCTACCGCAAGGCGCACCGCCCGCATCATCTCATCGGTGGCAACGACGGAAAGGGCGAGCTCAGTGTCACCCACACCATCGTCGAGGGGTGGGCGTGGTGGCTCTTCTTGCCCAACTACGCGTTCGGTTTCGTCGCGCTCTACTTCGGCCTCCACGACATCTTCATCTGGGGAACGCTCATCAAGGGCGTGTGGGGCCTCCACGTGCACACGAACTGGAACTACGACCTCTACTTCTTGAACCACCCCAACAAGTACGTTCGAAAGGCGATGTACGGGCTGTGTCACGTGATCACGTTCCCCACGATGCACCAACATCACCACTCGCGCGGCAAGAACTCCGCGAAGAACATGCAGAACCTGCTCGCGCTCTACGACTGGCTCTTCTGGGGCATCGCCATCGAGACCGAGCGACCCAAGACGTTCGGTTGGAAGCAAAAGGCCACCGAGGAACACGACGTCCTCCATCGGTTCTTCCACACCAAGCCCAAGGCAAAACCCGCGCCGGTCGCCAAAGCCGCCTAAGCTGAGCCGCTCCAAGACACGACTCGTACCCGGCCGTGATCAGTCCTCGCGATAGCGTCGAATGATCACGGTCGAGTCTTGTCGGTTGTCACCCGCCTCTTGCGACCTCGCGAGATACTTCGCGCTGAGCTCGGTCACCGGGGTTGGGGCGTCGAGCGAAACGGCTTCCTCGCGAACCAGACGAAGGTCTTTGGCCATCCAATCGACCGCGAAGCCGAAATCAAACTCGTCCCGGAGCATCGTTTCGCCTCGATTGGTGAGGCACCACGAGCCCGCGGCACCCTTCGTGACTGCCGACAGTACCTTATCCATGTCGAGCCCTGCGCGCTCTCCAAAGGAAAGCGCTTCCGCGACGCCCAGTTGAACCCCGGCACACAGGATCTGGTTCACCATCTTCGTTCGCTGGCCCGATCCTGCGGGGCCGATCAATGTCATCGTCCCCGCGTACGCATCCATGATCGGCGCGGCCGAATCGAAGTCAGCCTGCGCGCCGCCGCACATCACACTGAGCGCGCCGCCTTCTGCGCCACGCTGTCCGCCCGAGACGGGTGCATCGAGAAACCCGATGCCCCGCTCCGCGCACGCTTCTGCAAGCTCCGTCGCCAGATGGGCGCTCGCGGTCGTGTGGTCGACGAGAACGCCGCCAGGCTCAAGCGACCCGAGCGCGCCGTCGTCGCCATAGACGAC
>JBCCEK010000284.1:0-4750 GCA_039030295.1 Myxococcota bacterium | reverse complement strand
GGTGACTGGCACCAAGTCGCCGGGTGCTTTCCGGTCTCGGCGCTGCCCGGAGAGATCGATAACGACGACCCGCGGCGCATCCGCGCGCTCTTCGTCTCGGCGGGCAACCCTGTCCACTCGATGCCCGATGGCGCCGCTTTGGTCCGAGCCTTCGACAAACTCTCTTTACTCGTCTCGATCGACATCTATCGCAACGAGACGTCGGCTTACGCGGACTATCTTCTGCCCGCCACCGACATGCTCGAGCGGTCCGACTACCCGGCCTCGCACGCGATGCTCCAGGTGACCCCGCACGCTCAGTACACCCCAGCGATGGTGAAACCCAAGTACGAGCGACGGGAGGAGTGGCGCATCTTCTCCGATCTGGCCGTTGCCTGTGGCGCGAAACCCTGGGGCAAGGTCGGGAACGTACTTCCGCGCATCAACCGGCTGCTCTCGCGCCTCCCGGGGGACCTCGAACTCACGCCCGACCACGTGCTGGCGCTCCTGATGCGTTGGGGCGGGCAGGTCTCCCTCGAAGAGCTCAAACGTGAACCGGGGGGAGTGATGCTACCTCCGAACGAGCCCGGGTCGTTCTTCGGTCAACGCGTTCCGAGCGAGGACGGAATGGTGCAGCTCTATCCCGACGACGTCGCCGCCGACCTTCCGCGCCTACGTGCCGAGGCATCGAGGCTCAGTCCGCGACCGGGGCAGCTCGTCTTGATCGGTCAGCGTGACCGGCGGTCCCACAACAGCTGGATGCACAGCACCCCTCACATCCGTCAACCGGCCGGCAACCGCGCGCTGATCCACCCCGAAGACGCGCAGGCGCTTTCGATCTCCGAAGGCGATGAGGTTGAGGTCGGAACGGGGCCAGTGTCGATTCGGCTCCGGGCGCGGCTCTCCGACGAGATGCGACGCGGCGTGATCGCCGTTCCGCACGGCTGGGGACACGAGGGCGCGGCGGTGAAACGTGCGGCGGCCTTGCCGGGCGCGAATATCAACGAGGTCATCCCCGGCGGCCACGATCACCTCGAACCCGTCAGCGGCATGGCGATCTTGATGGGCCACGAAGTCGAAGTGCGGCGGGTCGACGCGCAGGTCTCTCAGACGCAGCACCCGAGTCACCCGCCCAATCCCAGCTAGTCACCGTGCCGTCCCTCATCGCGATGCTCGGTCTTCGGGTGTGCTCTGGGGACTCGACGGCGTGCACCCGCGCTCTACAGACGTGGGACAGGAGGCGCGATGGCAAAGGCGGTTTGGGAAGGCAAGGTGCTCGCGGAGTCCAACGACTTCGAAGTCGTCGAGGGGAACGTTTACTTCCCTCCGGGCGCGCTCTCGAAAGAGTTCTTCGAGGCGAGCGATCACACAAGCGTTTGCCCGTGGAAGGGAGTCGCCAACTACTACCACGTCGTCGTCGACGGCAAGCGCAACGAAAACGCCGCCTGGTTCTACCCCGAAACCAAAGACGCCGCGGCGAACATCAAGGACCACGTAGCCTTCTGGAAGGGCGTGGCGGTCGAGCGCTAGCCCGGGTTGCGCTCAGTCGGGGAGGTCCGCGCTCTCGAAAGGAAGCGTCGGCCTGCGGCCGATGACGGTGCGCAACACTTGGTTCATGGTGGTGGGGTCGTTGTCGAAATCGCCGTGCGTTTTGCTCTGCGTCTTGTCTGGGTCCGCCCCAGTCACAAATGACGTGACCCCAGCCACCGGATCGACTTCGGACCAGTGCTCTTCGAGCCCCATGATCGGAACGACCTCGCTCTTGTCCTGGTAGGCTCGGGACACCAGGTAGAGCAACGACTTACGGTAAATCATCGCAACATCGTCCGCGCGCTCGGTCTCTTCGTCCAGGAGGTAGTGGACCAGGGTGCGGAGCCGCTTGCCCTCGACGTGTGGCTCGAGCTGCTTGTGGAAGAACTCGACCGTGCATGCGGGAGCGAGCAACTGAAGCGTCGAGATGGGGGGGGCACCGATGCCCTCCCATCGATCCAGCAAGTGTCCGAGCCAAACGGCGCCCGCGCTGTGGCCGGCAAGGTGGAGGGTCGGTCGTTTGGACCTCGGCACCCGGACGAGCTTCTCACGAAGCGCTTTGATAAAGGCTGTGCCCGCGCCTCGGGCTAGAAAAGCGCGGCGGGCATCGTCTTGAATCTCCTTCCAGAGCGCGTGGCCTGGTCGTTGGGTCGCCCGTTCGATGATGCGGTCGACCCATTCCCCGTCGCCACCTACGCGCCTAGAAACCAGTTCCCGCTTTCCAAAGAGTACGTCGGTCAACGTTTCGACGAACCCGGTCTCCCATATGAAGTGGATCTCCCACACACCGTTCTTCTCGAACACCGGTCGCCAGGCAGCGACCCGTTTCGCAGCGCCCTTCACGGAGTTGAGGCCTCCGTGAGCGTAGAGGAGGATCTGGCCCGGGGAGGTTCCGGAGGTTTCGCTGATCGCGTCGTCCAGCATCTCGGTCGCACTGCCGAGGTCGGAGGGGTAGTTGCCGGTCGTGCGAAACACGCCATCGTCCACGTGTACGTAGTGGCCTGAGATCACGTGTTGTGCGGGGCCCTTTTCGACGCGCTCGACGCCTTGGGCATTGTGCTCGATCGAGATCCCCGAGAGGCCCTGGAGTGTGTCCACGGGCAGCGCCAAGCGCGCGACCCACGCATCCCAGAGGTTCACATCGAAGTCTTCGTATCGCCAAAGGGCCATCCCGGGATAGCGCACGCGATTGACGGTGATCCCGCCCCAGGCCTCGCCCCATGAGTTCTGGATCAGGAAGCCTTCCTCGGTATAGCCAAGAATGCAGAAGGCATGCCCGCCGTCGACCCCCCTGCGCGGGTACCGGATGACGCCGCCCTTCGTCACCGCCTCCCAACCCGCGTGAACGCCGGCGCTTGCGAACACGGCTCCTGTCTCGGTGAGTGCGGCGTGGAGGTCCGAACGCCTCGGGAGCACCCTGTAGTACGCGCCGAGAGGGAAACGAAGCGCGTCCTCCTGTCGCTTCTTCGAAAGGTAGGCCTTCTTTCCCGCCCGGTCCTCCCACGCTGTTTCCGAGCATACCCCGTGCTTGTGCCAGCCTTTCATCGCACCTCGTGCGCTCGAACCCTCTTCGGTGGTGCCGGGCCATCGGTCGTACCGCTTCGCCATCTCATAAAGCATGCGGGCACTCACCGGCTCGGTGATTCCACGTTTCTGGTTGAGGTAGTTGATCATCGCCGCAAGCCCGAAACCCGTGCACGATCCTTCCTTCCGTTGGTTGCGCAAGGTGATGCAGCCGACATCCGGAAGCAGGGTCGTCGGTAGTGTTCGCAAGGCGGGGCGATAGATCTCGTCACGGAAGTCGGTCGAGTCTCGCTCTACCGCAGGCCTGTTCTCGTCGAGCATTGTGTTACCGGGCATGGATGCGGATGCCTGTATCTGATGAGGGAGGGCGCGTTCGGCCCCATATCAACTCAGTTCGTCGCGGGACTCAATACGCAATTGTTCAATACTGCCCTCTGCCCCGGGCCGCGCGTGTCTACGACGCACGGTCGAACGTCGAGATGCCGTTCGACTGCCCGTTCCGATGGATCTCGTCTCTCAGGGAGAACCTTGCAGCGCGGCCGGCGATCGTCGTAAGGTGGGCCTCCCGTTCGCTCTGAAAGGCACCCATGGCTTCCTTCTCTCGAAGAGTTCTCTCCTCGTCCGTCGTTTCGTTGGTTCTCGCGTTGTTTGGCGTCGCGTGCAGCGATGACGCCGCTCCCGGTGACGGAACGCCCGACGACCCGTTCGTCCCGGCGGCGTTTGGCGAATGGCTGAAGTTCGAGCCAGAGGGCGCCGTGTGCGCCAACGGGTCGCAATATAAGTTCTTCGTTAACTTCTCCGAGACTTCCAGCAACGTCGTGATGTTCCTCGAGGGTGGGGGTGCTTGCGGTGACTACGACGGCTGCGCGAACGGACGCCCGTTCAACACCGACTGCATCACGGGGCCGCCCGGCGAAACGTGCATTCGCGACGACTATCCGGCCGTCTATCTTCGCATTGAGGAACTCGCACCGCTGTCGGCTGCCACGGAGCCGCTGGGTGTCGTCGATGGCAACGTTCCGGTCGAGCTCGCGTATCCGCTCCTCTCGTCGAACACGGACATCAATCCCATGGGTGATTGGAACCGAGTGTTCGTGCCTTACTGCACCGGCGACACCTATCTCGGAAGCCGGGTGCATACGTACGTCGACCCTGAGGGCGAAGGCCCCGACGTCGAATTCCACCACATGGGCCATCAGAACATGCTCATCGTCATCGAGGAGCTCAACCGAATGTTCCCGGAAGTTCCGAGGATGATGGTTGGTGGCTGTAGTGCAGGCGGGGTCGGCTCACTCAGCAACTACCCGTTCATTCGCAACGGCATTGCCGGCGCCGATCGCAGCTATTTGCTGGCGGACAGTGGCCCGCTCTTTCCGGCCACGCTGTTGAATGGGCAGCCCAGGAACGCGCGCGGCCTGGAGGCGACTCGGCCCCTATGGGGGACCGACACGTTGCTCGGCTCGCTGCCTCAGGACAGCGAAAGGGCGTTGGAAGACCTCTCCGAGCTCAACGCGATCGTCTCCGAGACGTTTCCGGACGACCGGCTTTCGATCTCGTTGTTCGAGCGAGACTACAACTACACCGTCTCGAACTATGCACCGTTCTTTCCCATCTTCGCCGAGGAAGAGTCGTCGACGAGCACTGGGGCAGGACGCACGGAGGTTTATCGGCTCACCTCGGAGGATCTCGCGGCGCTGCGCGACAGCCTCGACGACCT
>JBCCEK010000283.1:0-4876 GCA_039030295.1 Myxococcota bacterium | reverse complement strand
GTGGAACGGGCATCGCAACGTCTCGCCCTCGATGGTTCCCCCGTGCCCGAAGTGCGCACCCATGTGGGGGCAGAACGCATCACTCAGGCAAGGGCGCCCCGCCTCGGTGCGAAAGGCGACCACTTCGAGCCCCATCCACTGAAGCGACTTCACCTGTCCAGGGGCCAGCTCGTCGGAAAAGCACACGAGGAACCAGCCGGCGGGAAAGGACTGCTGCCGATTCGCGGGCGCCAGGGTTGAGTTGAGGGTCATGGTTTGACACCGGTTAATGCCGAAAACGCACCAGAGCGCAAGTGGCCTCTTCAGTCGGGTACCTCGCAAGACGCGGTGCCTCCAGGCGACACGATGGTCGTGTTCGGATGCTGTTCGCGGTATCCTATGCCTATGAAGAAGAGCGCGGACGAACCGCCGATCGAGTCTCCGATTCCGTTCCGGACCGGATCGAACGGAGAAGTCGCCCCGAGGCCGGTCGAAAAACGAGATCGCGTTGCGGAAGAAACGTTCGCCAAGCTCGTCGAGGAGAAATCTCGGTACCTCGGACTTTCTCGACGTGACTTCGTTGCGAGCACCATGGGCTCGGCCACGGCCCTCTGCGTCATCAATCAAGTGTACGGCTGTTCGTCAAGCGAGCCTGGCGGGGCAGGGGGCTCCGCCGGCTTCGATGTCGACGCCGGCATGATGGACGACCCGGGTGCGTGCGCGCCGCTCGAGGGCAGCGAGTTCATCTTTGACGTGCAGACGCACCATGTGAACCCGAACGGCGCTTGGCGGGAGGGGGGCGGGTTCGAAGGTTCGCTCGACACGTTTCCCCAGTCTGAGTGCGGGGAGGCCGACTTCGTCGACTGCTTCGACGCCGATCACTACATTCGCGAACTGTTCGTCAACAGCGACACGAGCATTGCCGTGCTTTCCCAAGTGCCGGCGGTGCCCGGCGACAATCCACTTGAAACCGAAGAAGCGGCGGCGACGCGCGAGATCGTCAACCGCCTGGCCGACTCCGAACGCTTGATCATTCATGGCATCGTCGTGCCCGACCGCGGGCCCGAGCAGCTCGAAGGGATGCAGGCCCTCAAGGAAGAGCAGGACATCGCAGCGTGGAAAGTGTACACGCAGTTTGGACGCTGGCGGCTCGATGACGAGGCCGTCGGCATCCCGTTCATCGAGAAGGCCCGCGAGCTCGACGTCAAGTTGATATGCGCCCACAAAGGCCTATCGTTCTTCGGTCTCGACCCGACGACCACGCCGGAAGACATCGGAAACGTGGCGCCGGTGTTTCCCGACGTGAACTTCCTCGTCTACCACTCGGGGTACGAGATTGCGGTGCAAGAGGGGCCGTACAATCCGGCCAGCCAGCAGGGGGTCGACACCCTCGTGCGTGCCGTTCTCGACAACGACATCGGGCAAGACGGGAATGTGTACGCGGAGCTCGGCAGTACCTGGCGTTTCCTGATCACGAGGCCGACCCAGGCGGCGCACGTCCTTGGCAAGCTCCTGGTCCATCTCGGCGAGGACCGAATCCTCTGGGGTACCGACTCGATCTGGTACGGCTCGCCGCAAGACCAGATCACTGCTTTTCGTACCTTCCAGATCCCCGAGAGCATGCAGGAGGAGTTCGGGTATCCGGCGATCACCGACGAGGTTCGCGCGAAGATCTTGGGCCTCAACGCGGCACAGGTGTACGGCATCGACGTCGACGCGACGCGATGTGCCATCTCGGATGACGATGTGTCACTCGCTAAAGCTGCGATCGAGGAAAGCCCAGCGCTCCGACGCCCAAGCTACCGCAAGCATGGCCCGCAGACCCGTCGGGAGTTCTTCCGCTACGTGCAGCTTCACGACGGCGAACCCACCTGACGTCGCGCCCCCGGGCTCCTCATAGGCCGATTCGTGCGACCGTTTGCAACGTCGCCTTCGACCGGTTGAGCGTATAGAAGTGGATTCCTGGCGCGCCGTGCGCGATGAGGTCGCGACACTGGGCCGCAGCGAACTCGACGCCAGCTTCGAGCGCAGCCTCGTCGTCGTCGCCGGCGTCTCGAAGCGCCTCCTCGAGCGCGGCGGGGACAGTTGTGCCGGGCGAGAGTGCGGAGATGCGCTGGAGATTGGCGAGATTGAGGACAGGCATCACCCCCGGGACGATCGGGACGTCGATCCCGCGTGCACGTGTCGCTTCGACGAACGCACGATATCGGTCGTTGTCAAAGAACAGCTGCGTGATCAGGAACTCCGCACCTGCTCGGACCTTGGTGACGAGGTGATCGATGTCGACCTCGAGGCTCGGGGCCTCGTGGTGCTTCTCCGGGTAGCAAGCCCCGCCGATCCCCAAGTCGAACTGGCTTCGGACGAACGACGCCAGTTCGTTCGCATGGCCGAACCCGCCCTCGACGGGCTCCCAGTTGGTGGCCCCTCGTGGGGGGTCGCCACGGAGGGCGAGGACGTTGGTAATGCCGTTGTCGCTCATGTACCGAAGCGTCTCTCTCAGCTCTTGCTGGGTCGTACCCGTGCAGACGAGGTGAGCCATCGTGGTGACGCCGAACTCCCCCTCGATGTCGATCGCGAGGTCGGCCGTGCGTTCCCGCGTCGTACCGGCCGCTCCGCATGTGATCGATACGAAGCCAGGGTCGATGGTCGTCAACCGCTTGATGGCTCGAAACAAAGCCTGGCGCCCCGAGTCGGTCTTCGGCGTGAAGAACTCGAGCGAAAGTACGGGCTTGCCCCCGGCTGCGTACAACTCCGCGATTCGCATCCGCGCTCTCTATACGTCCGACGAAGATGGCGCGCCACCCCGGCGCAACGGTGCCGGCTTGATCGGTTCGCCCGACTGATGCAACACCGATTCATGTTGCGGGTTGTCCTCGCCATCTGGCTAACGTGGTTCTGCATCGGCTGCGACCGGACGCGGATCAACGAGTCGTACTGGGCCGAACAGGGCGCCGCCGCGGTCCAGCCACTCAAAAAGAACCTCAAGAAGGCGCTTGCGACAGGCCTCGCGGAGGGGCCTGTCGAAGCCGTGACGGCTTGCCAAGTAGTAGCGCCATCGGTCACTCGTGGGGCGAGCTCGCAGACGATCAAGGTCGGCCGCACGAGTCACAAGCTCCGGAACCCGGATAACGAACCCAAGTTTTGGATGAAGCCGCTGCTCCAAGCCTATCTCGATCATCCGGAGAATATGAGCCCCAAGGTGATCGCACTCGACGAAGACAAGATCGGCTACATGGAACCGATCTATCTCGGGCCGATGTGCGTGACGTGTCATGGCACGTCGATCGCGCCCGACGTCCAAGCACGCATTGATGCGCTTTATCCTGACGACCAAGCCACCGGGTTCGAGCCAGGCAATTTTCGCGGGGTGTTCTGGGCGGAACTCGAGCGACGCTAGGTGCGCCTCACGGGGTGGCGCCGATGCGTTCCGGCTCGATGTAGTACATCACGCGAACCTCGGTGGCTGAACGGTACGGGTACTCGTCGACCCCCATGTACTTCTTGGCCAACTTGTCGATGTGGCCGTCCGCACCCTCAGTCGTGATCTTCGTGACCTTGCCGCGAATCGCCAAGGAGCGGTAGGGGTTGTCCGGATCGGTCAGCGACAGCGAGACTCGCGGGTCGCGGCGGATGTTGCGGTCTTTGAGTCGGCCTTCGGCTGAGTTGACGACGATGTGGCCGCCGTCTGTGTCGATCCAGACCGGGGCGGTGTGGGGTGACCCGTCTGCCATGATGGTCGACAAGTGCGCGAACGCGGGCTTGTCGAGGATGTCAGCGTGGGTTTCGGGGATCTCTTTCATGTCTGTCCTCCCAACGTGTTCCGTCGTCTTAGGGCTACAACCGCCAGTGTCGATGCCGCATCGAGTTTGCTGCCCGGCTTCGTCAGCAGTAGAAGCGTTGCGAAGGGATTCGGCATGTCAAACGAACCGCTCTCACCTGACCCGCCTCGGCTCATCGGCTGCGACTGGGTGATTGAAGACATCGTGGGCCGGCCGATTCTGCCCGATACCCCGGCGATGTTTCGGCTCGATGAGGGAGGTCGCGTGTCGGGTCGCACGGGTTGCAACCACTTCACCGGGGCCGCGGAGGTCGAGGGCGGATCGCTTCGATTCGGGAAGTTGGCGCTGACCCGGATGCTCTGTCCGCCGCCCGTCATGGATCAGGAGCAGCGACTGTTGCAGGCGCTCGAGGCCACTCGAACGTTCACGATCGATGCGGACGGCCGGCTTCACCTGCAGGGCAAGTTCGAACCCTTCCTCTTGCGCGCCAAGCCCCGACGGGGCCTCGCTCGAGAGGGTTGACTCAAGTGGCGGGCTTGTAGAGCCCCTTGCCGGTGACCATCGGGATATCGAGCGCGGAGAGCAACCCCGTGGGCGCGGCGCAGACTGCGGGGATCGCGTTGACGATGCGCGTCGCCGTGAGTAGCACGCCGCCGACGGCATGATCGCCGTGCTCGTCGGCGAACTCGTAGTCGAGCTTCATGCTTGGCACGCCTTCGATGATCACACGATACGCGCCATCACTCTTCGGCCATTCGGGGGCGAGGTCGTCGTCGAGGCGAGTCACGTGCTCCACGATCAGGGCTGCTTGGCCGTCAACCATGCCCTGGACCTCAAAACGGAGCGCCGCGACTGTGCCCTCTTCGACCTCGTACGGCCCGACCTGGAGGGCCTTGATTGCCGGTTTGCGTTCGTGCACTTCGCGAATCTCCTCCAGCGTGATCCCCAGGCCTTCGGCCAGAAGCCGCAACGTGCCGCCCCAAGCAAACGAAAGCATGCCAGGCATCAGGAGAACGGGCGTGTGGTCCATCGGCTTCCCGAACCCCATGATGTCGAACACGGTTTCGGGTTGGTTGTATGTCGCGTAGTTGATGACTTCCTGGACGCGGATCTGACTC
>JBCCEK010000282.1:0-4879 GCA_039030295.1 Myxococcota bacterium | reverse complement strand
GCTAGCCGACCGGTTTGTGTTCCTTGCGACACACTATGCCCCACGACTCGAGAACGGCGAACCCGATCGACCGAGCCATGGTCTCGAAAATGCCGATGCTTTCCTCGAAGTCACCCGTGCGATTCGGCGTGGCGCCTTGGTTCACGGGCACGTGCACCGGCGCTATCACGTGTGCGTTCCGGAGTCGCCTCTTCCGATGTTCTGCGCCGGGAGTACCACCCATTTGGGTCGCGAAGGCCTCTGGCTCTTCGACATCGGTCGCGACAACGCGGCGGCCACGCCTGGTCGATGGGATCAAACGCGCTACGTGCTCGAGCCCGATGCCTTGGTCGAGTTGCCCGCGTAACTTGCGGAATTCGTTGGCGGTCGCTTACAAGCGAGGCATGGCTTTGCGCCAGTTCGGGGCCAAACGGGAGGCGCGAGGGGCGGTCCGTCGTCTCATCGATCTCGAGTGCGGAATCTACTCCGACGTCTGGGGAGAGGTGATCGTTCATCGTGTGACCGATGTAAGCGAGGATGGCCTATGGGTAGAGACCGAGTTGCTTCTGGAAGTGGGGAGCGACGTCACGCTGACTTTCTACCCCCCCGACTGGGAGGAGCCGCTGTGTGTCGCCGGCCGGGTGTGCCGCGTCGAGCTCGAACCCAAGACCGCTGGGAGCTCGACCATCGGGATGGGGATCGCCTTCGACGCCCTGCGCTCGGAGGAACGACGGCACCTCCGGCAAAGCATGCGATGTCTTCGCGCCGACGCGGCCTATCTGCTCGATCAGCGCACGTTGGTGGGCGTTCCCGTGGGCACGGCCGGGCCCGGACCCGAGTCGACACCCACGAAAAGGCTGCCGGTCGGTCGCGCCGAGGACGTTCGCCGAACCGTCTTTGGGTGGGGCGCCCCCTCCGACGCAGCGCCTACGGATCCGCCTGAGGAGGCCGCAGAGTCTGAGTCTCGAGCTTCGCTTGAAGCCCCGGCGTCCGCGTTCGGGGGCGGCCTCGATCTGGCAGCCTCAATCTTCGACCCCCGGACCGAATCAGCGGACCCTTAGCGTTCCCGCGCGCACCCGGTCGTCGCTCGCGTCGTCGTTGGCGGACCTGACCTCGAGACGCCGGTCACCTTTGAAGAGGCCGACATAGATCCCGTAGTCGCCGGCAGAAAAGGTGAGTGGGACCGTGAGTGTTTGCGTGTCGATGATGAAGTCTCCACGGGTCCAGTAGCGAAATGGGTAGCGACCCTGGACTGGCTTGTGGTCGCCATTGATGCGGCGATCGAATCCATCGACATGAACGAAGAACTCGAAGCCCGTGGGGCGGGCGCCGATCGCCTCCCAGACCCACGTCAACGAGAACCGTTCGCCTGGTTTCACGAAGTCGCCGTGCGGGAGTTCGACTGACAGTGACCGAAGCGCGACGCGATCGTCGAAGTTGGCGTCGACCCGGTTCCCGATCTGAGGCAGTTCTGATTGGATGTATCGGGCGACGAAGTTGAGGTTCTCATGACCCTCGATCGGTTCGCTGGCGACGAGGATACGGCGGGTACTCGAATCGTCTGCGACGAAAAGGTGTCTGCCGGTCTTCTCACGATAGGCCTTGTTGACCCTGGGAAGCTCCGCTTCAGGCAACACGGCCCACCGTTGTCCCGGTTGGGCGAGGTAGTCGACAAGATCGCGCCTTGCGTCGACCTCGATGACCGGGGTGTCGGTGTAGTAGCGGGCGCCCTTTGGGGACAACCGATAGGAGACCAGTGGACTTTGGCGACCCTCGTCGAGCTCCTCGTAGGCGTCGTAGAGCGCTTTCGAGGAAAGGGCGCGGCTGAGTGACGGCTGAAGGTCGAGCACGACGAATGCCGAGACGGCGACCGCACTCAAGAGCACCCACGAGAGGGCAGTCCCAGCCCATCGCCGTCGGTCATCGCGTCGATTCGCGTCGACGCTACCCCACAAGACGATCAGCAACGCGGCGGCGAACGCACCGAAGACCATAGACCACGCAAGGCCGGCGCCGACCACGTCAGCGAGACCGACGTCTGTAGTGGGCAGGCCGCGGATCGCGCTTTCGGGGTACAGCACGAAGTCGCGGATGAGAAGGCCCGCGAAGAGTGCCACCGCGATGGCCGAGGCCCGTCGCGGACGAGAGCGTTGGGTCACCTCCGAGAGCCATAGGCCGACGACGCCGCTCATCGGAACGATGGCGATGAACGACGGAATGCCGTACCGAGACCGGTAGAGCGTCCACGCTACATAATTGAACGCCACCCACATCGCCCAGAGCCAAGCCAGGTTCTGGACCCGCGGAGCCCGACCCTTCGTCGGGGTGAGCATCACGACGAGTGCCACTGGGAAGACGGCGCTCCATGGTGCGAAGCCGTGGAACAACACTTCGAGCGCTGCGTCGAACGTCGGCGGGTTCACCCCAAGCGCGCCGCCCCCCAACCAGAAACTAAAACCGGTGGCGTCCGTGCGGACGGCGCGCACGACTCCGAATCCGAGGCCGACGCTGGCGATCGAGACGAGCCATCGGCCTGTTGGCGAACGGGGCGTCGCCGGGGCCTCGGCCGGCAGCCAGGACCACGCGGCCGCGGCAAGTAGGGGGGGCAGGGGGCCGAGGAGCACGCCGCTTGCCCAAGTGCTGACGAGAAGCCCCGTCGCGAGGAGCAACGTGGTCGCCGCAAGCTTCGAGCGTCCGCCGGTTACCCTCGGGGAGCAAACCCGAAACGCTGCGAACCCAACCCATGCTTGTGCGACCACCGCCACGGTGTCGCCGAGGACAAGCCGCGCCTGCAAGACGAACATCACCGATGTGGCGAGAACCACGACAGACGCGCGCCCGGCTCGAACGCCGATATCGCGACCTACCCAAGCGAAGACGAGCCCGCACGCGGCTAGAGCCGCGAGCACGCCGGGTAGCCTGCTGGTCCACGCGTGGGTACCGAGCGTATGAAACGAGAGACGAACGAGCCACGCGTGCAGCGCGGCCACTTCCTTGGAGTCAGGCCGGTCGGGTAGCGTCCGTGCGACTTCGGCCACGTCGACTTCCCATGGATCCCACAAGCCCGCGAGACCGATTCCCCCTACGAGGAACAAGAGTGCCAGGAGAACCGTCAACCGTTCGAACGCGTCGGTTCGGCTGCTCACCGCGCCGAGCCTACTCCCGGCCTACCTCTCAGTCCATGATTTCGTCGACCTGTTCGACGAGCGGCTCGTCATCGCTTGCGACGAGTGCGGGGGCGTCCGGGATCGCCGTGAGCTGCCCCTGGCTTTCGGCCATGACTTCCTTGAATGCGACGAGTTCGCGAGGCGGAAGGCGTCGGCCGGGCCCGTTCAGCTCGGCCGCAGGGTCGAGGTAGCGCGCGTGCTTCTTGAGGCCGAAGTGTAGATGTGGTCCGGTGGAACGGCCGGTCGATCCGACGAACCCGATCAGGTCGCGTTGCTTGACCTGAGTGCCCGGGCGGATGCCGGCCTTGATTCGGTGAAGGTGGGCGTAGAGTGTCTCGAACCCACCCGCGTGGCGGATCACAACCAAGTTCCCGCTCGGTCCCTTTCGGCCGGCGAAGGTCACGCGGCCGTCGGCTGCTGCCCAGACCGGTGTGCCGGTGCTTGCTGCGTAGTCGACACCGAGGTGCGGCATGATGCGCTTGAGGATCGGATGAAAACGGCGGGGGTTGAACCGTGATGACAAGCGATCGTAGCGGAGAGGCGTCCGAAGCCAGCCGCCTTGCATCGCGCGTCCCGTATCGTCGTAGAACTGGGCCTGAACGTTCGGTGCCTCGTAGAAAAACGCCTGTTGTTTCCCGGTCTTTTGGCCGTTGTATTCGACCGCGTGCACGCGGCCGTATCGTAGGAACTCCCCGTCCACCCGTTCTTCGTCAACCAGGATGCGAAAGACGTCGCCCTTGCGTGCTTGGAGCGGGAAGTTGATCCGCCCCTCGAATGCTTCGGTAAAGAAGGCCGCGAGCCCGGCCGGAAGCCCGAGTTCGACCAACCCATCGCCGATGGAGGTTTGCACGGACGTGGCCCGGGCGATCGGGGTGCGCTCGACCTTGATGCGAATCTGTTCGGCACGGAACTCTCCGTCCGCACCTCGAGACACCGCCACGAACTCCGTCGCAGAGGGGTGGTACTCGAAGCTCTTCAGCCCACCTTCGTCATCCCGCTCGACGACCAGTTTGTGCTCGGGCCTGCACCGACGGAAATCGACGATGTGCTTGAGTGCCTGCTCCACCTGGTTGCACTCCTCGGCTTCAAGCCCTGCGTTGAGGAGCGCGCCTCGGAAGCTCGGCACACCCCCGAATGTGGTTTCGTACCGTGCGTTCGGACTCGAGCGCTGAAGGGCGAGGCGTTCTTCGGGGCTGAGGGCGTCTACCGGTTCGGGTTCGGCGGCGACCGCGACCAGTGCCGGGTCCGGCGAGACCGCGCCGAGCTCGGTTGCGGGTTCGGCTGCGTTTGCTTCCGGCTCGGCCGACAGAAGGCTCCGGACCACCCACACGCCGACGAATGTCACGAACACCGTGGCGACCGCGCCTGAAGCGACCCAACGACGAACGCGGCGCGCGCGAAGCTCGTTCGGTAGCAACGCCATCCCGACCGAGGGGAGCGGCCTCAAGGAAGGCTTGTCATCGCCTGGGTCGACACTCATCGAACGCTCGACTTATCAGCGCCCCTCCAAAAGCGCAAAGCCCAGCTCTTTCGGCCATCACGACGCCGCGTGTGCGGCTTTCGACGCGACGGTGACGCGCCGTTTCACGCGCGCAAACCAAGGGTTGACACCCCTCGGGGTCAGCGTTAAACCGCCGCTTCCACCGCAGGGTGGCGTTCAAAGCAGGCACGTAGCTCAGTGGTAGAGCACTACCTTGACACGGTAGGGGTCGGCGGTTCGAAACCGCCCGTGC
>JBCCEK010000281.1:0-4891 GCA_039030295.1 Myxococcota bacterium | reverse complement strand
GCGAGCGAGACGCAGGACTCGGAGTCGCTCGCAAGGCGGGAACCCGCAGGAATAGCAACGCTATTTCAAGCGGTGAGCAACGCCGCGAGCGGCTTCGAGGACAAGTCGCAGCCGATCAGTCTCAGGTGAGAGCGGTCTAGACGTCGAGGAGGCGACGGCCCGCGTCGACGGCCTCTTCGAGGGCATTGGCCACGTAGTCGTGTTGATCGTGGTGCAAGACCGAGATCACCGCCTCGGCATTCAACACCGCACCGGTCCACCCCTCTGTGTGCCAATGCGCGCCCGCTTCGAGCGCGGGCAGCTTGGACGACTCTGGATACGGCCAAGGATTAACGTAGAAGTAGGGCTGGTCGTACGACCCATCTCCAGGCGAGAAGCCGATGCCGATGCTTCTCGCCGCTTCGGGGTCGGTCGATTCGTCGAAGGTGATCAGACTCGCGACGTCAAAGTGGTGGGGCCAAACGCGCACAGGTGCAGCGTCGTCTTCATCGACGACGATCGCACCGATGACCCGCGATGCGTCGTCGAACCACGCAGCAAGCTCGCGACGCTGGTCGGCGTGAGCGCTCGAAAACGCGGCTCCCCTACCCACGGCGTGATCGGGCATGTCGTGTTCGGGCAATGAGAGGGGCGCCCCCAACACCTCCGCAAGCCAGTGGACGGCCTCCTCGAGGGTGTGGCCGGCGAGGCTGAGGGATTCGCGTTCGCGTTCGCCGTCGAGAACCACGAGCTCGAGCGATTCGAACACCAACGCAGCGCAAAGGCCCGACTCACCGACCGGATGCCCCGCCAGCACACCAAGCGCTTTGAGCCAGGAAAGGTTGGTATGACCGAAATCGCGGGCCGCAGGCAGCAGGCACGTCCCGGCAGCGCTCACGAGCTGCGCCGCCCAGTGGAGCTCCACGCGCGCCTCCGCAAGCGTCCCCGGAAGCACGGCGCCGAGCGGCTTCCAGCTCATGCCGGAAGAACTCCCGCATAGTGGATGCCGGTCAGCCGGGCGATGTCGCGGTTCCACGTGGTCAGATCGTCGACTACAAACCCGTTCAAGTGGGTGTGACCGCAGCCCCGCGCGAGCACCTTCATCAACTCGACGGTCGAAGTCAGGTAGTTGTGAAGTTGCCGCGCGGACTTTTGGACGTCGAGGCGGTCGCGAAGGTTCTGCTTCTGCGTGGCGATGCCAACAGGGCAGTTGTTGGTGTGGCATGCCCGCATCCCGAGGCAGCCGATCGCCTGAATCGCCGAGTTCGCGATGGCGATGGCGTCCGCACCGAGTGCGAGGGCCTTCACGAAGTCGCTCTCGGTGCGAAGGCCTCCGGTGATGATCAGAGAGACATGGTCGTGGCCCCGCTCGTCGAGGTGTCGGCGAGCCCTCGCGAGGGCGACCATCGTCGGCACGGAGATGTTGTTCTTGAAGATGTTGGGGGCTGCGCCCGTGGCACCGCCCCGACCATCGAGGATGATGTACTCGGCCCCGGCCTCGAGCGCGAAGTCGAGGTCGGCCTCGATGTGCTGTGCGCTCATCTTGAACCCGATCGGGATCCCACCGGTGGCTTCCCGCACTTGGTCGGCGAGCTTTCGGAAGTCGTCGGGGCCGTGGAAGTCCTCGAAGCACGCAGGGCTGATCGCAGCCTCGCCGACCTCGAGTCCTCGCACCGATGCGATCTTCTCCGTCACCTTGCTACCGGGGAGATGGCCACCGATCCCCGTCTTGGCCCCTTGCCCTGCCTTGAAGTGGAAGGCCTGCGTTTGGGTCGTCTTTGCGATGTCCCAGCCAAAACGACCGGACGCGAGCTCGTAGAAGTAACGCGAGTTGGCCGCTTGTTCCTCGGGGAGCATGCCTCCCTCCCCCGAGCAGATGCCGGTGCCGGCCAGCTCGGCACCCATGGCCAGTGCCACTTTCGCCTCTTGGCTCAGGGCCCCAAAGCTCATGTCGCTCACGAACAATGGGATCTCGAGTTTGAGGGGCTTGTCGGCTTGGGGGCCGATCACGACGTCCGATTCGACGGGCGCGTCCGTATGCTGCGGCGACCGTGCAAGCTGAGCGGCCAACAGAAGGACATCGTCCCAAGATGGAAGCTCTTGGCGAGGTACTCCCATCGCAGAAACCGGCCCGTCGTGGCCGACGTTGTCGAGCCCATGTCGTGAGAGCTCCTGAATGTAGTTGTTGAACGGCTCCTCAGGCGCGCCATGCACGTCGGCGTAGAGGCCCAAGTACTCATCGCGCGCGTAGGGCTGCGGCGAATCGATCGACCAGAGCCGAATCTCTTCTTCGTCGACGAGTACGTGATCGCCGTCGGTGTCGATCCAAGCGTGGAACTTCTGAAGGATCTCGGTGTTGTTGTACGCGCTGACGCCGGTGTCGTAGCGGTAGTCCCACTGGTGAAGGCCGCACACGATGTTGTCGCCCTCGATGGTGGCGTCGGACATCAGCGCACCGCGGTGCTGACACCGGCCGTAGAGCACAGACACTTGATCGTCGTAGCGGACGACCACGAGATCGACGCCCGCGACGAGAGCATACGTGGGATCCCGATCGCCGAGCTCGCTCCATCTGGCGACTGGCACTTTCTTCTTGGTTCGGACTTGGGCAACTGTCATTCGTCGATCCCATCATGGTTGGAGGGGTTCTCGCAAGGGGTGTACGCGGCGCGCTCCGCCTCGTTAGTCGCGTTGGCTAGCCACGCTGGCCGTCTGCCTCGACCTTCATCCGAAGGGGGTGGCTCATCACGGGTTGGTGTTCCGCGGGACAATGCTCTGCGTCCTCGGCCATCCGGGCGTACCGGCGCGCGAAGGGCGAAGCGGTGACCCCGTGCGCCACGACGCTGAACAACACGGTCAGCATCACGACGTTGAAGATCAGGGCTTCGTGCGTGAGCTCGAGTTGGTCGACGATCAGGATCCCGAACAGAATCGAAGCAAGCCCACGCGGACCGAACCACCCGAGAAACAGCACTGTCGGCCACCGGAGCCCGGTGCCGATCAGTGACAAGGCCACGGGAAGCATCCGAATCAATGTGAGACTCAGCACCGCATAGGCGACGCTCGCCCAGGAGAGCCCTTCGAGGGCCGGGGCCGCAAAGCTCGACCCAAAGGCCAAGAACACGAGCAGCATCAGAAGCTGCCCCTCCGCTTCGAGGAACTCGTAGAGATAGTCGCAGCGCCCGCGCGTGAGTTGCCCGAGCGTCAGGCCGGCGACGAAGGCCGCGATGAAGCCGTTCCCACCAACGTGCTCGGCGCAGGCAAACGCGAGGAGCGCGAGCGCGACGCCCGTGAGTCGCTCGAAAGTCGGTTCGATCGAGTGTCTCTCGACTGCCAACCGCAAGAGCCGGTTCCCAATCCAAGCCACCAGGAAGCCGACCGCAGGCCCGAGCGTCACTTGGAGCCCGGCAAACTGCGCGAGTTCGCGGGCGGCGCCAGGCTCGGCCTGCATGCTGGCGAACGTCGCGAGGACGAGGACCGCCGGCAGCGCGATGCCGTCGTTGAGCCCGCTCTCGACGTTCAGGGCTTGCCGGACGCGTGTCGGCACCCCCGGATCGCTGACGACTGCCTGTCCGAGTGCGGCATCGGTTGGCGCCAGGACCGCGCTGAGGGTCGCCGCTTCGAGCCAACTCAGCATGGGCCACACAAGCTTGGCGACGACCATGCCAAGCCCGATCGTCAACGGCAGACCGATGCCGAGGAGTCGCACAGGAAGGCCGAGCTCGCGGCGAAGCGCGAACCAGTCGATCCGAGCCGCGTCCCCGAAGAGCACGAGGATGAGGGTCAGCTCTGCGAGAATGTGCATCGCGCCCTGCTCGACGTTGAGATGCAGCCAGCCAAGCCCCGACGGCCCAAACGCGATGCCACAAGCGACGAACACCAGCGGCGGGGTGAGCGACGACGTCGCAAGACGCTTCGACACCAGGCCGAACGCGAACACGAAGCACGCGATCAGAATGAACGCTTCGGTGTCCATCCCTAGACGAGGAGCGCGTCGGTGAGGATCTCGACCGTGGCCGGGCCATCATGAGCCAGAGCCTTCGAGAGCGCACCCTCGAGCTCGGCGGCATCGGTGACCCGTTGCCCCCACACCCCACAAAGCTCGGCGTACTCCGCGAAGCTAGGGTTGTGGAGCGAGGTCTCCCACACGTCGTAGTCGGCGCTCCGTTGCTCTTTGCTGATCTTGCCGAGCTCGCTGTTGTTGAGAAGCACGTGGGTGATGTCCATGCCGTACTTCACGGCCGTGGTGTACTCGCCCATGTACTGACCGAAGCCACCGTCGCCGGTGACTGCGATCACTTTGCGACCGGAGAAGCGAGGGTCGTCTTCTTGGGTCGCGGCCCATGCGCCCATGGCCGCTGGGAAGCCAAAGCCGATCGACCCGAGGTAACCGCTCATCAGAACCGACTGGCGCTTGCACTCGAAGTACCGGCCAAACGAATAGGTGTTGTTTCCGACGTCCACCGCGATGATCGCGTCATCGGGGGCCGTGTTGGTGAGCGCTTGAAAGATCGCCGCCGAGTGGACCCCGTGGCCTGCGACTTCGGCGAGCCGGCGGGTCTTCTCGTCGCGCCAAATCGCCCACCGAGCCGCAACGTCGGGTCGCTGATCCACGGAAGCCGTCTTGCCGAGTCGCTCGCGTAGTTGTGTCGCTGTGATACCGATCTCGCCCCAGACCGGCACCGTGACCGAATGAAAACGGCCGAGTGACATCGGATCGTAGTCGACCTGAACGATCGGCTTGTAAGAGGTGATCCCAGTGTGGTTGCTAAAGCTCGCCCCGAACACGACGAGAAGGTCTGCTTCGTTCATGACCCAACTCGCCACCGGGGTGCCGCTCCGGCCGAGCACGCCGCACCCGAGTGGGTGGTCATCCCCGATGAGGCCTTTGCCTTTGAATGTCGTCAGCACG
>JBCCEK010000280.1:0-4924 GCA_039030295.1 Myxococcota bacterium | reverse complement strand
GACTTGGGTCCAGTTCGCCGCGTTCCACCACACGTCTCCAAAACCGGTGATCTTCGGCGGAAGGCAGACAAACGTATCCCCATCGTTGGTGATCGTCTCGCAGTGGTATTCGACGAATGGGTAGTCGCGGTCGGGACAGATCTCGCCGTCATCGTCCGAAGAAGTACAGCCGCCGTTCTGCGGAACCGGTGTGCACACACCCGTCCCACTCGGCATCGTGAACCCCGACTTGAAGGTTGGGTCCACCAAGCAGGTCGTACCGGGCGGGCAGTCATCCGACGAGAAGCACACAAAAGACTCGGCGTTGGGCGACTGCAGCACCAACTTGTCGCTGAACAAGTCCTCTTCACCCCCGTTGTTCTGGCACTGGTAGTAGTCGATGTCGTCGTTGCACGACGACGACATCGAATCGCACGCGTTGGCCGGCGCGTCGCACCCGATGACGTTCGACGTTCCGCCGCTCCCGCCGGCGCCGTCGAGGATCTGCAGCACGGACGGGCAAGTTTCGTTCAAGTCACTCTTACAGCCTGACACCTGGCACACGGGACCCGTGTTGTTCCACTGAAGCGCGCCATCCATGACAGTACCGGTCCAAATACCCGGGAACATCGGCTTGGTGGTACCTGACACGCCGGTCGCCAGCGCCTGGGTGTAGATGAAGGTGTCGTCCATGACGGACTCGATGATCTGAGCACCGCCCGCAAACTCCGTCAGAACCCTCCACCTCGGAGACGAAGCCGGGAGTTTCGGAGTCACCACCATGGGCACGTTGTAGCCACTGACGAGGCTCACATCGAAGTTGTCGTTCCCGCCGAAGTCTGCCGCGGTGATCTCGAAGAGCGTCGCTTGGTTCGCCGAAGTCCCCGTGCTTCCACAATCGATGTTGGCACCGGTAGGCGCCCCGCACTGCCCGGTCTTGCAGACGAACTCGGCGTCCGTCCCTGAACAACGTGTGCGCGCCCAGAACCGACCCGACCACCCCGCGGCCACCGTCACCGTGGCTTGCCGCACGCACGTGTTCGTCGTCATGTCGCACTTGGCGGTCGTGTCCGCGGCCGCACCCAACACACAGTCTGCATCCGCCGCGCAGGTGCAAGAGCCCGAGGGATCGCACGTCTGGTCGTCGGCACAGTCGCCGTCCGCCGAGCAACGCGGCGCGAGCGCCCAATCGGCGTTGTCCTCCGGGCTCTCGGTGTTCGACGCAAGCCAGATCGGCTCGGAGCAACGATTGGTCAGGACAAAGGTGTGCGTCGCAGTTGCTCCCACCCCGCCCGTCGCACCGCTGCCGCCGTCACCACCGGTCCCACCAACAGCCCCGGTCCCGCCAGTAGCCCCGGCCCCCGCGCCGCCACCATCGCCCCCGGTCACCCCGGCGCCGCCATCGCCTCCCGCAGCACCGCCGCCATCACCGCACCCCATGGCGAGCAGCAGCCCAAGACCCATCCAGAACCCCGTCGATCGAACCCATGCATGCATTTCATTTCCCTCGGAAAACACCCACGAAACTATGTTTGATTCGTGGCGGGAGCGTCAAAAACTCCGTCAATGGCGCGAAGACACACCCCCAGGGCCGATTAGGCGTACGCGATTCGCTTCGCCGGAAGGTCGGCGCCCGACTCTCACGAGCAAACGCCAGCCCCCCAACCGCCTCAGCGCGTGAAGCGAACGCGGATTGGGGGCGAGGTGGACGCATAGGCAACGCCGGCCTCGTCCCGTGCCGGCTCGAACCGTACCGCCTTCGCGCAGGCCTTCGCCGCAACACCAAAGCCGTGTCCAGGATCGACCAGGACCGACACGCGCTTCGACACACCGGCCTCGTCGACCATCACACGCAGCACGACGGTCTGCTCGGTGATCCCGAGCATCTCGGCTTCCTCGGGCCAAGGGCAATGCCAGTTGCGCGCGGGAAGCCGAACCGGCCGTGCGAGGCTCCCTTCCCCTTGAGGCCCGCCGGGGCGCGCGTTGGGATCGACGGTGCTCGTTCGCACCGCTTCGGTGTTGGTTCCGGACGGAGCGGTCACACCGCCGGCGAACCGAGGCGCATCGGCACTGACGAAACTGGCTTCGGTGAAATCGAGTGGGTCGTCCGGAGCGGTGGCCACGAGTTTCCCCGCTTGCGCAGGTGGCGGCGGCCTCGCCCCCGGAGCATCTGGCTTCGCGAGCGGTTTGCGAGTCGCAACGCGGCGCTCCGCCTTGGGCTTGGGTGCCTCCGCCGGCTCCTCCGGCTCGGGCGGCGCCAGCTCGACGAGCTGCTCGATCCGCATCGGTTCGGACTCCTCCACGGGGCCGCGCGCCGGGGCGCCTCGCGACGAACTCGCGGCCGACCAAGCCGCGGCACCGCCAATCGTGGCGACGATGAACGCGCCCGTCAGGAGCCCCCGGACCGAGGGACTCGACGTGGCATGGGCAAACACGGTCGCGGCGATCGAGCCCGGATGAATCCGAGATGGCCGTGGTGACGCATGTGCGACGGACGCAGCAGGATCAAACACCAACCCAGCGATCGAGTCAGCCTCGAATCGTTCGCGTTTCGGTCGGTGAGGAGGGCCTGCCATGGGAGTTCCTCAGAGCGCCTCGGGCTCGGTGGACGCCTCGGGAGGCGGTTCCTTGCGGAGAGCGCCAAACGCGACCCGCTCGATCCCGGCCACCTTCAAAAGGTCCAGGACCTCGATGACACGTCGATGCGGAACCGCCCCGTCGGCTTGGATCACCGCACGGAGCGCGCCGTCCCGCTCGAGCGCGGCTTTGGCTAAGTCGTCGAGCGATTGGTCCGCGCAGGCTTCGCCGTCGACGGTGAGCGCGCCGCTCGGATCGACCCCGACGGCGAAGATCGTTTGGATCTCTTCGGCTTGAGATGCCTCAGGCAGGTCCATCGGGACCGCGGGCGCGACGACGATCTTCGCGGTGACGATGAAGATGATGAGAAGGACGAGCGCGATGTCGACGAGGGGCGTGACGTTGATCCCCTCGATGATCGTGCCTGGTCTTTGGGTTCCGTGAGCCATGTTCGCTAGTCTCTTTCGTCTCTCGAGGTGGTTTCGCTAACTCGACTTCTTGCGCAGATCGGCTGAGGCGACGGCGAGGCCGCGGCCGCCGCCATCAGTCCCCTGCCCCGCAAGCGCTTCGACGCTCGACGGCCGCGCGTCGTCCTGCTCGACGCGAGCGCGGTCGGTTCGGAACGCCGGGTCGGTCCCATCATGGACATGATCGTCGACGAGGTAGGCGACGACGAGGCTCGAGAGAGCTTCAGCGTCCGCGAGCAGCGTGGCGATTCGCCGCTGAAAGTAGTTGTAGAGCGCGACGGCCGGGAGTGCGACGGCGATGCCGACCGCAGTGGCGACGAGAGCCTCCGCGATCGCACCCATCACGGCGTTCGACGCGACTTGGCTCGACGCCGTCCCTGCGACCGCGTTCGCCTCGCCGAGCGCTTGGAACGCCCCGACGACACCGATGACGGTCCCGAAGAGTCCGATGAAAGGCGCGTTGTTACCGAGCGTTCCAAGATACGTGAGCCGGGTCTCGAGCGACTTGCGTTCGAGCGCCATCACACTCTCCATCGCTTTTTCGGCAGCCTTCGGCCCGCGATCGGCGAGTCGGAGCCCCGCCGAGGCCACCGATGCGCCGACCGACCGTGCCGGGGCAAGCGCGTCGAGGGCTGCGCTCCGATCGCCGGCGCGCAGGTGCGCGTCGAGCGTCGCGGCCAACCCCTCCACATCGTCGGACTTCTGACGAAAGAAGAGGAACCGTTCGGTCGCAATGACGACGATGCCCGCAGACAGCGCGAACAACAACCACAGCACCCAGGCAGCGCCGGACTGCACGAAAACGTCACGAAGGACTTCTACGATATTCATGAATCAACTTCTCCTGTCGGTGCGCAGACACCGCTACTCTCTTTCACCGAATCCGCTCCACGTTGAAAAGCTCTCCGACCACGGAGAGCTGCTCCGTCGCGTCCGGGCTGTCGAGCTCAAACAGCGCTGATGAGCCAGCGGCGTCGTCAAACTGGGGAACCAAGTAGGCATCGTCGACGACCCAGCCGAGGGAAGACACGCCGCCTCGCGGAATGGACTCGATCAGTGTGGATGCGTTGCTCCGAAAGTCGATCACAGCCCACTGCCAAAGGCTCAGATCCAGCAGCTCGATCGGCTCCAACGTCAACGGATCGATGTCGGACGTGTAGAACTGCGTAACGAAGGTGCCGTCCCCGCGACCGATCGCCCCCGCAACCAAGGGAAACCCCGTGAGTTCGCGAAGGTCCCGATAGAAACCGGCTTCGAAGGTCGTTCGCCCAGGAACCCACTCGAGCAGGCAGGGTGGTGGCACCGAACCGGGAGGTGAGAAGAGGTCCGCGATCCCGCCGCCGGCATCCGCCATCAAGTACACCGAACCACTGTCGACGAAGGCCGAGCGACCGACGACGCAGCGGTCGTCTTCCACGAGCCCGACGACCTCATCTTCACTGGCCGACAACACGATCATCGCAGCAGTGGCAACGAACGTCGCCTCGTCCGCGTTGGCCCACGAGATCGGCATCACAGCGAAGCCATCGATGACGGAAATCGCTCCCCCAGTCGTCGCGAAACCCTCACGGCCGAGCTCAGGCGCCGCGAAAGTCGACACGATGTTCATCGCGGTCGGATTCCAGACCACGACCTGGTCCATCGAAAGGGTGTCTACGTAATAGGCGCGCTGCTCGTCGATGAAGACGATTTGGCTGGTGAACGATGTGACTCCGACTCGCGCCATGCTGAACCTGGCGCGACCACCGTCCTCGAGGACGTCCTCGATGAGCAAATCACCCTCGACCACGTAGCGGGTCACCACTCCCGACTCCCCGTCGAAGGAGTACACCTTGCCGCCGAAAGCCCGCGCGCGCGAAACGCCCGAAAGCTCAATCGCCCGCGACAAGTCGACGTTGCCT
>JBCCEK010000279.1:0-4925 GCA_039030295.1 Myxococcota bacterium | reverse complement strand
TTCCCTTTGTCGACGCCAACTTCCAAACGATCCCCGACCGGCGATCGAGGGCGGTGGCAGGGCGTTCCTCGGGCGGTTTCGGCGCACTCCGTCTCGGGATGGATCGCCCCGACGTGGTCTCGGTCGTCGGAAGCCATGCGGGGGATGCCGCGTTCGAAGTGAGCATGAGGCCCATGCTGGTAGGGGCTGCGATCGCATTCGAACAGGCCGGTGGAGTTGAAGAGTTCGCAAGGCGCATCCCGGAGGAAGGACCGAAAGGGGCGGCCCAATTCGATGCGATCTTCACGCTGGCTGCGAGCGCCGCCTACTCGCCCGATCCAAGCGCTTTTCCGTTCGCGAGCCTGCCCATCGAGCCGAACACGGCCCGCCTCATCCCCGAAGTCTGGTCGCGATGGCTGGCCGAAGACCCTCTAAACCGCATCGAAACCTCCCTCGACGCACTCCAAGCCATGTCGTTAATCTACTTGGACGCAGGCAACCGCGATGAGCACGGGCTACACTTCGCAGCACGCGTGTTGGCGGAGGCTCTCCACGGACACGCGCTGGCCGTTCACTTCGAGGAATTCGACGGGGGCCATCGCGGCACCTCGTGGCGGTACGAAGCATCCTTGCCCCAGATGATTCAAGCACTCGGAAGGGAAGATTGAATGCCGCTTGAGGCTTCACTTATCGTAGCGAGGCACCGAGGCCCGATTCGAGGAACCGAATGACGACGAACAAGAAGAGCAGCAAGACAGAGACCAGCGAGGACCCGGCGGCCCCAGCCCCTTCGAAGAAGTCAGGTACCGGCGGTGCGGCAGCGGTGGCTCGAAAGATCCTCGACGACGAGGCCCCTCAGTCCAAGATCGCCGAGCACGGTGAGACGATGATGGAAGGTCCTCGCACGGCGGCCACGCAGTCCGCGCGCGTGTTGAGCGAGGTCTTGGGGGAGCGCCCCGAGTTGGTCGTCCCTTTGGTCGCGAAGTTCGCCAAGGGCATCTCGTCCCCGAACAAGCGGGTCGTACAAACCTCGGCGGAGGCATTGCCTTCCATCGCACGGATCGCACCCGCCCGCGTGGCGCGTCAGCTCGACATCCTGAAATCGTCCTTCGAGGAAGCGAACGATGTGGGTAAAGACGGCCTCGTCCGAACGTTCGCAGCTCTATGCACGGCGTCCGTGGCCTACCAGAAGCGGCTCGAACCCGTGCTGACGCTCGCGCTCAATGGTGCCGACGGAAAAACCCTCTTCGCGTGGAGCCAGATCGTTCTTCCCGCACTCAAGGGAGAACCGCACGCCAGAGCGCGCGCCGTCGTCGAAGGTCGGTTGAATTTGATCCCGCGTGCGCACGCCCAACAGATCGCCGACTTCCTTGGAATCAAGTTGCGGCTTCGCTATCGATGAGCGGCACTGTTCGTCAAACAAGAAGCGACGGCAGGTAGCCTTCCGGGCGCTCGAACCCAAGGAGCTCGAGCGTGGTCGCTGGAAGGTTCGCAAGGCCGGGTGTCGCCGCGGCGTCGTCGAGACGAAGGTCCTCGTAGCCGGGTGCGTAGATGAAGCACGGGACCGGATTGAGGGTGTGGCTCGTCTTCGCCTTGAGCTTGCCCTCCACGCTCCGCTGAAACTCGCCGGACTTGTCGACCTCGAACATCTGGTCGCAGTTTCCGTGATCGGCAGTGACGATGAGCGCCCCGCGGAGGCGCTTGATCACGGGAATGAGTCGAGCAAGCGAGAGATCGACAGCTTCGACGGCAATTACGGCCGCGTCCCGGTGCCCCGTGTGCCCGACCATGTCGCCGTTGGCGTAGTTGATGCGCCCGTGCCGCAAGCCGCCGCGCTGAAGCGCCTCCAACGTGGCATCGGTGATCTCCGCGGCCTTCATCCACGGTCGCTGCTCAAACGGGACCAAGTCGCTCGGGATCTCGACGTACTCTTCGTAGGCCTCGTCGAACATGCCCGTTCGGTTTCCGTTCCAGAAGTATGTCACGTGACCGAACTTTTGAGTCTCGCTACAAGCGAACTGAGTCACTTGGTTGCGGGCCAAGTACTCGCCTAGCGTACGGTCGATCGCGGGCGGTTGAACGAGGTAGTGGTCCGGAAGCTTGAGGTCGCCGTCGTACTCCATCATGCCTGCAAAGGCGACGTCGGGGACGTGACCGCGATCAAATTCTTCGAGAGTTGGTTCGGTGAACGCACGCGTGAGTTCGAGCGCGCGATCGCCCCTGAAGTTGAAGAGCACGACGGCCGCCCCGTCGACGATAGGCCCGACGGGCTCGCCCGCGTCGTCGACAATGACGAAACCCAAGAGGTCTTGGTCGATCATGCCTGGGTTCTCGTCGCGAAGCGTTTTCACGGCTTCGGTGGCACTGCTGAAGCCCCGCCCCTCTCCTCGCACATGGTGCTGCCAACCCCGCTCCACCATCGCCCAATCCGCGTTGTATCGGTCCATGGTGATGAACATGCGGCCCCCACCGGACGCGATACGATAGTCGCGGCCAGCTGCGTTGAGCTCTTGTAGAAGTGCCTCGAGGGGTTCGATGTAATCGAGCGCGCTGGTCTCGGGAACGTCCCGGCCGTCGAGAAGCACATGAACGCGAGCCTTGTCGACACCATCTTGGTGGCACCGCCTGAGCATGGCGAAGAGGTGCTGGATGTGACTGTGCACGTTGCCATCGGAGAGGAGCCCGATGAAGTGCATCGGTTCGCCGCTTTGCTGGACTTGCCTGACAAGCCGCTCCCACTCGGTTCCCTCGAATATCTCACCGCTGTCGATGGCCATCTGAACCCGCTTGGCGCCCTGGTCGAAGACGCGCCCAGCCCCGAAGGCGTTGTGACCGACTTCGCTGTTGCCCATGTCGTCGTCGCTCGGAAGGCCGACCGCGGTCCCGTGAGCCTTGAGGCGTGTGCTGAGAGAGGTCGCCGCGAGGCGTTCAAGGGTTGGAGTGCGCGCCAGCCAAACCGCGTCGCCCTCGTTCGAGGCACCGCAGCCCACGCCGTCCATGACGACGATCAGCACGGGTCCTTCGACTCCTTGGAAGGTGGGGTGTCTCTTGAGCTTCCAGTCGGTCACGGGGCTCGTCGTAGCACAGCGGTCTAGCCCTGACACTGCCCGCAAGCTGTCTTATGCTCGGCCTCATGATCGTCGTCACCAACCGCATCCCCGTCGCCGAAGGGTTCGAGATCGACTTCGAAGACCGCTTTCGGAAGCGTGTGCACCTCGTCGACCAAGCACCCGGGTTCATCCGCAACGAGGTCCATCGACCGAAGCCCATGAAGCTCGATCACCAACAGGGGACTTGGTCCCCCGATCCCGACAATCCTGGTTACTACGAGGTGAAGACCTGGTGGGAGACCTTCGACGACTTCACCGCATGGACGAACAGCCCGGCCTTCGCCGAGGCACACCGCAACAGACCGCCGAAGGACATGTTTCGTGGTCCGAACGAGCTGGTCATTCACGAAGTCTTCCTGAGCACCGACAGCGACCAGTGACCCGACGCCGGGGCGAGCCACCCACCGATCCGGTCAAAGCCAAGCTGTGGACGACCTTGATCGTGTTGCTCTTCTTGCTCGGCGCGGTCGGGGTGAGCATCGCGCTTCTTCGCGCGTGACCCACCCGACGCCGCTCGGTCGGCGCATGCACCCGACCCGCCTCAGGGTCACCGACGTCTTCTTTCTGTCATCGCCGCGTTTCGACCTTGACGGGAGTGGAACATGTTCTAAACTAAGAGAACTTTACAACCTGTAAACTAATGCAACTGGTGGTTCTTGTGGAGGATCTCTTGGAAAGTAAGTGCCCAGTTAAGTTCCACGACGTGGATTTCTGCGCCCCGACAACGCACGACAACCCGTACGAGATGTACGACTACTTCCTCGAGCACGAGCCGATCTATTTCGATGCCAAGAACGAGCTTTGGCAGGTGTTCCGGTACGACGACATCGTCGCGATCGAACGCGACACGGAGACGTTCGTCAGCTGCGAGGGGGTGCGGCCGAACATTCCTGGCGACCCGGCGATGATCTACCAAGACGGCGAGCAGCACAATCGACAGCGCGCCCTCGTCTCGTCCGCATTCACCCCGCGCCAAATGCGCAAGATGGAAGAGCGAGCGCGCGAGATTGTGGTCGAGCTGGTCGACCGGATGCTCGAAAAGGACGAGGTCGAGATCGTCAAAGATCTAGCCGCACCTCTCCCGCTTCGCTTGATCTGCGACATGCTCGGAACGCCCGAGGAAAAACGGGAGCCTGTGCGCCAGTGGATCGCGACGATGATCCAAGGCGGCAATGGCCCGGACTACGTCACGGACGAAGTCAACGACAGCTTCGACAACTTCATCATGCTCCACGAGGAGATGCACCAAGCACGCTTGGATGCCGGCTGCACGGGGAGCGACATTCTCTCGATCTGGATGAACGCCGAAATCAACGGCGAGAAGCTCGATGAGTCGCAGCTCTTGTTCGAGCACATCTTGCTCAACACGGGCGGCGCGGAAACGACGCGCAATGCGATCGCGGGAGGCTTCGAACGTTTCGCGGACGATCCCTCACAGTACGACGCCATGTACGAAGATCCGAGCCTGATTCCAAACGCGGTCGAAGAGATCATTCGATGGGTGTGTCCGTTCGTGAACATGTACCGCACGGCAAGCCGTGACTTCGAGCTGCACGGGAAGGTGATCAAAGAAGGCCAACAGGTAGGGCTGACGTATCCCGCGGCCAATCGAGATCCCCGGAAGTTCAGCGAGCCCCACAAGTTCAACATCTTCCGCGATTTCACCAAAGAGGGGAAACACCTCTCGTTCGGCCTTGGGCCTCACTTCTGCCTCGGCGCCTCACTCGCTCGGCTCGAGATCCGGCTTTCGCTCGAAGAGATGACCCGCCGCGTGAAGCGTGTCCGGATCCCCGAAGGCAAGAAGGTCGAGTACATCTCCTCGTCGTTCATTCGTGG
>JBCCEK010000278.1:0-4930 GCA_039030295.1 Myxococcota bacterium | reverse complement strand
GCCCGCCGGCGATGCGAAGAAGCCCGCTCGTGCCGCGACCCGGGCGGGCCTCGAAGGGTTCACGCGCAGTGTTGCGAAAGAGGTCGGCAACATCGGCGCCACCGCCAACAGCGTGTTCGTCGAGGAGGGAGCCGAAGCACGACTCGACCCCGTCTTGCGTTTCTTGTTGTCCCCTCGGTCGGCTTTCGTGACCTGTCAGCCGTTTCACATCACCAACCAGGCCAAGGGCGACGAGTCGCCCGAAACGCAGCCGCTCGAAGGGAAGGTCGCGCTGGTGACCGGCGCGGCGCGCGGGATCGGCGCAGCCACGGCCGAACTGATGGCCGCAGAGGGGGCACATGTGGTCTGTCTCGATCGGCCCGCCGACGACGCGCCCTGCAGCGAGGTTGCGAGACGCGTGGGCGGCTCGGTGCTGCTGGTAGACATCACGGACGACGACGCCCCGTCACGCATCGCCCAAGACTTGAGGGACCGGTTCGGGGGCGTCGACATCGTCGTCCACAACGCCGGCGTCACCCGGGACAAGACGCTGGGCCGCATGAAACCAGACGCCTGGGACATGGCGGTCGATATCAATCTCGGCGCCGTGATTCGCATCACCGAAGCGCTTCTCGCCGAGGACTTGATCCGCAAGGGCGGTCGCGTGATTTGCCTGTCGTCGGTGTCCGGGATCGCCGGGAACCGAGGTCAGACCAACTACTCGGCGAGCAAAGCGGGCATCGTCGGTTTCGTCCGCGCCCTTGCGCCGCGCGAGGCCAAGAAGGGCATCACCGTCAACGCGATCGCCCCCGGCTTCATCGAAACTCGGCTTACCAGCGCGATGCCTGTCGCGATTCGCGAAGGCGCTCGAAGGCTCAGCGCGGTGGGCCAAGGCGGCAAGCCCGTCGACGTCGGACAAGTAATCACCTTCCTTTCCACTCCGGGGGCGGCCGGCCTTTCCGGGCAAACGGTTCGCGTCTGTGGCGGCGCGTTGGTTGGAGCATAACGATGGCGAAAAAGAAGAACGGTTGGGGCAAGAAGCAGCGTGCGGTCGTCGTCAGCGGCGTGAGGACCCCCTTCGTCAAGGCGTTCGGGAAGTTCCTCAAGCTCGACTCGATCGACTTGGCGGACGCGGCCGTTGGGGCGCTCCTCGAGCGAACCGAGCTGCCTCACGACGAGATCGACAGCATCGTGTGGGGTGGGGTGATCCTTCCCTCGCTCGCACCCAACATCGCTCGCGAAGTCGCGCTGGACCTTCGGTTGCCGGCGTCGGTCGAGGGGATGACGTGCACGCGTGCGTGCGCAACCGGCCTTCAGGCTGTGACGCTGGCGGCAGCGGCCATCGAGCGCGGCGAAGCAGAAGTCGTGATCGCCGGAGGCTCCGACTCGACGAGCAATGCGCCACTCAACCTGCCGCAGAAGGCGGTCCATGCCTTGGCGCCGCTCGCGTTCGGCAAGGCCTCGTCGCCGTCTGACTACCTCTCGGTGTTGGCGCAGATGATGCCCATCACGGATGTTCTGCCGAAGATGCCCAAGATCGCGGAGCGAACCACAGGGCAAGTGATGGGCGAGTCAGCCGAAGAGATGGCCCAGCGAAACGGCATCACACGAGAGGCTCAGGACCATTTCGCCGAGCGATCGCATCATCGCGCAGCCGAGGCGATCGGATCGGGCCGCTTCGATGACGAGGTCACGCCCGTCGATTCAGCCGAGGGGACTGTCTACACGGACAACATCGTTCGGGGAGACACGAGCTACGACAAGCTCTCTCGGCTCCGGCCGGTGTTTGCCGCTGACGGAACGGTGACCGCTGGTAATGCTTCACCGCTGACGGATGGCGCCGCGGCCGTATTGGTCATGAGTGAGGCCAAAGCGAAGGCCCTCGGCTACACACCGCTTGCCGCCATCCGAAGCTGGGCTTACGTGGGGGTGGACCCGGCCGACCAGCTCCTGATCGGGCCAGCGCTCGCCATCCCGAAGGCGCTCGACCGTGCGGGGATGGAGATGAGCGACGCCAACGTCGTCGACATGCACGAGGCTTTCGCCGCGCAGGTGCTCTCGGTGACCAAAGCGCTCGGAAGCAAGGCCTTTGCTGAAGTTCGGCTCGGGCGAAGCACCGCCGTCGGTGAAATCGACGACGACCGCTTCAACCTCTATGGCGGGTCGATCTCGATCGGTCATCCGTTCGCCGCCACTGGGGCGCGCATGGTGACGACCATGGCCAACGAGCTCGCGACCGGAGAGCACGAGACGGCCCTGCTCGGCATCTGCGCGGCGGGTGGCCTCGGGGCTGCGGCGGTGCTCGAAGCGGTCGCCTAGCGTGCCGAAGCTCGTGTTCCTGACCGCCGCCTTGGCGCTCTTGGGCGGCATGCACTGCTCGCGGAACACCGAAGTCACGGGTCCCGGGCCCATCGTCGATCTCGCCACCGACATCAAAGGGCTCTCTGGCCTCACGCGAGATGGGGATGGCGCCCTTTGGGCCGCCGGCGAGAACGGGGACGCCGTCCTTCGCATCACCGGCCAGGGGCGTGAGATTCTCGCATACCCTGTGGTCGGCGCCCCGAAAGGCACCGACCTCGAAGGTCTTGCCTGGATGCACGGAAACGAGTTCTTGGTGGGCACATAAACGCAAGAGGAAGGGCGAGGGTCGGACGTGCTCCTCGGAGCGCGCGTCGAGGGCGGCAAGTTCGTCGTGCAACCCCGAGATCGCATCGAGTACAAGGCTTGGGGCCTCACTGCGCCTCACAACCGTGGGATGGAAGGCCTCTGCTACGCCGACGGCATCCTGGTTCTCGCGACCGAGCTCGTGGACGAGCGTCAAGGCAAGCGTTGGGCCCCGGTGGCCACGTTCGACGTCGCCAAAGGCAAGTGGACCACGTTCTGGGTCGCGCTCAGCAGCAAGACGGGGAAGCTCGCTGGCGTCGGCTGTCGGGTCATCGATGGCAAGGTCGTCGCCCTCGCAGTCGAGCGCCACTTCGGAGTCTCCCGGCTGCTTCGCTTCCAGCTTCCGAGTGGTCCGTCGGGTCCATCCGGTCCATCGCGAATCGAACCCGAGATCGCCGCAGACCTGGCGACGGTCATCAAGCCGCTGCCGAACTTCGAGGGAGTGGTCTGGGACGACGACGGCTCCGTCGTTCTCCTGACCGACAACCTCTACAAGGGTCGATCGCCCGATCCGAGCCGGCTGTACTTCGTGCCCGCGAGCGTGCTCCAATGAGGTTCTGGGCGGCGTTGTTGCTGGTCTTCTGCATTGCACCGCCACAGGCACACGCGGAACTCCCGCCGTTGCGTCCAGAGGTCGAAGCGCATGTCATCGAGGTCCGCGCCCACAACCCTGCCCTCAAAGACGACGTGTTTGCGAAGATGGGTGGGTCGAGCGTCGAAAGCAAGGCGTTCTTGCACTGCTTGGCGACTCCCTACGTCGACCTGGCGGGCCGGGACGACCTTCAGGAAACGATCGATTTCTTCAATGTATCTCGGAAGAACGCGTTCAACCGAAGAAGCCTTTCCGCCGGGGTCAGCTGGAACCTCCGCTATGCGCTAGGCGGTCGGCCCGCCAACTTCCGCAAGGAGATCCGCGATAGCGATGCGAGATGGGCCCTCGTGTTCTTCGGCGCGAACGACGCACAGAACCAAAACGAACGAATCTACTTGAAGCGCTTGGTCTATCTCATCGAAGAGCTCGAACAGATGGGCGTAGTCCCAGTGCTCGGGGCCGCATCACCTCGGCGCGGCAAGACCCGCGACCTCTGGATTCAGCGTTTCAACGCCATCACCGAGGCAGTGGCGCTGCATTGGAACCTTCCCTACGTCGACTACTACGATGCGATGAAGGTGCTTCCGCGCCGCGGGCTTGCGCGCGACGGCGTGCACCCAAACGTCATGGGTCGAGGCGGGGCGCGCGCGGCGTGTCAGTTCACCGACGCGGGTCTTCGTTACGGGAACAACGTGCGAAACCTCATGACCTTACAGGTGCTCGACCAGTTGCGACGAGTCGCTTCGACCGCGCCAGTGCTCGACGCGCACGGCGAGTTCGATGGACAGGATCTCGCCGAGCCTGAACCTGAGGGTTTGACCGAACCGCTTCCCGTGCATCACCACGTGCCAAGCGCTGTCGAGGATTCTGACCCCAATCCGGACCCCGGCGCGGCTGCGGCCATGGCAACCACCGCGGACTCACGCGAAGTCGTCGTGCCGGCCGGGCTCCCTTTCTCGGAGTTCGTCGACAAGGAAACACTGCCCCAGGGTGAGCTCCCGCCAGGGTGCGGTCGCTTGAAGCCGGAAGCCCGTGTCTTGAAGGTCTCCGTGACCGTCGATGAGCCGACGCGCCTCCGCGCAATCGCGCTCGACTTGGATGGGTTTTCGTATCGTTTGTTCTGGATCCGGCAAGACCCCGAAGGCCCACGCTGCGTGCGGCGGCGCAATCAAGCGCTCGAGGTGGCTGCTCAGCCAGGTTTGTGGGATCTGATCATCGAGGTAGGCGAACGAGCCGCCTCTGAGGGTCGCATGTTGGTGTTGGTCAGGCGCGACGCACGATAGCCATGGAAGACGCAGGAACGCTCCGAGTGCACGAGATCTACGAATCGATTCAGGGCGAGTCGAGTTTCGTCGGGCTTCCGTGCGCGTTCGTTCGGTTGTCTCGATGCAACTTGCGCTGTCGATGGTGCGATACCCCGCAGGCGTTCGTCGGCGGCGTCGAGATGCCCCGCGCGGAAGTGCTGGGCAAGGCGCTTGCGTTTGGCACGCCCCTCGTCGAGTTGACCGGTGGAGAGCCGCTACTGCAAGAAGGCGCGATCCCGCTCCTCGCCGAGCTTTGCGACGCCGGCCGGACGGTACTGCTCGAAACGAGCGGGGAGCGCGATATCTCGCAAGTCGACCCCCGAGTCCACCGCATCGTCGATTTCAAGGCGCCGGGGAGCGGCGAGAGCGCCCGAAACCGATGGTCGAACGT
>JBCCEK010000277.1:0-4966 GCA_039030295.1 Myxococcota bacterium | reverse complement strand
CGCGATTCGCTTCAGAAAGCGCTCTACTCGGACCCCCTCGACAAGGGCACCCAGGCTGCACTCCGTGGCAAACGCACCACGCCATGGAAGGCCACGCTTCGGGGCGAGGACTACCTCGGCGTGACTGCGCCGCTTCCGCGCGTATCCGGCGTCGAGGCGGGGTACGTGATCCTCGCAAGCCTCGGCAAGAGCACCGAGCTAGCCGAAGTCGCCGCGATGATCCTGTGGCTCACCCTTCTTGGAATCGTCGCCGTGGGGATCTACGGGTTCATCATGGCGAACAACCTGATGGAGCCGATCGCGCGCATGGAAGACGACATCTTGGCCGTGATCAACGGGCGAGGTGATGTTCGCCTGGAGGTCGAAGGGCCAGAACTCGGCGGGCTCTCGTACCGAATCAACCAGCTGATCAACCTGTTCACCGGGGTCGCGGAGGAAGACGACGAAGGTCGCGCCGTGACCAGCAGCGGCGGTTGGGATGCTGTCAACGCGAGTGGCCAAGACACCGCGACCGTCGCTCGGCCGAGTGGCCCCATCGAGAGCGACGACCCCGACGTCCGTGCCCTGGCGGCCCTTCCAGAGGACCAGTACTTCGCAGAGTTGTTCGCCACCTACGTCGCCGCGAAGCAGTCTGCGGGAGAGGACGTCTCCAACATCCCGAAGGACCGATTCATTCAGCGGATCCGTGGAAACGCTGCGCATCTCGTCGAAAAGCACGGTGCGCAGATGGTTCGTTTCAAGGTCGAAACGATCGGTGGGCAGGTAAGCCTGCAGCCCGTGATCATCCGCTAGTAGGGCTCGGCCACCCAACGGCGTCCTCCCGTTGCGTACTCCGGCCGATCGGCCTAGGCCTTGTCGCGACATGGGGTTGTTCGATGTTTTCAAGGGCGGCGGTGGCATCAAGAAGCATGCGGCCAGGGTCGCGAACAAGCGGGCGCAGCAGCACGAGCGCATGGAGTCGATTCACGTGCTGGCCGACGATGGCTCTGACGAAGCGCTGCGCGCACTGCTGACCAGGTTCACTATCCGGGTCGATCCGAGCATTACCGATGGCGATGAGAAGAACGCGGCGTTTCACGGAATCGTCAGGCACGGCGAAGGGGCGCTCGGGCCGGTTCGTGACTTCCTAGAGGCGAGCGACGCGCTGGCGTGGCCCCTCAAGATCCTCCGGGAGATCCAAGGCGAGCAAGAGGTCACCACGGCGGTCCTCGATCTACTCGAACGGATGGACACTGGATACGAGCGAGACCCTCAGAAGAAGATTGCGGCCATTGCGAGCCTCGAAGAAACCCAGGATGAGCGCGTGGTCCAGGCAGTGGCTCGCTTCCTCGAGGACATGAACGAGACCGTTCGGTTTCATGCGGTCAGCTCGATCTTTGCGCAACAAGAAGCCGCCGATGCGAAAGCCGCCCTCACAGATGCGTTCCTTCGGGAAGAGAGCGTCCGAGTGCGCATGATGATCCTCGACGGCTTCATCGAGCGGGCGTGGAAGCTTGAGGGCGACAGGGAGGTCGCCAACAAGAAGCTCCCCGCCGGATACTCGCTTGGCAAGAAGGGCGAAGTCCGGAAGAAGGCCCGCTAGCCGAACTAGATCCAGAACCGAAAACCGAAGCTCGGCTCGATGAAGTGGCGCGTGGTCGGAAACACGTCGTCGCCCGTGAACGACATCCCGTAGCGAAGGCCGATGTCGACCGCCACCGATCGAGAGAACGATAGAACGAGGCCCGTTCTGAAGCTCAAACCCGGCGCGAAACGAAATCCGCCTCCGGTCGAGCACGCAAAGAGCGAGCACCCAATTCGAATCACGTCGAACTTCCACCATTGCGCTGCGAACGCGGCGCCGAGGTAGGGGATCACGGGCGAGTTGTTCGGAAACTGAACCCGCGCGCCGATCCCGAGGGCGAGGCGTTGCAGCGGCACACGGCCGAAGCCAGGTTCTTCGATGGGGTTGGCCATGTAGCCGAAGTCGATCTCTGGGACGACGTATCCGAGGTCGGCGCCGACGGACGTAACGAAGCCGCCTCCGGGTCGGACGACATCGCGATCGACGCCGCTACCGACGAAAAGAGGCACACCTCCGAGGAGTCCGAAAACCGCCTTGGCCTTTGCGTAGCGGCGGTCGTACTTCGGGCGGAGTTGCTGAGACAAGCGCCGCTCAAGACGCTTGTCACTGCCCTCGGACGCCATCGGCATCACGCCGTACTCCGGCTGGCTGCCGGCTGGTAGGGAGTCGTCGTCGGCCTGCACGGAGCTTGCCGCGAGTAGCGCCAAGAGCGGTCCGAACCGGAAAAGTACTGCCGTCACCCCGCGGACGGTAGCACACTTGGCGCGGCGCTCGACGTGGACAGTGGGTCAGGTTCGATCCGAGAGAGCTGCACGGGACTCGGACGACGTGCTACACCCGCCACGTTAGGGGTTAGGCCATCTCATGAATCACCGCCGTTCGTTCACTGCTTCTCGGGTTCTGCCTACTCGAGTTCTCTTTAGGGGGGGCGTCGCCATCGTTCTCGGGTGCTCGGTTTTTCTCGCGAGCTGCGCTGGCCCTCAGGCGGTTCGCGGGTCCGAAACGCCGGGCCTCGACAACGCAGCCATGAGCACGAAGCTCGATCGTAAGGACCTTGAGAAGGCTCTCAAGATCAGCATGGAGGCGATGCGCACCTCAAAGATCATGGCGCGCTGGGAAGCCGAGAACGATCCCACGGTGGGGGTTTTGCCGATCCGCAACGAGACGAGCGAACACATCGGCAGCGCGTTGAACGCACTCAGTACTGAAATCGAATCCCAACTCATCAACTTTGCACCCGTGCGCGTAATCAGCCTCGAGGGGCAAGACGCGCTCATCGAAGAGATTCGTCATCAGCAGGAAAGCAGCGCGTTCGACCCGACGACGACCGCGAAGTGGGGCCGACAGATGGGTGTTCGCTACATTGTTTCGGGTAAGGTGTTCTCGACCGATGAGCGAACCGAGAACGCTCGACGGGTGCAGTACTACCTGTTTATCCGGACGGTGTCGGTGGAAACCGGCGAGATCCTCTTCCAAAATCAAGCGCCGATCACGAAGGCCATCATCTAGGTCGTGACCGTACCCCGCGGTGACCGTCGACGAACCTGTCGCCTCGCGCTGGCGGTGGTGATGTTGGCTGCCGGCGTAGCCGCCGGCGGCTGCAAGACGTTCTCTGACTACACGGCGAAGACTCGCAGCGCGCTTGACGCCAACGACCTTCAGCAAGCGCTCCGTGCGACGAACTCTGCCCTCAAGGTCGGCAGCGCGGCGGACCTACCCGATCCAATGGAGAAGAACGACGCGCTGCTCTTGCTCGACCGGGCCATGGTCCTTCAGGCGCTCCACAACTATCCGGACTCCAGCAGGGATTTCGAAGTGGCCGACAAGGCGATCGAGATTCTCGATTTCAGTCGCTCCACCGCCAACGAGATCGCGCGGTACCTCTTCACCGACAGCGCCGGTCCTTACAAGGCTAGGCCCTACGAGAAGCTCATGCTCAACACGGAGAACATGCTCAACTACCTGGTCGAGCAGAACCTCCAGGACGCCAAGGTCGAGGCGAGACGACTGAGCGTCATGCGGGAGTACCTGCTCGAGGACGAGAAGGACGACGTGAAAGAGATCACCGCGGCAGGCGCATTCGGGAGCTACCTCGCGGGGTTTGCCTTCGAGAAGGCCGGAGACGCCGAGGAAGCCTTGCGTTACTACGACGAGGTGCTTCAAGCGGTGACGCTTCCGAGCCTTGCGGCCCCGGTAAGGAACCTGATGCGGCGCAGCGGCTACCGAACACCTCGTCTTGAGGCGATCGTCAAGCAGGCGAAGGACGCGTCCGCGGACGAACAGGACGCGGACGTTCTCGTCGTAGTCAACTACGGTCGGATCCCGGCGATGATCGCGAACCGCGTTCCGATCGGTCTCGCCCTCACGGTTGGGGCGATCTTCCTTCCGGCCGGGACCGCCCAAGCCGCCCGACGCATGGCCGGGCAGGGACTCGTAACCTGGGTCAACTATCCGGAGCTGGCTCCGTCCCGAAAGGACTACCCCACTCCGATCGTCACCGTGGGCGGACCGCGGCCGTTCGAGAACGTCACCAATGTGGATGCAGTCGCTCGACATGCCTGGGAGCAGAGCAAGCCGAGAGTTATTGCGGCGGCTGTGGTGCGTACTGTGACGCGGGGCGCGATCGGTGCTGGAGCCGGGGTCGCGGTGGGACAAGCGAGCAACAACAGCAGCGTTGGCGTTCTGACGGCTCTGGTGACCCAGGCGGCGCTCGCCGCGGCGGATAAGCCCGATACGCGCAGTTGGGCGACGCTTCCGGCCAGAACCGGGGTCGCCCGCATGCGCCTCGCGCCCGGCACCCACGAGATCCAAGTGAGCGTTTCGGGTCGCGTGTACGCGAGCCAGGTTACGGTCGCGGCCGGTCAATGGGTGGTCATCGATATCACCGACCTATCGATGATCTAGCGACCCCACGCCCCGACCCGGGTTGCCATACCTCGGCCGCACCCGAACCCAGGTTGCTATGCCGAGCGGGTCGCGTTTAGGGGACACTCGACGAAGTACCCATGCCGCTGTTGAACCCACGGCCACCTTCTCCCAGTACCAACTCGGCCGACGCAGCCGCGTGGCGACCTTAGGAGTGCAAGTCCGCACCTCCCCCGCGACTGACGGGGGCGAGGGTCCTGGAGTGTGGTGATAGAGGGGTTGGGTGTCTACGGTGCCGGACCACATAGCGCCCCATGGAAGATGCGCATCCACCAGGTGCCGTGTGGGAAGCAGACGTCGCGTCGTCCTTTCATCCAGGCATCGAGTGCCCGGTCATACTGGGCCTTGAAAGCCCGGAGGCGTGCGACGGCGTCGGTGGCGGCGGCTCGGTTGCCTGCCGCCGCAAACTGGGGGTTGAGGCGCCCGAAGGCCTCGTGGCTCGAAGCCCGTCTCATGAAGGAGAGCTTCAAGACGCGT
>JBCCEK010000276.1:0-5001 GCA_039030295.1 Myxococcota bacterium | reverse complement strand
GCCGATATCGGTCAAATCGCCTCGCGCTTCGCCTTCGGTGTGAAGCGCCGCCTCGAGCTGGCGAAGCGGTTCGAGGAGAGCGGCCACGCGGGCGAGCAACTGCTCGGCCGGCAGCTCCTTGCGAAGATAGTCCTGCGCCTTCACGGCGAGCTCTCGCATCCGATCGAGGAAGTCGTCGCGCCAAGACAACAGTACGATTGGGACACCGTCTAGCCGAGGCTCCCGCCGCACTGCGGCACAAAGCCCAAGCCCGTCGAGGCGCGGCATGACGATGTCCGCGAGAATGATCTCGGGCGGGGACTCGCGCGCCAGCTCGAGGGCGTGAACGCCGTCACGCGCTTCGACGACACGAGCGCCGGCTTCTCGCAGGACCCCCACATAGAACCAACGCACTTGCGAGTCGTCGTCGGCCAAGAGCACGCGACGCCCACGAAGCGCCATCGCGGGCGATACCTCCTCGGCGCTCTGCTCGCGAACCACCGGGCGCGTCCCTGAAGCCTGCTCGACCCCGGCCAGCGCCTCGTACCGCCACGCGAGCATCCGCACCGCCTGAACCGACTCTCGTGAGTAGTCTTCGGCGACGAGGCGCTGAACCGCGGAGAGCGCCGCCGCCTCGAGCTCGGCAAAACCCTCGGCGCGTGCATCTTCGACCAACCGGTCGAGATGCGTTTGAAGCGCAGCGCGGACGTCGGAGTTCTCCGGGTCGATACTCAGAGACTCGGTTAAACGGATTGTTTCCAAGCTCTTAGCTGCCAAAGCTTGGAGGAATTTAGCTTGTGGGGGCACGGGTCGCGCAACGGGAAGCAGACTAGCCGTGGGCCCAGTGTACGGATTTGACGGATTTGTTCGAGTGCGAACTCGGTTGCCCGCCCGAGGGGGCCGACGTAGGGACGAGCGTGGATTTCGTCGACGAGGTGACGCTGGAAGTGGCAGCCGGTGATGGCGGCAACGGGTGCGTTGCGTTTCGCCGCGAGAAGTTCGTGCCACTCGGCGGCCCTTCGGGGGGCGACGGGGGTCGCGGCGGGAGTGTGGTGCTCGAGGCTCACGACCGAATGACGACCTTGCTGGACCTGAAGTTCCGAAAGGTCGTCCGGGCGGAACGAGGCGAGGACGGCCGCGGCAAGGACCAATTCGGAAAGGCTGGCGCCGACATTCGAATCCAGGTCCCCGTGGGCACCCAGGTGTACGACCACGAGAGCCGGGAACTCCTTGCGGACTTGAACCAACCCGGCGCGGAATTCACCGTCGCCGAAGGGGGACGGGGAGGCCGCGGAAACATGAAGTTCGCCACCCCTCACGACCGGGCACCGCGCCGGGCAGAACCCGGCAAACCTGGGACGCGCCGCAAGGTCCGACTCGAACTGAAGCTCCTCGCCGACATCGGCATCGTCGGGTTTCCCAACGTCGGCAAGAGCACCTTCATCGCGACCGTCTCGAAGGCGCGTCCCAAGGTGGCCGACTACCCTTTCACCACGCTCGCACCAAACCTCGGAGTCGTGTCACTCGGCATCGACCGGTCGTTTGTCATCGCCGACATTCCGGGGATCATCGAAGGTGCATCCGAGGGTGCTGGGCTCGGATTGCGGTTCTTGAAGCACGTCGAACGGACGCGCGTCTTGCTCCACGTCTTGAGTCCGGACCCGGACCCAGACCGCGACATGCTCGGCGACTTCGAGACCCTGATGAGCGAGCTCGCGCGCTTCGACCCGCGACTCCTCGAACGGCCGATGATCGTCGCGGTCGGCAAGCTCGACTTGCCCGAAGCCCGGGAAGAACTCGCTGAGGTCAAGGAGACCCTCGAGGCTCGAGGCTACCAGGTGTTCGGGATGAGCTCAGCCACCCGAGAGGGCATCGAGGAGGTCCTCGTCGCCCTCGAGTCTAAGCTGACTCCCCAAGCCGAGACCTGAGCTCATCGAGAGCCCAAGTGGCAGCCTCCCGGACACGCTGGGCGTCATGGTGGCGTGCCGCTTGGTCGAGGACTCTCAGATGACTGCGACCTCCGCGATTCCCAAGTACTAGCGCGGCGTTCCGTGCCAAACCTTCGCGGGTGGCGCGCTTCACCGGGGACCCTTGAGACCACGCGCGAAACCGCTCGTCGTCCATCGTGAGCAACGCCTCCGCATCGACCCCATCCCATCGCGCATCGGGTTCGAAGGCCGCCAGCGGTGCAACCCCAGCTTGCGCGCCTCGGTTGTAGGGGCAGACATCCTGGCAGACATCACAGCCGAACACCCAAGATCCAAGCCCGCGACGCTGCTCGTCCGGAATCGGACCCCGATGCTCGATGGTGAGGTACGAAATGCACTTTCGCGCGTCGAGGCTGCGCTCGGCTTCAAAGGCTCGAGTCGGACAAGCATCGAGGCAGAGCGTGCATGTCCCGCACTTGCGCGCCATGGGTGGAGTCCGGCTCAGTCGGGCCGTCGTGACGATGCAAACCAAGAACACGTGCGAGCCGATCCCAGGCACGATGAGACAACAGTTCTTGCCCACGAACCCAATCCCCGCTCGCTCCGCCCAGGCGCGTTCAAACACCGGCTTCGAGTCCACCGCCACGCGCGCTACGTGTCCCGCATCCCGAAGCCGGCGCTGAAGCCGACGCGCCCTCTTGGTGAGAACGTTGTGGTAGTCGCGCCCAACGGCGTACTTCGCGATGCGTCCCGGCGAGAGGGTTGGGGCTTCCGTCGCGTGGGCGTAGGGGGCAGCGAGGACGACGACGCTCTTGGCCTCGGGAAGCATGCCAGCGTGGCGTGGATCCTTTCGCACGGCTGCGGTTCGCGCCATCCACGCCATCTCGCCGTGTCGCCCGGCCGCAAGCCAGGCGTCGAGCTGGCGACCCTCATCGTCGAGCGCCCTTGCCTCTGCGACTCCGAACTTCGCGAACCCAGCAGCCAGCGCCTCGTCCCGAAGCGACTCCGTGAGCTGGGCGTCGTTCATCCGACCGAGGAGCCTGGCGGGGCCGGGGGCACCCGGGGCGTGTCGTCTTCCTTTGGCTGCGCCGGCGGCGATTGGTTCTGACGCGGCTGCTGCTCCTCGTCAGGCGCTTCGGAGTCGCTTGGCTCATCCCTCGTGCGCCACGTGGGCTGAGCCCCTGCCGGAACGACGGTGTTCCAATCGGGCCCGTCCGTGAGTCCATCGCGACGCGCTGGCGTGCCCGGAGGGTTCGGAAGAATGTAGGGTTCGGCGTTGAAGGTCCCGCACTGTCGGTGGTTCTTGTAGAAGCCCCAGTGCAAGTACGCCCTGCCGTCCCCGCTCAGGATCGACTTCGGCGCCGGGGGATAAGGCTGCCCACGAAGGACAGAGTTGAACGCACCAAAGTCGAATGGAAGCAGGCCGCTCGACTTGGCCACGCCCACCCGGTGCACCGACCCGTCTTGATTGAGCACGATCTCGAGCTTGGTCATCAGCGTTGGGTCGGAGTATGGGCTTCCCGCGAACATCGGCAGGTTCCGGAGAAAACGATCAGCGAACTCCCGGTGGATCCTACGGTGAACCGCCGCGATGTAGTTCGCGAAGGGCGAGGCCGCCGCGTTCAGCGCCGTTTGCGTGCCCGGCTTGACAGCGGGCGTGAAGTTCTCGATCGCCGCGCGGAACTGGTTCCAACTCTTCTCGCGCGAAACTCCGCGATGAGACGACTTGTGTTCCGCGATTCGGGCCCGTCGGTCTTCGCGCAACTTGTCAGAACCCACGGCCGCTTCGAACTTCGACCACGTGAGCTGGCTCCCTGGCCCTCGCCCGGTTGCGCGCTGCCCGCCGCCCTGCCCCGCCCGACTCGGCCGGCTGACGGTGAACGTACCAGCACCGTCGGTGATCGTGATCGTCTGCTCGCCTTGTTGGCCCGCCCTGTCGCCGGCGGTGTTCGACCGTTTGCCGTCGGGAGATTGACTGGCGACGCGCTCGGACTTGATCGGGTCTGCGTCGATCGCACGGTCGGGCCGGTCGCGTTTGGCCTCGTCCTCGGTCACCGTTCGGGCGTCGCTGCCCTCTTTGTCTCGCGCGTCGGCGATCTTGTCGTCCTGCGAGTTCCCCTCTTCTTGGAGCGTGTCGGACGGCTTCTGCTGCCGGCCAACCTCGGGCTGCTCGTCGTCCCGGATGTAGTTGCGGACCTTGGCGACCGTCTCTTCTTCGACCCGCTGGTTTTCCTGGGCGACGAACCTGGCGTCCGGCGGTGGCTCGACGTCCGGGTTCTGGCTTCGTTGCTGGACGGCCTGGCGATTGAGCGGCTCCTCCGGTGGCGCCTGCTGCTGCTTCTGCTCGGGCGTGGGCTGAGGTTGCGCGGCACGCTGAGCACGCTTCTGCTGGGGCCTGGCTCGACGTTTCGCGTTCTGCCGCTTCTTTCGCGTGGGAGCTTCGGCGGTGACTTGATCAGGAACGTCGAACTCGACCTCGACCGGCTCCGGCGCATTCTTTCGCTCCTCTTCGGCCAGCTCCCGGAGGTGGTCGGCTAGCTTCCCAAGCACCTCGTACACCGGCAGGTGCAACGAGAGCGACGCGATCAGGGCGATCACGAACGCGAGGAATACCGGCTCTCGGTAGCGGCGGTTCACGGAGTCATCCTTCGGGGTAAGGCGTACCTCCCCTAAGTAGGGTTACACCGCCCCACCGCAACAGCAAAGAGTCGACGAAGCGGTCAGCGTCCCCGACTCACCGAGGTGGCCCGACCCCCGCGAGACCCCCCAAAAGAGGACGATCTGCCCCCCATCGAGCGAGATCCGCCGAAACTGCTGGGACGCCCGAAGCTGCTAGGCCGCGATCGGCTCGAGCTCGGCCGGCTGAAGCTGGAACCTCGAGACGTGCCCGAACGGGGGGTTCCGAAGGAGCTCCGCGAAGGCCCGCGGGACGAGGTGCCGAACCTGGGTGTCGATCGGCTGCTCCCGCTCCGCCCAAAGGTGCCGGACCGAGCGGCGTTGGTCCGCGTCACGCCGCTCGGGCGAGCGGCCCTCGGCGCGGGCGATCGAACGATGCTTGGCGCGCGGCTCGAGGCCGGTCGTGCGGCGCTGCTGG
>JBCCEK010000275.1:0-5017 GCA_039030295.1 Myxococcota bacterium | reverse complement strand
GCTCTCGCCGTGCTCAGCCATCGCTGCATGAGCCGGTCGCGGACCGTATACGCGACGGCAAGATAGTAGTCGGATTTCGTCGCGATCGCGGGGACGTTCCCACACCGGTAGAAGAGGTTGTCACGTATCGCACGGCGCAGCGTTTCGACGTCGACGCCGGTTCGATCGTCCTCGACGGTCACGGTGCGCGGTTCGACTTGCCTCGAATCCATGGGGTCCCTTTCCCTGCTTGCGCGAACGGCGAGTCTCGGTCGTTTTGGGGGCGATAGCAAGACGCCTTTTCACTTTCGGATCGCCCAACCTTCTCGGACCTCACGCTTTTCGTGTCGAGGACCCCCCGGTGGACGAGCTTGGCGGACGAGCTTGGTGTTGGGGACGCGGCGGCTAGCGCGAGTTGTCGGGACCGGGCATGTGCCGTTCGAAGAAGTCGAGAAGTTTGTCCCACGCTTTGGCTTCCGTCGCCGGCTCGTAGAAAGCCCGAATTGGGAGGTGACGCCCCACCGGTGCCGTGACCTTGGGAAGCTGGTTCATGAACGAATGCCCGGCTTCTTCGTAGATGTGGACTTCATGCGCGACGCCGAGCTCTTCGAGGTGTCGGGCGAGGCGCTTGGCATGGGGGAGGAACACGGTGTCCTGTTCGCCGTATTGCGCGATCGTCGGGCAAATCCCCTGGAGGCGTGAGGCGCGCTGTGGCACGCCACCATAGAACGGAGCGGCGACTGCGAACGTCTGGTCTGCTGCGGCGATCAGCGCGAAGCCACCGCCCATGCAAAAGCCGGCAACCCCAATCCGGCTTGGGTCGACATCTTCACGCGCCGCCAACATCCCACGGGATGCCGCGATCGCGTCGTACGCGAACCCTTTTCCGGTCGTCGCCGAACGCAGCGTCTTGACGACGCATGCAGGGCGGCGCCCGCGGTACAGATCGGGGCCGAGGGCGACGTAGCCCGCATCAGCGAATCGCTGGCAGTGCCGCTGCAAGTCCTGACTGAAGCCGTAGATGTCGTGAAGAACGACCACGGCCGGATACGGGGGCGCGCCGGCGGACGGAACCGCCAACGCGGCCTGATGTGGGCCGCTCGACGGAACCTCAACCTGCACCAACTCGACCACGTCGTACGCATACCCTCGAATCGCCCCGGCAGGCAATCCGACGTCGTCGTTGCCTCTTCGGAACCCACATGTGTCGGCGTGTAGGACGCTAGGATCGAGGGGAATGGACCGAGTCAGGGAGGCGCCGCGTGAGGGTGAGGAGCCCGTGCATGCAGCGGTGTCCGAGGTCGACGGGTTCGAGATGCATCATGGGGCAGCTTCCAGGGATCACGGTGGCGCCATAGTCGGCGCAGAGCTCCGCTGCCTCGGCCGACAATGATCCGCCGTCGATCGACCGGTGAAACCATACGAAGGGTACCCTGGCGTCGCGGCAATCCCGCGCCACGTCGATCGCTTGGTCCGGGTGGGTCGCGATCACCACCGCGTCCGGTGGTTCAGGGAGTGCACTCACGGAGGCATGACAGACTATCTCCCCGACAACAGTCGTGTTCGGGTTGATCGCGTACGTCGTTCGTCCACTCTCCACGAGTTTCTCATAGATCGCGTTCGCCGGTGCGTTGCCCGACCGCGACACGCCTGCCACCGCGAATCGCTTCTGCGCGAGGAACTCGTCTGCCGCTTCCGCCAACGATATCGCGCCTTCGGCCTTCAAATCGCTTCGCGGACGCCCGCCACGAAAGTAGGCATAGACAAAGAGCACGGCGAGCAGGCCCTCGATGATCCAAGTTGGAACCATGTTGGCGAGTTGGATCAGTCCCGCGTCGACTGCGTAGCCGCCCGCCCACGCGAGGCCCGCGAGGACGACCACGGTGATCGGCAGGACCCCGCGTCGCTCGACGGGCTTGCGGTCTGCCCACAGAAGCAGCACTACCCATCCGATCATCAGTGCCGCGCCGAAGCGCATTGCGTATCGGTAGTTCGCGTCCGGTTCGAAACCAGAAACTCCATAGAGAGCTCGACCGGTTTCCGGCGACAACATCAGCCCAGCGGTGATGCTGTCGGCGATCGCGCCAACCCAATAAGAGACCCGCAGCCAACGTACGTTCGTCACGGTTGCGGCGAAAATGCAACCAGTGTGCCAACGACGTTCCCGAGCAACCGGTGACGCATGCGCGCAGGGGGTGCGCCGTGTGTGGAGTTCGCGCAAGGATGGCGCGAGTTTGCGGGTCATTCGCTCGGCTTTGCGCGAATTCTCTGGCGAATCCTTGGGGCCTGACCGGTACGGAATGTGCGTTGGCTATGAGTGCCATGAACGAGCGAACATCGACGCGAGGAACTCAACGCGGCAACGTCGTCGAACTGAAGCACAAGTGGATTCTGTACTTCGGTGGAACACCCGGGATGTTTCAACGGCTCGCGGGCCGGGTCCATCGAGGCCGTGGCGCGACCCGCGGTGCGTCTGCGCCCTCCGCGCCGTCGCCCGCGAGTGAGTCTTCATTCGACTGGATCGCGCGACATGACGTTGAAGGTGCCATGTCGGCGCTCCAATCGAAGTTCGTGAATCTTCTCGTGATCGACCTTCGCGATACAACGCGCTTCGAGGTGCTCGTCGACGAGGCCCGGGCCCTCCTTCGACATCTCGATCACGAAGAAGATCTCGAGAGAAGATATGCGTTTCACCGGATCCTCGTGCTCTTCCCCGATCAGGGCGTGAGTGCTCATAGGGTCGACTCCCTAATGGTCGAGTTCGGGTCTCTCGGTGTCAGACACGTGCTCCGGCAATCCCCGGAGATCCGAGGTCCTTTCGAAGCCGTGGTCCGACAAAGGGCGCTTCGGATCATGACAGACAAGAAAGAAGGCAAGACCGCGATCTGCGCGGCCGGCGGTGGCACGACGGGCATCTACTTCGAACTCGGTGTCCTCAAGTGTCTCGACGACTGTCTTCCTGGCCGGGGTGTCAACGACTTCGATCTCTACTTCGGGATCAGCGCGGGCGCGGTCGTGGCTTCTCTCGTGTCCGTCGGCTACACGATCGACGAGATCATGGCGTCCATTGCGGGCGTGGATGGCGGTCGCATCCCGCCGCTTACCCTGAGCTTGCTTCGACTCGGGCATTTCAACTACGACGATTTCAGATGGCGCGGAAGGATGGCGGTCCGACGCGCGGCTCGCGCCCTGTGTACCGCCATACCCTCGTGGGGTCGCTCCGCGGCCAACTCTCCGCTTCTCCAGTACCCGAGCCTCTTGGGGCCCCCTTTTCGTTCCGACGAGTACGAACGCATGCTGCGCATCCTTCTCGAGAAGCCGGGGGCAACGAACGACTTCCGACGCTTGCGAAACAAGCTGTACGTGGGGGCGTCGGACCAGGATGCAAGACGGCACGTGTTGTTCGGTTCCGAAGGACACGATCACGTCGCGATCAGCCGCGCCGTGCAGGCGTCTCTGAGCATCAACCCCGCGTTCTCGTCGGTGCCGATAGGGGGTCGTTACTACGAGGATGGGGCGATCACGCGGACCTCCAATTTCGTCGAGGCGATCAACCGGAACGCCACCCTCATCATCGTCGTCGACCCCTTCGTGCCGTATGTCTCTGCTCGTCCTGGCTTCGCGAGAAGCCGCGGCGCGCTCTACAACATCGATCAGGACATTCGAACGATCACCTACTCGCGATTCGAACGCACTCGCAATCTCGTCCTCCGCAAGAACCCAGATGTGAGTTCCTACACGTTGCTTCCGTCCAACTCCACGCGCAGGATTCTCTCCGTCAACCCCATGGACCATCGCCCCTTCCTCGACATTTGGAAAGGGGCCTACCTGTCGACGCTCGAGCGAGTACGAGGGATTGGCCATCGACTGCGCGGCGACCTCGCGGATCACCACATGGAGTTCGATACCGAACGCGCCGAAGCCATCGCCCGTCAGTTGGCCACGACAGATGACCTCAGCTTCGCGGACTTCTTCGTCGACCGTCGTCTCGAGATCGAAACCCGGCCGCTGTGCAACGAGCGGCCGAGCGGGGTGCCCCGCCTTCAGGAGGCCGACCGTCGTTCGTTGAGGCGCTCAGCCGTGCGTTAGCTCCGGGAGTCGCCCGCCCGGAGGTGGCGCAACACCAAGGCCCACGGACCGATAGACTCCCGTGCGATCTCTGACTCCCTTCGACTCGGGGTACCCGGTCCGGTTCGGCGATCTGTCGAACCCGCCGTCGTACGTGCACATCCAAGGTCAGCTCCGAGACTTGAGCGCCTGTGTCGCCATCGTCGGCACGAGGGTCGCCGACGAAGAGGCGCTCGACTTCACTCGTCGGCTCGCCGCGGACTTGGTCCGTTCGGACGCCGTGATCGTGTCTGGTGGTGCAGTCGGGATCGACCGAGCGGCGCACGAAGGCGCACTGGACGCTGGTGGCGCGACGATCGTCGTTCTCCCACTCGGACTCGACCGCCCGTATCCCGCCGTCAACATCCCCCTTTTCGAGCGCATCGTGGACCGCGGTTGCCTACTCACCGAGGTCGATGATGGCGCTCCGATGCGCAGGGGCAGGTTCCTGGCCCGCAATCGGTTAGTCGCCGCGATCGCCATGAGCACGGTGGTGATCCAGGCGCCCGCACGGTCGGGGGCGATGTCCACGGCGCGCCACGCCAAGCGCCTTGGGCGGGAGGTTTTCGTCGTGCCTGCTTCTCCCTGGGATCCCCGAGGCTTGGGCAATCTCGCGCTCCTCGAGCGAGGGGCGAGGATTTGCACCCGGGCGAGCGATGTCCTATCCGGGTCGGCGTCGACGGGGCCTCTTCCGGGGTTGCCGGCGAGAGCACAGAGTCGAGAAAACCCTAATTACGGTCACTTGAGTCAAATCGAACGGCAGATCCTTCAGGCCCTTGGAGGCCGAGCGCGGCATCCGGAGGAGGTGTGCGTCCGCACCGGAATTGCCGCTGTCGCCGTACAGCAGTCTATTCTGACGCTGCTCGTCCGGGGGTTGGTCGAGGAGAGGCCGGGAGGTCGCTTCAAGAGTTGCGCGCCGACGAGCGAGTCT
>JBCCEK010000274.1:0-5029 GCA_039030295.1 Myxococcota bacterium | reverse complement strand
GCTCAGTCGATCGAGACCGACGATGATGGTCGAACCCACCAGGACCGCACGATTGGGTCGCGCGTAAACCGTCACCTCGACGGGTCCATCATCGGTCATGACGGTTCCGGTGGTGTTGAGCGACGAGAGATCGATGCGGCCACCGGTGAGCGTCATCGTCGAGGGGTCGATCTCCAGCAGATCGGTCCCTTGATTCTCCGGTGGGGCGTTCGAGTCGAGGTTGATGCCGAATCGCGTTACCCAGGCGCTGGTCTCATTCACGAAGACCAAGTCCTGCGGGTTCGAGGAGAAGCCCACGTCCATGGCTTCGCCTTGCGTCCGAACTTGGCCGTCGAGGTTTCCGCTCGGGACGTAGAAGCGCGACGCCACGTCTGTGCCAAGGCGGTCGAGCATGGCGATGGTGCCGTCCGAGGCCTGTCGATTCGGAAGTACGACGTCGCCCGACAGTGCCGCCACCAATCCTGGGAACTCGGTGCCAGAGTTGATCCAGCTCTCGTCGAGAGGGTCGAAGTCTGCGTCAAATACGGCAATCGAAGAGCTCGAAAAGTCCGAGCTCACGACAGCGAACGTCGGCGCTTCCGACAGCGACTCGAGCGCTGGAGTCCCTGGACCTCCGCCAGCGCCTCCGTCTCCTCCGGTTCCGCCGTTCGAGCCTGAATCGCCGCATCCCGTGGCGGCGAGCATCGCGCACAACACCAGTGCGCAGTTGTTGTTCCGTTGCATCTTCATCCTCCATGCCGAGGGGAGGAGCAGAAACGGAAACGTCGACGTTCTTTCGAAACGCGCATCCACCGCCCTTCCCCGAGGCGACTCGTGTCTACAACGCTGGGTAGGTCTCCGGGCTCGTGACCCTAGGCTCCGCCGCCTTCCCAGGAAAACCCCAGTGGCATGATGGCGCAGCGTTCAGTCACATACCGTGGCGGGTCCGCGTCGGCCTCTCACCGACTTCCCCGTTCAGCAGGTGGGGCTTTACCACCGGCCTATCTCCAGCACTTCGAGCAGGATGCGCGAACTGCCTTCAACCCAGGCTGAGCGGCGAGGTTAGGCGGCAGCCGAGCAAAGTCAAGCGTCACCAATGGTGCTCGTAACTGACACGGCCACTATAGCGCCTTCCGGGCAGCGGGAATCCGAGCAGGTCCTGACCGCGGACGTCGAATAGGTCGTCGGCGCGAAACCCAAGGCCGAACTTCCCCTCGAAGAAGAGCGCGCCGACGCCTACGGCAAAGGTGGTTCGCGACTGGATCACGACGAGGTTTGCTGGGTCCGCGAAACTCTGCCCGATGTGATTGACCTCGGCGAACACGAGCAGATCCGACACCTGTTCCGAGAGTCCGAGAGTATGACCTTCTGGGCGAACGAACGCGACGAGCTCCGGTTGGCCCGGGAGCTGGTTGCCAGTGGTCTGGTCGCGCGCCTGGGTCCAGGTGAGTTCGCCCGTGATCAAGAAGTGCGGCGAGATCCCGCCGCTGAGCTCGGCCTCCACACCCTGGCTGCGTCCCTCGTCGATGTTCTCTGCGATCAACGTGAACTGCGACGTGCGTCGGAACCGAATCTGGTCCTCGACGTTGACCAAGAAGTACCCGACCGTCGCGTACCCGCTCACGACTCGGCCATGTCCTCGAACCGTAATCCCAGCGTCGTAGGCGAGGGACTTCTCGGCGACGAGCTCAGGGTTCGCCAAGATCGTGCTTCGGTTTCCAAACAGTTGAAGGATGTCCGGCAGACGAAACCCGCTGCTGACCGATCCGCGAAAGCTCAGCCATTCGAGCGGTGCGACCGCTCCGCCCACTCGGTAGGTTGGAAGAAACTCGGCCGACCGGTTCTCGTCCTGCGTCCCGAGGTCCGTGAACCGAACCGATGTGCGGGTCCACGAAAGGAGTACGCTCGGTCGGAGCTCGAACAGGACATCGCCGAGACGCCCGCGAAAGAGGGTCTCCAAAGTGCCGCTGAAGGTGAGCCGGTCCGAATCCCGCTCGGCCACGTTGGCGAGGGCGTCTTCGGGGTCGCGAAAGAAGTAGCGCGCCGAGGCGATGGCGGTGAGCACCAGCCAGCGCTGCACTTCGACCTCGGAGGCGATCCGTCCGAAGATGCTCTGGTTGCGATCGTCCGTGAGCTCTCCACCGCCGGTGCCGATCTCGGCGAAACGATCGTCGACTCGATTTCGACCGTAGTCGTAGGTCGTGAGGACCTGCAATCGGTAGGGGAACTCCCCGTCGTCCTCCTGCGTCCAGGAAGCGGATCCGATCAGACGGGTCGTTCGATCTCGGGCGCGGAGTGCAAGACGCGCACCGGCGCCTGGAATCCCCCGGTCACGCCCCATCCCGAGAAACACGAGTCGAAGCTCGCTCTTGTCGCTCGTCTCGACGACCATGTTGCTCGAGCCGAACCCCTCTAGGAAGTCAGCGTTCTCTCTTCGCCGTTCTTCGTCGTCGGTCGGATCGAAGATCGTGCCCTTGTCGTCTAGGAAGGGGTAGTCGTTGTCGGCGCCCGCCGCTCCGCCGCCGCCGAAAAACTGAAAACGGTCGCCTGCATAGCCTCCGTACAGGCTGGCTCGCCAACTCCCGAAGCTCCCTGCGGTGACCCGTGCGCCCAACTCGTTTCGATCGACGTCGCGGGGGATCAATCGCAGGACCCCCCCGATCGCACCCTGATTGAGCCACGCAGGCGCTCCCCCTCGGAACACCTGGAAGGACCCGAGCGCCTCCAAGGGAATCAAGCTCAAGTCGAATGCGCCCGTATCCGGATTGCTGATCGGGGCATCCCCGAGAAGAACGGTCGACTGGTCACACGGTGCACCCCGCAGTCTCAAGCAAAAGGGAGTCCCCTGCGCACCCGACTGAACGACGCGGGTGCCGGCCGAACGCCGAAGAAGCTCGTCCAGCGACTGGGCGACGATTCGATCGGTGACCTGCACCTCGGTTCCAGCCGCCGTCGGATCGAGCGGATTGGTGGCGGGGATCTCGCGCTCGACCGCGGCGGTCTCTCCGTACTGAGCGCGGCCCTCTGCGGAGATGGTGAGCCCCGCGCACAACAAAACCAGCGAAGCGACGAACCGAGACGGCATAAGACGCGCTGCCCCCCGCACCGAACGGTCGGCGCAAGGAGACGAAATGAGCCTCGGGACCCGCAACGCGACTTCGATGTGCATCGCCGTCAGTCCCCGATCAGGATGAGCTTGCCGGTCTCAGGGTCTCGGTAGACCTGCCCCACGCGCTCCATCCCCGCGCCTCCTCCTTGGGCGGCATCTGGGAGACGCGGCAGTTCGCGACCACGCGTGATGTCGTGAACGTCAGGATGCAGACCGCGCCTCAGCTCAGGGCTGCTCGCCAGCAGCGCCGCAATCAGGCCGCAGGCGAAGACCAGCATCACGTCGACGAGATTGCCCATGACCGCCATTGGCTCCGCGTCAGACTCGAAGCGACTCCGAAAACGGTCACGCATCGGCGGCCTCCAAATCGTCGAGCACGGCATCGTACCAGCGACGGCGGAGGCGACTCACGATGAACGCGAGCACACCGACCAACAGGCCCATGACGGTGGTGTCGAATGCGACAGTCACTGCTTGGGCAAGGACCGCCACGTTGCCGTTGCCGAGTGCAGCAAGCCCGGGCCCGAGCGGGATGAGCGTGCCCATCAACCCCAGCATCGGGCCGACTCTCGCAAGGACGTCGGCCCGGCCGATCCGCGCCCGCGCAAGTGCTTCGGCATGCGCCGCGTCGCCTCTTTTGCGAAGCGCGGCCAGTCCCCAAACCCGCTCGCCGACGGCGACCCCGGTGTCGACCAAGGCGATCAGCACGGTCACGGCCAAGACGACGAGCACCGGCGTCCAGAGCGCGTCGACGAACACGCGAACCAAGGATGGAACGCTCACGTGCGCCTCCCTCCGAACCAAACCCCGAAGGCGACCAGCCCGAGCACGCCAATGCCCACGAACCACCCTGCTCGCGCGAACCGGTGCGGCGAGGCGTCGACTTCGACCTCGGCAATGGTGGTTGGGTCGACACTCCCCGCCAGCAGCGACGGCTCGACCTGCGACGCGTCGAGCACCGCCTGCAGTGCCTCGGCCAACGAAGGCTCGACGTTGGACTTCACGAGTCCCATCACCGGGTGATCGGGACGAGTATGCCCGCTGCCAGGCAGCCCGTGCTTGACCACGAGCTCGGCGAACTGCGCTGAGAGCTCGGCCAGCTCTTCCGCGGACGGCTCGTAGAACCCTTTGTGCGCGGCCACCAGTAGAATGGCAAGCATGTTGGCTTTGACGTGCACATTCTGACCCTCTTCGAGAAACTCATCGAGCTGCAGGTCATGGCCGTCGTCGATGTACACCCGCTTGATCTCGTCCCAGACCCAGGGGCGAACGATCTCCGGGTTGGTGACCTGCCAACCCCAAAGGTTCTCCATGAACTCGTTCCCCATGGTACGAGCGCCGGCATACCCGTGCTCCATCAGGGCCGCGATCCACGCCGGGTTGAGCTCGCGGGCTCGGAGCTCGGCAAGCAGCTCGGTCTGCAGGGAGGCCATTTTCGGCTTCGCGGGATCGGCATGACTGATGATTCGGCCGTCGGGAGGACGGCCACGCGCTTGCTCGACCGCGAGGGATAGCCCGCCGAGGTAGTCGAACGCGTCGTTGTTGTCGAGGAGACCATACAAGTTGGAAGCGCGCCCAAGATAGGTGTTCTCCGTGTGACGAAGCCGCGTCCCGAAAGCGCCGTGGGCGGGAACGCCGTCGAGATCCGCCCCATAGGCGTGGCCCATCCGACGAACCCAAGCCTCTGCGAGCTCGGTGCGCGTATCCCAGGCTCCGCTCCGCTCCGCGAGCCGGTTGAGCCCCGCGCCGTACCCGCCAGGCGAGTTGCCGAACACGCGAAGCGAAGCCTGCACTCCGGCATCCTCGGCCCCGACACCGCGCGCACGAAGGTCCTTCGTGTCCCGAACCCAATGAGCCGCGACCTGGTTGACGGACATGGGTTCGCGCCCCGGAGCACGGAGCTCGTCCCCCAAGCGAGCCAACGCGGCATCCAAAGACGGG
>JBCCEK010000273.1:0-5043 GCA_039030295.1 Myxococcota bacterium | reverse complement strand
TGCGCCGCGGCTGAGTATTGCTCGGCGAGTTCTTGTGCCGCGGAGGGTGAGTGCGTCGCGCGGCCGGCCGAGTGCAGGCCCATGCTGGCGCCGGTGTGCGGGTGCGACTTTGAAGACTACGACAACGCGTGTGAGGCGGCGGCCGCTGGGGTGCGGGTGTCGTCTGAAGGCGAGTGCCCGTGCTTCAGCAACGAGGATTGTGGCGTCGATGAGTTTTGCGATGCCATGTACTCGTGCGGCGGCGCGGGGCAGTGCGTCCCGCGTCCCATCTCGTGCCTCACCGGAGTCGAGCCGGTCTGTGGATGCGATGCTCAAACGTACGACAATGGTTGCTCTGCCGCGGCTGCTGGGGTTCGCGTCTCCGCGATCGGAGCGTGCGATTGTGAAGACAACGACGACTGCGACGCCGACGCGTACTGCAACGCCAACACGTGCGATGGCCCCGGGGTTTGCGAAGTGAAGCCGCTGCTGGAGGATTGCCCGAACGAACGGGATCCGGCGGGCTCTTGCCAGGGGATCGGCTTTGACAATGCTTGCCGAGCTGCGGCGGCGGGGCTGAGGATCCGCCGGCCGTAAGGTCGTTTCGCGGTTGTTGGGGCGGACATTGCGCGGCCGTTCGTCCCGGGGCGGTTCGTCTCGCGGTCGCTCATCCCGTGGCCGTTCGTCCCGCGGTTGTTCGTCTCGCGTCCGTTCGTCCCGCTGCCGCTCGTTCGCCCGTCGGTCGCTCGCTCACCAAGTATCCCGTGTTCCTCGCCCTTGTTTGACTGGACGGGGGTCGATACTCTGGCTTGAATATGAACTTCCATCCGAGGCTTGCGTGGGTCAGTGTGGTTGTCGCTCTCGCGGCACTCCAAGGATGCGGTGACGGTGGCGATGGTGGGGGTGCTGGCGCCGGTGGCAATGCGGGGTCCGGTGGGAACGCCGCCGCGGGGGGTGCGGGCGGCGGGACTCTTCCGGAGTTTGGGTCGTTTGACCGCGCCGGAGTGAGCTATGCCGACAACCTGCTCCAGAAGGTGCAAGACGGCGAGTGGACGTTGGGGGAGGGGCTCGTCGCGACGCTTCGGTTGTTTGCGGGGGAGCTCGAGGAAGCCGATGTTCTTCGTGAGACGGAGCTTACCAACTACGAGGGTACCGGCGTGTTCTGGATGGCGCGGGACTACCTGGTGGACGGCCCGGACGCCGAAGCGCAGATGGAGATCGATCGGCTGCTTGGGTTGTTGGATTTCACCATCAGCGAGCTCGAAGAGATGGCGGGACTCGTGCCAACCAGCCCGGCTTTGCAGGTGCCGAAGCAAGCTGCCGAGAATTGCGGGAAGTACTTCAAGGACTTCGAGGACCCTCCGATGGGCGTGACCATTTGCTTGGAGGTCGAGTCCGTCATGATCAGTGGCAAGGAGCACCGGATCTTCTTTCCGGCCCCACCGCTACCGACCGCGGGCTGGGACGAGACTTCCATCAGCCTGGCGGTGGACGCCCTTGCCGATTCAATCCCGGTGTACGAGGCCGTCGGGAGCGTGCCGGAGATTTCGATCGTGTACTCGGTTGCGGACGCGGGCCCGCTCTGGGGGCAGTCGTTCCCGGACGGCAATGGCGAGTGCTACATCGCGATCTACACGGGCCTCCAAGGCAAGATACAGGAGGATTTTCAGCAATTGCTTGCGCACGAGATCGCGCACTGCTTCCAAGTCGAGACGTGGACGTCGCAGCACATGATCGGCTACGACACGATCAAGTGGCATTTCGAAGGAGCCGCGGAGTACTGGAGCAACCTCGTGTACCCGGCGACCAACCTCGAGTGGGACCAGCTGCCGAAGCTCTTCCAGAACGAGCTCGTCTCCACGATTCACAACCGGTCATATGAAAACTTCGCCTTCTTCCAGTACTTGGGGAACGTGATCGGCAGCGAGGGCCTCGATACCCTGATACGCGGCCTGCCCGACGATCCCACAACCAACATCGTCGATCAGCGCGAAGGGCTGGCCGACTACCCCAACATGGAGCAGCTCTTTCACGACTATACCCAGGCGCTCACGGATGGCGTGATTCAGGACAGCAGCGGCGAGTTGATCCCCTATGCGGCGCCTGCGTATGACGTTGGAATCTTCGGGCCGGCGGTGGGGGCCATTACGGTGCCGCTGATGTTTCCGTTTGCCACGTACCGCTTCTTGGTGTCGACCGATGACGACGAACAAGCGGAGCTGGCTTTTCGAGAGGGGGGGTCGCCGACGTCCTCCGCGAGGCGTTCGAGTGAGGGGGTCGCCACGGAGCTGACCGGGATCGTCACCGAGTCGGTTTTGGCCCCGGGCTTTACCCCGTGGTCGCCTTCTCTTCCCTCCGAGCTTCCCGAAGAGGAGTGCGAAAGCGGCGCGCGCATGGTCGTCGCCACCACGAGTGCGAGCCCGACCGAAGTGGATGGCCTGCTCTCGGGTCCGTCGTTCGACATGGACGTGACCGACGTGGATGGCATCTCGTGTTGTCTTCACGGGCAGTGGGTGATGAACAACCAGGATCTCGGTACCTCTGACAGCCAAGGCCTGGGTGTTCCTGTCACGTACACCGGGCAGTTGACGGCTGACTACGGGAGTGACGGCACCGTTCTTTTTGTGTGGGGCGGGCTCACGCGCGTGATCGAGGACGTCACCAGCTCGAGCACGTCTGTGATCACTGGGGGAGGGGCGCAGTTCTATGACGTTCCGTCCGACGACGTCTTGCGGTACGGCCCTCCCGAGCTCACGGTCGACGTGACCGAGACCTCGTCGTCGGGCCAGTCGACCAGCTTTACCGCGGTGCTCGATACGGGGCTCGGTGATCTCCAGACCACGCAGTTTTTCGAGTGCACCGAGGACATGCTTGTGACCGTCATCCGGGGGGACGACGAGATCCGCTGGCAGCGTCAGGCGGAGTGAGTCGCGCGGCCTTGCTGGCCTCGAGGCGTGACTAACTCACGCCATCAGTACACTGGGTTCTCCGACATCACCCAGCGCACCATGAATTCGCTGTCCTCTGCGCATCGGACCACGAAGCACGAATCGCCGTCGTCGTACTGTCCGCACCCGACGTTGTCGATGTAGATGACGTAGCACTTGACGGGGTCGGGGCCCACAGTCGTCACCAGTGGGGCGATCCGAAGCGGTCGAAATCCGCTTCGTGATACCGCGTATCCACCGTCGAACACGCGCCATGCCACCGGTCGGTCCGAGAGCGGGTCCCGGCTGAAGTCGCTATCCGCCGTTTGAAAGCTCACCGTGGGCCGATCGAAGTAGGCGTAGGGTTGCTGCTGCTTCTTGCATCCCACGGACCCGGAAACGTACGCGGTCACGAACAGCTCGGTTGGTCGGGTGCACGTGATTGGAACCAGCCCATTGTGAAGGTTGTCGACGCCCGTCAGTGAACAGGTCACGTTCTCCTCTTGAGCGTGAATCAGGACGTTGAGGATATCGGCCCCCACAAAATGCACGAGGTAGTCTTTGTCAGTAAGGTTCTGCGCGGTGATTACCCCTCCAGCAGCGGGATTGTTTCCGCGCGGCGTGTAAGTGCCGCCCTCTGGTCGGTCGAGGCGCGCGTAGGCATCGCAGCCGCCGCTCGTGCCGAGGACCGTGTCGTACTCTCCCGTGAAATGGTTGACCTTCACCGTATCCCCAGAGGCCGATAGGATCTTTTGGTCGGCTCCGAGTGGCCCGTAGCGGGGGCTCGCGTACCATCCCATCGACTCCGCGTTTGACAGCCCAGGAAACGTGAGCGCTTTGCCTTGATAGGCGTCCTCGACCGTTATCCCGAGCTCGCCGGAGTGAACCTCTTGCCGATAAGGAATACCTTCGCTGGAGCGCCACGGGACGAGGCTCCACGGGGTGATTCCGACAGTCCACCGAGGTTGAGCGAAGTAAAGGTAGTACGGCGTGCGCGCCTCCCAGAATCGTGTCGTCAGTTCCCACCGTGCCCCGGATCCCACGAGTGGGAACGTGACGTCGCGCGTACCGAAGTAGCAGACCGAAATGTACGTCGACCCCTCGTTCGACGGACGGGACTGGGGATCGCAGCGGAGCCCTAGGTTCTGGAAATCTTCTTCTTCGATCCCCAAGAGGACGGACGCGGCGACGCCGATCCGATCGTCCTGGTCTATCTTGGGGACGAACGCAGCCGAGTTCGACGACGGGACCGCGCAAACCGAGTTGTCCGCCTGGTTCTGTACGGCTTGCGCCAGCTCTTCCAGTGCAGCGAGCCCGGTGGGCCCACCGTTCCACCGGCCGCCCTCGACCAAGTCCTCGAGCTGTTCCTCGATACAGTCCCTCACCCAACGCATTCGGTCCCGCACCCCGGGCGGGACGCAACCCAAGCCTCGGGGCAAAGCCAATCCGTAGAGCCAGCCGATGCAGAAGTTCGCCGGATCCCAGCCTACGCTATCGGATTCCATGGCCAGCACGAACTGTCCTAGGATGGGCACGGGTGCATCGCCCTGCGAGTTGGCGACGGCCACGGTGTCGCCCACACGAAAGTGGCCGATGCCGTTTGGCACAAACCGCTCTTCCCCTGCGGCGGTCTCAGGCAGGATCCTCAATACGTCCACGAACTCCACTTCCGTCGAGTTGGCGCGGCCAAAGACAGAACGAAAATTGATGACGGCGAGATAGGGCTCATCATTGTCGGGTTCTCCTGTGTCAATGACTTTCACGCCGCGGCTTTGGATGTGCTGGCTCCATCCTGCCGCGCGCGGTCGGTGGTACGATTGTTGGCAGTCTGTTTGTCCGGAACTCAGGACCGCGCCCACCAAAAGGGCCAAGACTATCCAGGGGGTGTTGTAACGCATGCGACCTCCTTCGCGGCTCGAAGAAACGCTAACGCAACCCTCTATGAAGCAGAGTGATTTGTCTTGATGAACGCTGAATCGTGTCACGGCTAGCGGGCCACGAACGATGCGTTGAGGGCGGACAGTCCCCCGGGGAGGAGCACAGTCTGGGCTCCGACAACGGTGCAAACATCGTCGCATTCATCGGTTTGCGGACACTGAGCTCGCCGACCGGTCGCCTAGCGGCGGTTCGCAACTCG
>JBCCEK010000272.1:0-5059 GCA_039030295.1 Myxococcota bacterium | reverse complement strand
TGCTACCGGATGGCGAACGACGACTGCCCCACTGCCTTCGGTATCGCCGTAAGGGTGCGCGACGCCAACGTCGACGACTTGGAGGGGGATGTCGAGATGCGATGCGGCAACACTCGCGGCTGCGCCCCCAACGGCAAAGTTCCGGACCATGGCCGCGGTCACCGTGCTCGGATACGCGCTCACACCATGTTGGCAGACCGAATGATCGGCCGCGAAAAGGATCGTTGCTGCGGGTCGTGCGCGCGGAAGATCTGTTCCTTGAAGCCGCGCCAGCTGCACCGGGATCTCTTCGAGAGTGCCAAGGCTCTTCGCTGGTTTGGTCAACGTCGCCTGACGCTTCGCCGCGCTCTTTCCCGCGCCTTCATTGAGCGGGGGAAACGCCCACGACGGCTCTGGCATCGCAGCGTTCGGCGCTGTTCGGGGCTTCGACAGCTTCTTCTTATCGCGATCTTGGGTGTCCCCGGTCATCATTCGTGCGTCGGCGGTCGCGGCTCGAAGGGGAGGGACCATGACCGATCGTCGCAAAGCCGTCAATCGTGGCCAAGCGACCTTCGCTCCAGCTCGGAGGTCATGGTAAGGACGCGCGGTGAGTCGGCTGCTCTACCCAATCTTGATCGTGCTCCTCGTGGGGACGAGCGCTCTCGCGATCCTGGTCGGCGTCGGCGACCTTGGGAACGCGGGGCTCCGCGACACCTTTCTGACGCTCCGGGGCTACAGGCTGAGCGCCGCGTTTCTTGCCGGCGCCGGACTCGCGGTCGGCGGGGTCGTGGTGCAGGGGCTCTTCCGCAATCCACTCGCAAGCCCGTCGGTGCTCGGGACAACCGCCGGGGCAAGCCTTGGCGGTCAACTCGCACTCTTCGGTTTCACGATCACCGGCGCAACTAGCACGTTCGTTCTTCCCGAAATGATCCTGCCGCTCGGCTGCTTTGCGGGGGCACTCGCGTCGTTGGCGATCCTCCTCATCTTTCTCAGAGTCACGCAGGACCTGCTGGCGCTTCTCTTGACCGGGTTCGTGCTGTCTGCCCTCTTTCTGAGCTTGAGCGCGTTCGTGATCAGCCTTGCGCAGGAGACTTGGGAGCTCGGGCGCGCGGTGGTCGCGTTCTCGCTCGGTTCGGTGAGCGGCGCAGGGCCACGCCAACTGGCGTTCGCGACTCCGCTCCTTTTTGCGGGGCTCCTGGCGTGCTGGCTCTGGGGCCGACCGCTCGACCTTCTCCTAAGCGGCGAAGACGAGGCTCAATCGATGGGTGCGAACGTGAAGCAGATCCGCTGGTGGGCGGCAACATGGGTCAGCGTACTCGTCGCGAGCGCGGTGTCCGTGGGCGGAAACGTCGGTTTCGTCGGCCTCGTGGTTCCTCACATGCTGCGACCGTTCGCAGGGACGAAGCATCAACGTTTGATCCCAGCTGCGGCGCTGGCCGGCGGCATCTTCCTAGTCCTGTGCGACATCATCGCACGCCTGATTCCATCGCAAAGCGAGATCCCACTCGGTGTCGTTACGGGACTCATCGGCGCACCGCTTTTTTTGGTGCTCCTAATCCGACTTCGAAGGGAGCACGCCTATGCGTGACGACCAACCAAGCGCGTCGGTCAGCGCCGAGGGCGTGTCGGTCGAGCTCGACGGTCGAACCGTTCTTCGTGACGCTTCGCTCCACGCCGAACCCGGTGAAGTGCTCGCGCTACTCGGGCCCAATGGTGCTGGCAAGAGTACGTTCCTCAAGGCGATCGCCGGGCTCCTACCGTACACGGGTCACGTGACGATCGGAGACGACGAAGTGTCGTCGATCCCGCCACGAGACCGAGCCAAGCGCGTCGCGTACGTGCCGCAACGAAGCCTCCTTCGCTCCGCCCTTTCGGTCGAGGAAGTCGTCGCCCTCGGCCGTTACGTGCACGCAGGGACACTCGGAGGCATGTCCAGGCGCTGTGCATCGGTGATCGAAGAGGCCCTCGATACCGCCCACGCCACGGCACTCCGCGATCGCATCTTCACGCAGCTTTCGGTCGGAGAACAGCAGCGCGTCCTCTTGGCACGGGCGCTCGCGTCGGAAGCCCGGGTTCTCTTGCTCGACGAGCCGACAGCGGCCCTCGACGTCGGGGAAGGCCTCGCGGTGTTGCGATTAATCCGAAGGCTCGCCAACTCCGGGCACACCCTGATCGTGGTCGTGCACGACCTCGCCGACGCGAGGAGCACTACCGATCGCGCCCTCCTCCTGGACGATGGATGTGTGATCGAACGAGGCCCAACGGAGGACGTCGTGAGCACGGAGCCGGTACGCCGTGTCTACGGGGTCGAGCTCATCGAGAATGCGCGTATCGGCTTCGAGTCTTCTCCAACCCAAGACCAAGACAAGACCGAAGAGGTGGAGAACTAGCGTGCGGTCCGTCGGGATGCTCAACACAGCGCTTCTGTGCGTGGCGATCACGACCAGTGCGTGGCTGACGTGGACGTTCGCAACCGATGCGGGCGACGCGAAAACCGACGACGCAGCATCCGAGCCGGCGCGGTTCACGATCGACGCCGACGAAGTGGAGGTCCCGGTCGGTCCGTACGCACGAATCGTCAGCGCGAGCACAATCGCGGACCAAGTCTTGATCCGGTTGATCGAGCCGAGCCGAATCTTGGCGGTTAGTCGGCATTCGCTTCAGGGGCCCGACGACCCATGGCGCTATGAGGGTAAGGCTGGAATCGGCCGCGCTGAGGATCTCGAAAAAATCATCGCGCTCCAGCCGGACCTGGTGTTCATCAACGGCTTCGTGGACGTGAGGCATGTTCAGCGGATGAAGGAGGCCGGCCTCACCGTGTTCAACCTGGGCGAGATGCGCGGGGTCGAGACCTTCTTGCCAAACATCATCGAGGTCGCATCGGTGCTCGGGGTCCCGGAACGTGGCGAGGTCATGGCCAGAGAGTTTTCGCGCCGGCTCTCGTCGGTCGCGGCCGATATCCCGAGGGACGCCAGGGAACGGGCGCTATATGTGGGGATCCACGGGGACCGTCTCTACGGAGGGACCGCGGGGACCAGCTTCCACGACGTGCTCGAAGCCGCAGGATTGATCGACGTCGCCGCCGAGGCCGGGCTCCGCGACTGGCCCGCCTACAGCAGTGAACAGCTTCTCTCGCTCGACCCACCCTGGATCATCACCAACGACAAGAGCGAGACGGTGCTCTGCCGACACCCTGGGTTTACCAAGCTATCGGCGTGCCAGAACAAACGCGTGCGCGGCGTCGACACCGACCTCTTGACCGACCCGGGCCTCGGGATCCTCCGGGCTGCCGAGGCGGTGCATGACACGGTCTACCGTTAGACCGGTCTCGCGGGCGGAGAGCGGACTACGCGCCCTCGTTGTCGGGCAGCACCGCAAGATAGGGAAGGTTGCGGAACTTCTGCGCGTGATCGAGGCCGTACCCGACCACGAACACGTCTTCGATCGTGAAGCCGAGGTAGTCGATTTGAACGGGGCGTTCGGTCCGCGAGGGCTTGTGTAACAGAGCAGCGAGGCGGAGTGACGCAGGCCCGCGAGTGACCAGGTTCTGGTGGAGGTACCGCATGGTGTGCCCAGTGTCGACGATGTCTTCGACGAGGATCACGTGCTTGCCCTCGATCGACTGGCTGAGGTCGGTGGTGATCTCGACGACCCCGCTGCTTTCGGTTCCGTCTCCGTAGCTGCGCACCCCAAGGAAGTCGACGGCAAGGTCGAGGTCGATCTGACGAGTCAGGTCCGCGGCGAACACATAGCTGCCCTTCAGGATGGGAACGATGACCAAGTCTTTGCCGCGGTAGTCACGGGTGATGGCCTGCGCGAGCTCTTGCACTCGCGACGCGATCGTTTCCGCGTCGATGAGGGGCTTGACGGCCATGATATCCCGCTAGTTCGCGGAGAATACGATCGGGAACTTGGCGGGGCCACCCTCGGAAGATACGGGGAAGCGCCAGCGTCGAATCGACGCCTCCATGCACTCCTTGAGCCCTCCGGGGCCACTACCCGCCACGTCGACGGCCGACACACGCCCCGAAGCTGCGACGTTGATCGACACGTTCATCCGAACGGCAGTCGGAGATTGCTGCCCACGAATCGCACGCTCGTAGCACCGCTGGAGCCGCGGCTTGTTCGTGGTCACGGTCGCGCTCACGGCCTTGTTGTCTAGAGGATCCCGCTTGCTCTGGGTGCTGCCCGACTCGCTCACGGCGATCTTGGCGACACCAGCGCTCTTGCCTGACCCGAAGTTGTCCAAGAGACGGCGTTCCTCGGCACTAAGCGAGTCCCCCCCGAGCTTCTTGATGCCCGGTTCGGCCGCCGGGGCCGGTTTCGGGGCACGCCTCGCTCTCGGACGTCGGCGCGCTTTGGTCGGAACCGGTTTGGGCGGAGTGGCGACTTGGCTCACTTCTTCGGGTTCGGGCGCGGCGTCCACCTGGGCCTCGTCAACCTTCTCGGTTTCGGCTTCAGCTTCAGAGCCGGCGCTCTCGGCTTGGTCGGCCGACGCGTCGTCGGCGAGTTCTGTCGACTCCTCGTCCGTGACCTCGGCACCCTCTTCGACGGCGCCAACGGCCTCGACCGGCTCGGCGTCTGTCCCGGGCTTCGGCAGGTCGACCGGCAGTGCGATCTTGCGTGGCTGCTGAACCGCCGCGGCCTCAGGGCCGAGGAACCGCTCCATGAGAACGTCCCCCCATCGGTCGACCACCATGACAGCAGCGACGGCCGCGAACACCGCCACGGCGACGAGCAAGACCCGGACCCACGCCGGCGACCCCGAACGAGGCGCCTTCGCGGCGGGCTGTGGCTGAACGGCAGCGTTCGCAGAAGCTTCTTCAAGCGGGTTGGCGAGCCCCGCCAGTGCGGCAGGCGACGGTGACGAGGTCGGCTCGAGCATGGGCGTCATCGCGGGTGCGACGGGTGCGTCCATCTGTTCGAGGTCCGCCAACACAGCGGGGATCGAGGGAAGCGACACGTCCGGCTCGAACTGAGAGGCAAGCGGAGTGAAGTCGGCACCGATTCCCGGGGACGAGAAGTCTGATCCAACCGCCGGGCCCGAAAAGTCCATCGCGGAAGACGAGGCGAGGAAGCC
>JBCCEK010000271.1:0-5087 GCA_039030295.1 Myxococcota bacterium | reverse complement strand
GGACGAAAACGGGTGCTTCGAGCTCGACAGAGTTGCAGCCGGGCTTTCGGTTCTCGAAGTCGAGGGGGCGCCTGACCTGCCGATCACCGTCATCGGAGAGGCGACGATCAACGTCGGGTCGACTTCCTTCTCGCGTTCGGATGCGATCCTCGAAGCCGAGCGGGCGCTCGCGGATCGAGGCTACCCAACTTCGCGAGGCACCTGGATCTTGGCGCCACAGCAACCGCTGCCCACGGGGGTCGCGGTCGACGACGCGATGGCGCGGCTCGGGGTCGACGACGGCACCCCGTCGCTTGCGACGCTGTCGAGCCCAAGTTGGTTCATCTACGTCGATCCCTTTCCAAGGAACTTCTTCACGCATCCGACGCTGTTCGTGTTGGTCGACGCCGACTCAGGGGACGCCACCGCGTTCGACGTGACCTCTTGGCCCCATCTGAACGGCCTCGTCTACTACGGAAGCGAGCAAACCAATGCCAGCTCGCCGGACGCCGTCTCGACACCGCTTCTCAACGCGCTGCCTGATGCCGCCGAGGCGATCGAATTGGGAGCGGCGCTCAAAGGAGAGGGGGAAGGAAACCTGCTGGGGCTCGTAATTCAGGGTGACAGCCGTCAGGACTTCGAGATCGATGGAGAGAGCTACAACCGAGTCATTCAAGAGCTGGGTGGGTTCCCGCTAATCTACACGCCTCCGCCGGAGTCTCGACAGACGGTCATCGACGGCAAGCGAGACATCCTCGGGCTCCTCGAAACCCTCAACCTGGAGTCGGGCCCGAACGACAAGCTCGTCGTCGCCTTCAGCACGCACGGCAAGCCAGATGGAACCATGACCCTCGAGCAGGGTTTCCCGAAAGATGGCGCGACGCCCGTGAAGGTTGAATACAAGATCGACGAGCTCCCGTGGGACACCATCAAGGCCAACAGCATCGTGGTCATCGTCGATACCTGCCATGCCGAGGCGGTCTCCAAGCCCTTAGAGACCTTGTTCAAGGGCGAAGCATTCAAGGACAAGAAGATCGCGGTTGTGTCGGGAACATGCGCCAACGAAGAGGGCGGCGGGGAGAGCCGCAACACCGACTTGAAGCCCGGTGGGTACGTCACCAACGCGGTGATCGACCAGCTCGCGGGGGACTACTGCGCGGAGAACGTGGTCGCCAAGTTCAACGACATTGCCGAACAAGCCAACCGGACCAGCAAGGAGGCCATGCACATTGCCGATTGGCAGCTTGCGAGCACCACGCAGGACAAGGGGATTGGCGTTAATCCCAAGCTGCTCTCGTTCAACATCCCCGGGGACTGCTCGGACACCGACCAGAAAGTCTCGTCGGCACTGGGCGTCGGAGAGAACCTCGAGCTCGGCAACGTGACCGAGAACGTCGCCTTCCGGTCGAGTTTCGCGCCGACGGTGGGTTCGAGCACGATCATGGGCACGATGGTGCCGTTCGGTTCGTCGCTCACCTGTGGGATGGGTGCGTTTTCGACGACCTTCGACACGAGCATCACCGGCCCGCAGTTCAACGACTCCACGTACCCGTGCGGCGTCGGGGAAACCGCGCTCACCCTATGCCAAAACACATCGCCGATCCCCGAAGGGGATTACATCGTCGTGTTCAACATTCTGGCGGATGACGTCGTGCTCGACGATCCCGAAAACCTTTGGGTCTACGCCTTCGTGTTCGACGCGGACGACAACCCGGTCAACAACTTCCAGCCGCTCCCGCAGTTTCCTGGCGACTTCTTCCAAGACACGGACCGCTGGTACCAAGCCCAGTACGCGCCAGGCGCGGGTTGGTCGCTCCGCGTCACGGACGCCACGATCGATCCCGGAGGCTCGGTGGCGAGCCAAGCAAGGCTCATCATCATCGACAACATCCTCGCCTTGGTCGTCCCGAGGAGCGAATTCTCAGTCGATCGCCCGAGGTTTCGCGTCACCAACTTCCGTCACGTCGGAGACTTCGGCCAAGTCCCACCGCCAAACTGGGACGCGGATGTCCAGCCGCCGGTCAAAGATGGGTTGAACAGCTGGTGAGGCGAAGGCTGCCGACCCCGAGGTCGTCGCCGCCAGTCACGGGACCCGAACCGGGAGAATCTCCCCGTCCGCGAGCTCTTTCTTGAAGGCCCTAGGCATGGTTCGCGTGACGGACTCGCGCAGCGCTTCGAGGATGCCGACCTTCCAGTTCCTCCGGTGGCAAACCAAACTCACTTCACGCGTCGGAACGCGTCGATCGAAAGGCCGGATGAGATGCCTTTTCGCGTGGCGACCCAATGTGCGCGCGTAGGTCTCTGGAATGAGCGTGTAGCCACCCGATGCGTCGATCAGGTGGCGAAGGGTCTCAAAGCTCCCGCCCGCGAAGTGGACAGAATCGAGGAAAGAGCGGTCGTCGAGACCACAGAGGTTGATCACCTGGGCGCGAAAGCAATGCCCGTCTTCGAGGAGCCAGAGTTTCGCCGAGTCGATGTCGGTGACCTCGACCGCGTCTCGATCGAGAACCCGGTCGTCTTCGTGCGCGTAGAGGTAGAACGGGTCGTAGAACAAAACGCGCTCGTCGAGGGTCGGCTCCCCGAGCGGCGTGGCCACGATGCCGGCGTCCATGCGCCCAGCGGCGAGCTCACCGAGAATGCCATCGGTGGGTCGCTCGAGTACTGAGAGCTCGACGGCCGAGTATCGAGTGGCGAAGTCTCTGAGGAACCAAGGGAGCACGTACGGCGCGAGGGTAGGAATGATGCCAAGCGAAAACGGGCCCGATGGCTCGGCGAGCGTCCCCCCGGCGGTGGCCACCAGCTTTTCGTGAGCCGATACGACGTCTCGAGCGGACTCGATCAGCGCCCTCCCCGGTTCAGTCAGCACGATGGGTTTCGACTGGCGATCAAAGAGCGTCACCCCCAACTCGCTCTCGACCTTCTGGATCTGGCTGCTGAGGGTGGGCTGCGACACGCCGAGTGCTTCGGCGGCACGCCCAAAGTGGCCGTGGCGGTGAACGGCGAGGACGTACTCGAGCTGATTCACGGAAGGCATGGGCTCATGTCGCCCTGAGCGCGCTGCCATCAACGGCTGAGCCAACGCGAGGCAGGGTCAGCGAGCATTATGATAGCCTATGACTATCAATGTCAATGAATCATCTATTTTTCATATGGGTGGGCGTGCCCCAGGCTGGACGTAGACGACGACGCGCCAACGCGGCGCGCAACCAAGGAGGAACCATGAAAACGCCGTCCAGCATTCGAAGCCAGCCCACACCACTGTGCAGCCCGAGGGTTGCGCTCGTCGGGGGTCTCACCATCGTCCTAGTCTCATCGCTCGTTGGCTGCACGCCCGCGGTCGAGTCGGACCCCGCATCCTCTGAGAGCGCGGCGGTGCCCGAAACCGAGTACGCCCCTCGTCCCAAAACCGGCCAGGCCAAACGCAAGCAAGACTGGTGGCCCGAGCAGTTGGACCTCACGGTCCTCCGGCAGAACGCGACCACCCAAGATCCGAGGGGCGACGCGTTCGACTACGCCGAGGCGTTCTCCACCCTCGATCTCGCCGAGGTCAAGAAGGACCTCGAAGCCGTGATGACCACCTCTCAGGATTGGTGGCCCGCGGACTACGGGCACTACGGACCCTTCTTTATCCGGATGGCGTGGCATAGCGCAGGCACCTACAGGACGGCCGACGGTCGCGGAGGCGCAGGCGCCGGGCAGCAGCGGTTCGAGCCTCTCAACAGCTGGCCTGACAACACCAACCTCGACAAGGCGCAGCGCCTGCTTTGGCCCGTCAAACAGAAGTACGGACGAAAGATCTCGTGGGCCGATCTGATGGTCCTGTCCGGGAACGTCGCGCTCGAATCCATGGGCTTCGAGACGTTCGGTTTCGCAGGCGGTCGTGTCGACGCTTGGGAGCCGGACCTCGTTTACTGGGGACCCGAGAACGAGTTCCTCGCAGACGAGCGCCACCACGGAGATCGCAAGCTGAAGAAGCCGCTCGGTGCCACGCAGATGGGCCTCATCTACGTCAATCCGGAAGGCCCGAACGGAAAGCCGGATCCCGTCGCAGCGGCGAGAGACATCCGTGAAACGTTCGGTCGGATGGCGATGAACGACGAAGAAACGGTTGCCCTGATCGCGGGCGGTCACACATTCGGGAAGGCGCACGGGGCCGCACGCCCCGACGATTGCCTTGGGCCGGCACCGGCAGGCGCCGGGGTCGAACAACAAGGCCTGGGCTGGGACAATGACTGCGGCCAGGGCAAGGGCGCTGACACGATCACCAGCGGGCTCGAAGGCGCGTGGGGCGCCAACCCGATCGCGTGGAGCAATCAATTCCTCGACAACCTCTTTGCGTTCGAATGGGTTCAGACCCGAAGCCCCGCTGGGGCCGTCCAGTGGGTTCCGAAGGGCGCCGACAAACTGAAGTTCGTCCCGGACGCGCACGACCCCAACAAGAGGCACGCGCCGATCATGCTCACGACCGACCTCGCGCTCAAGTTCGACCCTAGTTACCGGGAGATCGCCAAGCGCTTTCACGAGAACCCGGACGAGTTGCAACGGGCGTTCGCGAAGGCTTGGTTCAAGCTGACTCACCGCGACATGGGCCCTCGAGCTCGGTACCTCGGTCCGGAGGTCCCGGAGGAAGAGCTCATCTGGCAGGATCCGGTGCCCTCGGTCGATCACCCGGTCGTCAATGCGAACGACGTGCGAGTGCTCAAGGCTCAGATCCTCGAGTCGGGACTTTCGGCCCCCGACATGGTGAAGACGGCGTGGGCCGCCGCTTCCACCTTCCGTGATACCGACAAGCGGGGCGGTGCCAACGGGGCGCGCCTGCGCCTTGCCCCTCAGAAAGACTGGACGGTCAACGATCCAGCCGAGCTCGAGAACGTCCTCGCGACGCTCGAGCGGATTCAGACGCGCTTCAACGAGACGCAGCGAGGCCCCAAGAGGATCTCGCTGGCGGACATGATCGTCTTGGCGGGCTCTACCGCGATCGAGCAGGCGGCCGCCAACGCAGGTCAACAGGTGAAGGTCCCGTTCGCCCCGGGACGAACCGACGCGTCACAGGCGCAGACCGATGTCGACTCATTCGCGGTCCTCGAGCCAGCCGCAGATGGATTCCG
>JBCCEK010000270.1:0-5130 GCA_039030295.1 Myxococcota bacterium | reverse complement strand
ATGACCCAAGCGCCTTCTCGCGTCGAAGCCGACCAGCTCCTCGAGCTGAAGATCAAGACGCTCGAATAGAACGCGGGCAGCGCGAAGGCGCGCGAGGCCTTACTTCTTGCACTCGCCGAAGGCTTTGAAGCCGCGTGCCGGTGAGTTGAGGCGCGTTGTCTTCTCTTCGGTGGCCTTCGGCCCGACGGTCAGCGCGATGCGCGGCTTCGGGTCGACGTCGGTCCAGACTTCGCACTCGAGTTTGACGTCGCAGGTGTTCGTGATGATCACCACATGGTTGTAACCGAGGGCGCCGTAGCGCGCTTCGCCGCGAACGCTGTAACAGTTCGAAGTGCCTGGGTCGTCGTCCGCCCGGAGCGGAACCGCCGAGCTGAGCACGACCAGGGTGAGCGACGCGGCGAGCAAAGATCTGACGGTTGCTTTCATCATGACTACCATTGTCCGCACATGCAGACGCTCCGCAAGTTCTCGCTATTCATGATGGTCTTGCTCGCACTCGGATGCGAGAAAAAGAAGGCAGGCGAGGAGGCGCAACCGGAACCCGAAACCGTCGAAGAACCCGCGGGGCCCGAGGACGCCCCTGGATCGGTCGAGGCCAAGTGTTTCGAAGGCGACCCGGCCGCCTGTGATGAGCTCGGTCACTGAGCGCGGCGCGCTCGGTTCAAGACGGTCGCGACACCGCTAGGCGGCACCCGTCAGGAAACGGTGAAAGATCGCGTAGCCGGCGGTGAGCTTGTCGAGTTCCGTGTACTCATTGGGCTGATGCGCTTGGGAGGCGGTCCCCGGCCCGAGGTTGACGCCGGCCACGCCAACGCCATCGAAACGCGCGACGTCGGTCCACGCTTGCTTGCTCTTGACCCCGTCGACGCCACACTCCGAAAGCCGAGCAACCAGCGGATGGTTCGCGTGGGGGCGTCCCGACGGGGACATGTCGGTCGGTACGACCTCGGCTCCGGGACCCGCAAGCTCGCGCAAATCCGCGACCGCGTCTTCGGGAGAACGACCCGGCGCGAAACGATAGTTGACGTTGATCTCGGCTTCGTCGGGCACGACGTTGCGAGCGCGCCCTCCGGACATGAGTGTCGGCGTGAGTACCTCTCGATAGGCGTGTCCGTCGATGATCACATCGTGGGGTTCGCGCGTTTCGAGAACCTGGAGGAAGCGGGCGGCGTCGTAGAGCGCGTTCTTGCCCTGCCACGGCCTCGCACTGTGCGCGCTCTGCCCATGGAACTTCACTGTGGCGTGAACCGAACCCATGGCCCCAAGCTGCATCTGGTTGTCGCTCGGCTCGAGGCAAATCGCGAGCTCGAGCTCGTGGAGCTCCGGGAAGGCCTCGAGGATCGGGCCGAGGCGGTTCTCTTCGAATGGGCCCTCTTCGCGCTCATAGAAGATCAGGGTGAGATCGAAGGGGAGTGTGTCGAGGTCGAGATGCTCGACGAGCTCGATCATGATCGCGAGCCCCGACTTCATGTCGGCGGCGCCCGCCCCGTAGAGCAGATTGCCCTCGACCCGCGCAGGCCCATCGTGCCTCGTGCGGACGGTGTCGAGATGGCCAACCAAAGCGACACGGGGTCCGCGTCCAGGCGGGGTCGCGCGAACGATCAGGCTGTCATGGAATCGACGGATCGCTTCCGGGGGCAGGGTTTTCCCAAGGCGCGCTTCGACATGGTCGCAGAGCTCCGCTTCTTCGCCAATTTGGCTCGGGATCGAGGCGAGCGCAAGAAGCGTGTCGCGAAGGGGCTGGGACATGTCGACCATCGGCGCGAGCTTAGCAGGGGGGTTTCAGGGCACCACATCGTCAGGGACGTCCCAATCACGCAGGGCTTGGAGCAGCGCCTCGTTCAACTGAAGCGGCTCGACCTCGACAGACGCGAAGAACTGCTGGAACGATCGCGTCGCGCCGGACACCCCGACGAGGGCGGGTAGCGAGAGTTCGGTTCGATGACGGGCTAGCATCGGTTCCCAGGGAGCCCCGGGTGCGCGCCGAGCGGCAACGACCGCGGCACTGCTCGGGTGGTCCCGGAGCGTCTCGAGGACGCCGACATCGATGTAGGGCATGTCGCAGGCTACCGTGATGACGAAGTCGACCAATGTTTGGTCTGCGAGACGCAACGCGGCCACCAAGCCCCCGAGCGGTCCGGGGACTTTCGGGTCGTCTGCGACCCGGGCAACCTCGGGCTCGAGGTCGACGTAAGGCGCCGCATCCCCGACGAGGAAGGGATCGAGACCAGCCCGCCGACCGCACTTGACGATGTGCTCGAGGATCGTCGTACCGCCGCCTGGAACTGGAAGGAGACCCTTCGGGCGGCCCATCCGCGAAGACTGGCCCCCGACGAACACCGCGAGCCGCGCTTGGTGCATCACTCGATCGGGACGAGGATCCGGGCGTCGGTCGGGAAGTCGGACCCGAGCCGAGCGACGACGCGGTTCAACTGATCCTGCTGGATCGCACTGGTGACGAAATTCGTGAAGAAGACCGTGAAGTACGCCGCTACGTCGAGGATGACCGAGATCATCGAAGTGTCCTGGGCGGGCCCGAGACCGTTGGCTTCTTCGAACTCACTGATCTGCATCGAGATCCTGTAGTCGACCCAAATGCCGTAGATCCCGAAGGTGACGATCACGAACAAGAAGTCGAGCCAGAAGCCTCGGCCGGTGGGGGTGCGGCCGTCGAGGACGCGTAGGTCTTGGTAGATCCCGTGGTACCAGAAGGGCAGGTAAAACCCGAGGCTCAAAATGCTGAACACTAGGACGAGCGCGGGTTCACGGGGTTCAATGCGGGGTGCGTTCATCGAGGGGCCTCTTCTGCCTCGCGCGTCGCGCGTGGTCCGCTAGGTTTGATTCCATGAACGAAGCGGCCACGCAAGCAGCGACGATCGCGGTGATCGGTGATGTGCATCTGTTTTGGGACGCGCAGGACATCGAGTTCTTCAATCACAGCGGCTACGACTTGTTGCTGTTCGTGGGAGACCTTGCGGCGTACACGCAGGTGCGTGGCCTCACGGTGGCACGGGCGATCAGCAAGCTTCGCGTTCCCGCGCTGTGCATCCCCGGCAACCACGACGGGCTGCACGCGCTGCAGCTCGGAGCAGAGATCGCCCCACGCGCTGGCCGGTTGCGCGAGGTCTTCGCACAAGGCCAAGACTGGCGCTGTCGCGCAATCGATGCGGCGCTCGGGGCCGCGGAACTCGTCGGCTACAGCCGACACCGGCTCGAGCCCTCGGGCGTCCCGATCAATCTCATCGCGGCGCGGCCCCACTCGATCGGAGGGCGACGACTCGCATGCCTCAGGTATCTCGCAGCGAAGTACGAAGTGGACTCCATGGACGCATCCGCGGCGCGGCTCAAAGCGCTCGTCGACCAATGCGACGACGCACCACTCGTCTTTCTTGCCCACAACGGCCCCTCGGGGCTCGGAGACCGCGCCGATTCGATTTGGGGCTGCGACTTCCGGCGACAGGAGGAGGATTGGGGTGATCAGGACCTCGAGGAAGCCGTATCGTACGCCAAAGCGCAAGGGCGCACGGTGCTCGCCACCGTCGCGGGGCACATGCATCGCCGCACCAAGAAGGGCCTCAGCCGCCCCGGCCAGCTCGAAAAGGACGGAACGCTCTATGTCAACGCCGCCGAAGTGCCGAGGCATCGAATTCGCGAGGGCGTGATGAGGCGCCACCACGTGAAGCTCTCGGTTCAACAGGCAGCCGTGGTCGCCGAAGACGTCTGGATCTAGCGAAGAAGCCGGGGTTCAGCGGACTTTGGTGCCGGCACCAGCCATGCGGAGAACGTGCTTAAAGTGTGCCTTGTCGACGGGCTGTACCGAGAGCCTCGATCCGCGTTGCGTGACCCGCATACCCTCGAGCGCAGGGTCGTCTTTGAGCGCCTGAAGCGAAACGAGTTCGTCGAACTTCTCGACGAACGAGACGTCGACCATCGACCACCGAGGGTCGTCCGGTTTGGACTTGGCGTCGTAGTACTGGCTCTTCTTGAGAAACTGAGTTGAATCCGGATACGCCTCACGAGCCACCTGGCAAACCCCCGCGGCACCGGGTGGCTTGGCGTTGGAGTGGTAGAAGATCGCCATGTCGCCGACCGCCATCTCGCGCATGAAGTTGCGCGCTTGGTAGTTTCGTACGCCTTCCCAGGACTCGGTCCCGTCCCGGGCCAGGTCGTCGATGGAGTACACGTCGGGCTCGCTCTTCATCAGCCAGTATCGTTTCGCTCGCTTCGCCATGGCAGGGCACTATGGCACAGAACGATTCGGCGCCGACGCGGATTTGACCTTCGAACCCGGACATTCGATCATCACCCGGTCTTGAGCCGCGATGTCTTGAAGGGGGTGCTCGCCGGGGGCGTGCCGCTGTTGGTCTACCTATCGACGGCGTCGGGTTATGCGCACTGGCTCGACAGCGGAGAATTCGTCGCCGTCGCCACTGACTTCGGAGTCTCTCATCCTCCCGGGCACCCCTTGGCGTCGATCGTGCTGGGCTTCGCCAACATCTTGCCGGCTGGAAGCCTGTCGCTACGAGTGGCTTGGATCTGTGCGACCCTGGTCGCGGTCGGCGCGGCCGCGTTGTTCTTTGCGATCGACAGAACCCTGAAAGCCACGGGTGCGGTGGCGATGCCGTTGATCACCCCGCTGAGCCTCGGAGCCACGTGGTGGGTGGCGATGTCGAACGCGTGGTGGTTCCAAGCGGTTCGGCCGGAGGTATACGCGCTTCAAGTGGCGTTGCTCTCGTTCGCCTACGAACGGCTCATCCGGGTGGCGACTGCGGAGCCGACGGACGACATCAGGCCGCTCTACCATGCGGCGCTTGCGATCGGACTCGCGCTTTCGAACCACCACTACGTCGCCCTCATCGCGATCGTGCCGACGGGCTGGCTCTTGGTGAACGTCATCGGGCGAGCAGGGTGGCGGCCGATCGGATGGGCGGGGCTCTTCGGGGGCGCAGGGCTCCTGACCTATGCCATGCTCCCGCTCCGAGCCCTCGGGGACCCCTACCTGAACCTGGGCGACCCAAGCACGCCCTCGCGGTTCTTCTGGGTGGTCAGCGCGCGGGCGTTCCAGAAGAGCCTCGGGCCCGAGCGCGTGGCTCCCTTCTCTCAGCATCTGGCGGACGTGCTCGCTGCGAT
>JBCCEK010000269.1:0-5242 GCA_039030295.1 Myxococcota bacterium | reverse complement strand
TGAGGTGAAGGACGCCCTCAACGAGGTCGGTATCAAAGGCATGACCGTCACGGAGGTCAAAGGGTTTGGCCGTACGGGTGGCAAGCGAGAGGTTTATCGGGGGTCCGCGTACGTGGTCGACTTCGTCCCGAAGGTGAAGGTAGAGATCGTCGTTCCCGACGCCCTCGTCGTCTCGGTGATCGAAGCGGTCGAGAACGCTGCCAAGACGGGCCGAATCGGCGACGGAAAGATCTTCGTCAGTCCCATCGAGGAATCAGTGCGAATCCGAACGGGTGAGCGCGGCGAAGCGGCGGTCTAGCGGTTCGGTGCCATGAGTTCGGGGGGCGCCCCACCGGTGTGGGTTCCGGTGGGGCGTTCTTGTCCTAATTTCCATAGTTTGACGAGGCACCAGGCGGTCGGATACCCTGAGCCGACGGCACCGTTTCATGGGGAGGAGTGCTTCACGATTGGCCGCGCAGGCGGTCCGTGCTTTGCCACGCAAAGGCCTGAGCAAAGCGCTCGGGCGGATTGCGGGGGCCGAAGCCCCGCAATCGGTCGTCGATGCGGTCGTCGCTGCCTTCGTCCGTGCGTACCAGGTCGACATGAGCCAAGTCGACATGCCGCAAGGAGGCTTCCCCACATTCGATGCCTTCTTCACGCGGCGCCTGCGGCCTGGGTCGCGCATCGTCGACCCGGATCCGAAGGCGATCGTGTCCCCGGCAGACGGTCGCATCGAAGACTTCGGCCCACTGACCGCAAGCGCTGAGCTTCAGGTCAAGGGCCATCGGTATACCGCCGCCGATCTCCTGGGCGACGCTGACGCAGCCGAGCGCTACCAAGGCGGACACTACTTCATCGTCTATCTTTCGCCCCGAGATTACCATCGAGTACACGCACCTACATCTGGTGAGGTGCGATCGGTCCGATATGTGCCGGGCACGCTGTTTCCGGTCAATCGCATTGGCACGGACCACATTCCCCAGCTTTTCGCGAGGAACGAACGACTTGCTATTGTGCAGGAAGGTCATGTTCACGGGAATGTGACGACGATCATGGTGGGGGCCATCGGTGTGGGGCGCATCGAACTGAGTTTTGACGACGTACAGACCAATCGTGGAGACACGCCGGGTCTCCGCACGTACGTCGATCCGCCGATCACCCGAGAGCGAGGTGACGAACTCGGGGTCTTCCATCTGGGTTCGACAGCCATCGTGATGATCCCGAGCGGCTACGATGTGGAGTTTCGCGCGGAGATGGGCGCCGCCGTGAAGGTGGGCGAGGGCATCGCTTTCGGGGGGCGCGATGGGCAGTGACGTCGTCGACAAGCCCGAGCCTCGCCATTCGTTCGCGTCGCGCGGACGCCGGCCTCTGCGTGTCCCGATCGCGGAGATTCCGAGAGCCCGGCTCCTCGAGGAAACCGCCACACCGAGCAACGGCAATGGCCATGCGCCGTACAGCTCGCCGCCGGAGGCCGTGACCGACCCGGCCATGGACGACTCGGTCGAGATCGACGGTGATCCGACTGAGCCCACGTTTTTCACCGAACCTGATCCCTTGGGATCGGAGCCACCGGTGGAAGCCGAAGAAGTGGCCTCGGTCGCCGGAGCGGGAGACCTCTCGGATCCCGCGATCGACGTGAGCTTCACCGACCCGCCGCCCACGCCGCAAGCTTCCGAGGACGCTGGCGAGGCCGCGCTCGACTCCGATGATGACCTCACGGTCGAGATCGATAGCGAGCGGCCGACCGAGCTTGCCCCGCCTCCAGAGGTCGTGCAGGAGTCTCTCGGTCCACCTCCGGTCCAGCCGCGACAGAGTGTGGTTCCCGGCGAGCCCAGGTTCAGCGAGCCGCCCGAAGAGCTCTTCCTCGACGACGCGGACGTTCTTTCACGAAGCGACATCGCCCCGGCCCCTGACGCGGCGGGCGACGTGATGATTCCGATCCCGAAGCCGCCTCCACCGCCCCCCGAAACCTCGGACTCCGGCCCGCCCGAGGTCGAGTCCGACGAACGGGGCATGTGGTACGAGAACTTCTTCGGCCAGCACTACCTGAGGACCGTTCGCACGCCGACGCCGAAAGAGGTGGCTGTCGAGTGCGACTTCATCGAACGCACGCTTCGGGTGGCTACGGGTTCACGCGTGCTCGACGTCGGTTGCGGACTTGGGATGCAGACGGTCGAGCTGGCGTCGCGTGGCTATCATCTCGTGGGGCTCGACATCTCCAAGACGATGGTGTCGCGCGCCAAGGACGAGGCCGAGGATCGCGGGGTTCAGATCGATTTCGTCCAAGGTGACATGCGTGAAGCCGCGTTTGACGATCGGTTCGACGCCCTACTGTGTTGGGGCACCACCTTCGGCTATTTTACCGAGCGGGAGAACGAGCTCGTGCTTCAGCAGTTCCACCAAGCACTGCGCCCGAATGGTGCCTTGCTGCTCGAAGTCGTCAACCGTGACTTCATGATCGGGTCCCAACCGAACCAGGTATGGTTCGAGGTCGATGGCGCCGTGTGCATGGAAGAGACCGACTTCGACTACGAGAGGTCTCGCCTTCGCGTCAAGCGACGCGTCGCCAGTCACGATGGCCAAGAGCGGGACCGCCTGTACTCGATTCGGTTGTATGCACTTCACGAGATGCGCTCGATGCTCGAGCGAAACGGGTTTCGCGTCGATGAGATCAGCGGTCGTGAGGCGACACCGGGCGTGTTCTTCGGAGTCGAGTCGCCCAAGATGATCATTCGCGCCGAAAGGCTCCCCGGGCCTTTCGCGCCCGACGGCAACACGCCGCCACCACCGGTTCCGAAGGGAGCCCTGAGCGAGTTCCCGCCGGACGACGTGCCTTGAGTCGTCGTGGGGGGCGATTCCTGATCCTCACGCAGGCGTCGTGGTTTCGGCCAGCGCGCGAAGCCCCGCCGCGGCCACCAAACAGATGGTCGCGATGAGATCGCCGACCACGATCTTGCGAACAGCGGGAGTCACCTCACCGACGTCGTAGGCCAGGTAGAAGAACGACCCCATGCTGGCGAGTGCTCCGACGAACGCGATCGGTTGGACGGCCGGCACAAAGGCCGCGTATGCGAAGAACGCCGCCAGGATTCCGAACAAGGCCGCGCGGTGCCGCATCAGGATCTCGAGCGTGCTGTCTTCGACTGGGACTCCGTAGAGCGTGCTGAGCCGGCGCCCGCCGAAGAAGCCCGCGATCGGCACGAAGTGGATGGCAGCAACGACGAGGATCAGCGCGGAGATCACGTGTTCGATCATGGGGGCCTCCGAAAGCGGCGGGTGTGCATGGGGGATCATCGCCGAACGGCGTCAACGGGTCCATGACCTCGAAGGTCATCGTTCTCGTGGCACCCGGGGACCCTCTCGGTGGCCGCTACGCCCGACGCTTTTTTGGCGCCCAACACTGAACTCCGCACACTTGTGAGCGCCATGGGGCAGGCCACGAGCACACGCGGGACGTTCGGTCGCATCGGCTTCATCGTCGCGGCCACGGGCTCTGCGGTCGGCCTCGGGAACCTCTGGAAGTTCCCCTACATGACCTACGAGAACGAGGGCGGGTCGTTCGTGCTCGTGTACCTCGTTGCCGTCGTTTTGATCGGCGCGCCTCTGATGGTGGCGGAGATTCTCGTCGGGCGTCGCACTCAGCAAAGCCCGGTTGGCGCCTTTGCCGCACTGGCAGAAGAGGCGAGGGGGTCCAAGACGTGGCGTGTCGTGGGTTGGCTCGGGATTGCCGCGGGGGCGATCATCCTGTCGTACTACTCGGTCGTGGCCGGATGGACGGTCTACTACTTCGGGCGCTGCGTACGGTGGTCGTTGCAAGGGTTCACGCCCGAGGATGCGGCGAATCTCGGCGCGACGTTCGGCAACTTCGTCGGACACGGCTGGCTTCAGATTGGGTTTCACGGGCTCTTCATGGCGTTGACGGTGGGCGTCGTGATCGGGGGTGTGCAAGCCGGTATCGAACGGGCGACTAAGATCCTGATGCCCACGCTAGGGCTGTTGTTGCTCGGTCTCGTCGTCAACTCGTTCCTTCAGCCTGGTTTCGCCGACGCGATGGGGCATCTGTTTCATCTCGGACCCATCGACGGGGGTGCGGTACTCGAAGCGGTGGGCCAGTCGTTCTTCTCGCTGTCGCTCGGCATGGGCGCGATGATCACGTACGGCTCCTATGTCTCGCGAGAGAACTCGGTTCCACGGTCTGCCATGCTGGTCGTCGCCTTTGACACGTTGGTCGGACTCATGGCTTGCCTGGTGATGTTCACGATCATCTTTGGGATCGCTCCCGAAGAACGCGAGACACTCGGGGCAGGTGCAGGGATTCTCTTCACGACCCTTCCGAGGATGTTCTACGGCATGCCGGGTGGCGCAGTCATCGCGCCGCTCTTCTTCTTTTTGGTCTCGGCCGCGGCCCTGAGCTCCACCATCTCTTTGCTCGAAGTCGTCGTCGCGTACTTCATCGACAATCGAGGCTGGGGGAGGGTTCGCGCCACGATCACGATGGGAGGACTGATCTTCCTGCTCGGCGTCCTTTGCGCCCTATCTCTCGGTGCCAACACGACGCTGACGGAGTTCACGCTCATCGGGAAGACCACAGGCGTCTTCAACATTCTCGACTACGCCGCCGCCAATTGGTTGCTCCCGCTCGGGGGCCTGCTGACTTGCATCTTCGTCGGCTGGGTTCTGAGCAACGCGATCACGCGCGACGAGCTCGCGGCTGGGCATGGGCCGTTTGCCCTCCATGGGGCGTGGAAGTGGTCGGTACGGGTTCTGTGCCCTCTCGCGATCTCCGCGATCCTGATCGCCGTCATGACCGGCACGACGTTCAACTAGGCGAAGCGCTCGGCTTGCTCGGCTGGGCCTTCGCTCAGGGTGCGATCTCGTTGCCGGTGAGCACGTATTCGATGCGGCAAGGCAACGCGAGGAAGGCGCCGCCAAAGGCTGCCACCGCGGGCCGGCAATCTGACCCCACCAGAGGTTCGATGTCTGTGCTCTGCGAGCCAACCAGGGTCATCGCCCGAGCGTCAATCCCGGTGCCGCCGGTCCCGTCTTCCGTCTTGCCTTGGTCTTCGGTCGAGGTGTCCTCCGTCTCCTCGACGAGGAAACTAAAAACATCGCGCTGAGTCACGGAACAGCCCGCGAAGCCAATGCGCGGGTCGGGCTCGATCACTGTCCACGTCTGGCTGACCTGGAAGGTGTATTCGTCGTTCGTCACCGTTCCTGCGAACGCGTCGCCGCCGATCAGGCGGTAGTAGGCCCGGCTGTTGTC
>JBCCEK010000268.1:0-5261 GCA_039030295.1 Myxococcota bacterium | reverse complement strand
GCGGGAACGGAGGTCAGCCGCTCGATGTGCGTGGCGACTTGCGCGAGTGATCGCCGTTGCGCGATCTGCAAGCCGCGAAGGTTACCGTCGTAGTACGCCATGTTGGTGAGGTGTGCGCCCGAGTCGTTGAAGCCCGGGAGCATCTGCGGGTCGAACAGCACCCTGGCCATGCGATCCTCGTCGTCGTTGGCCGCGACGAACGACCAGCGAAGGTCGGTGTCGAACCGCTTGAGCAGATGTACAAAGAAGGCGCAGTCGTCGCCAGCAGGGGCCGGGAAGCTCTCGAACACGGCTCGCTCATCGGCGTCGCGGGCGCCCTGCCCCGTGACCTGCCAGGCGAGCAACCGTTCGTAGACTTGCTGAAGCGTCTGCCCTTCCCATACCGGGAGCGGGCGGTCCGTCATCACCATGTCTTGGAGCTCGCGACTGAAGCTGTCGTCCATGATCCGAAGCCAGCGCTTGATGCGCCCAACCGACAAGCCCTTCTTGTCGTGAAACCACATGCGGCGGAAACGCTTCTCGAAGCCTGGGTCGTTGAGGAGCCGGAGGCGCCCTTCCCGGTCGTCGAGGTCGACTTCATTGAGCTCTCGTAGCGCAGGCAACTCCTCGGCAAGCGGTGTGATCGGACCGTCGGCGTAGACGAGGAAAGGCGCGGCAAGCGCTTGCAGCCGGAAGCGCCCGTCGAGGAGGCGTGAGTTCAGGACCCGTGTGAGCGCGACCCCCATCTTGGCGAGGAAGCGGTTGGTGACGACATCAAGCGCGGCCACCGCGGTGAGCTTGAGCGGGCGCCCAAAGAAGCGACCACTGGTGAGCAAGAATGCGCGGATCACCTTGAGCGGATTGTCTTTTTCGGGCGTCGCCTGCCAAACCCGCCCGTACTTGCGCGTCACGCCGGTGAGCCGCTTGAGCTCCCGGTAGTCACCGTGGTGCGCCGGGATCTTGGTTTTGCGGTAAGGGTCGTTCGAGAGGTAGTGAAACGGTAGGCCGTCAGTCGAAAACCCGGCGTACCCGTCTTGCATGGCCTGATCGAGGATCGACTCCATCGCGGCGAGGTCTTCTTCGTTGGCCTTCTCCGACACCGCGCGATCGATCCCCATCGCTTCGATGCGGAGCATGGAGTGCGGGATCATCGGGACGATGTTGGCGCCGAGCGGGATCTCGTCGAAGTGGCGGAGGTAGTCTTTGGGGTTGTCCCAGGTGATGCTCTCGGCACATCGGCGCAAGACGCCTTTCGGGATGTTCTCGACGCGCGCGAAACACGACACGACCGGGTCGTGGCCGCTCTCGTTCTGCCGGCCAAAAGGGACGCCGATCGAGCAGTTGGCCACGACGGCCGACGTCGTCCCGTGACGGACCACCTCCGTGAGGCCCGGGTCGAGCTCGACCTCGAGGTCGAGGTGGGTGTGGATGTCCCAAAGGCCTGGCATCAGCCAGCGGCCCTTCGCGTCGATCGTTTCTTGCGCCTGGTCGGCTGGGAGATCCACTCCGAGTTCGGCGACGCGCCCATCTCGAAGGGCGACGTCACGTTCGGAGGGTGCGGCGCCGGTCCCGTCGAAGACCAGCGCGCGCTTAATGAGGGTGTCCCACTGCATGACCAACATGGTTTACTTCGGCGGATGGTGGCTTGCCACCGGAGCGCGGCGGCGGAAGCGTCGGAGTCTTGCGAGGCTTGGCGGACGCGGTGTACGGGAGCCCTTCGAGGTGACTGTGAAGCTGGTTGGGGCCGTTGGGCCCACGGGAGCGCCGCGAGCGCCACGACAGCCGCACCCAACTTGCGGTGGCGGCAGCGACGAGACGGAGCTTGGCGTACCACGGCACGACGACACGACCGATGAACGGGTTGCAATCCTGCTTGGCGCGAAGACGCCTTCCGATGCCGCGGTAGAGGCGGCTCGCGATCAACACGGCGAGCCGCGCGCGACGAGGGAGGTACGTCATCCCCGAATCACCGCTCCGGTAGTAGCACTCCGACATCTCGATCAACTCCCTCACGACCAGGCTCACCCCATCCGAGTCGACGGAACCGCGGACGAGATCGTTGGACTCGACGCCGTACACGGTGAGCCGATCGGCGGGGAGGTAGACGCGGGCAGACTCGGCGTCTTCCATCACGTCACGGCAGATGTTGGTGAGCTGCATGGCGATGCCGAGATCGATCGCGTGCCGTTGGGCACGCGGATCCCGAACCCCAAAGACCGAACACATCATGAGGCCGACCGTCCCGGCGGCGCGGTAGCAGTACCGCAAGAGGTCGCGATCGCTCTGCATGCGGACCGTGGCGAGGTCGGACTTCATGCCGGCCATCAACTCGCGGACGACGCGGAAATCGATGCCGCTCTCCACGCAGAGGCCACGAAACCAGAGGTAGTTGGGGGGCCAGGCGTCCCGCCCCTCGAGCTCGGCGTCGAGCGCATCGCAGATCTGGTCGAGATCACGACGCGACTCGTCGGTGACCCACTCGCTGTCGGCAAGGTCATCGACGGCGCGGCAAAACGCGTAGAGCGCGGCCACCCGCTCTCGGTGACCCGGCCGGAGAAACGCGGCCGCCCAACGAAACGACCGCGCGTGGAACGCGAGCATCTGCCACTGTTCGGCGCGTTGCTCCGTCGAGAGACTGTTGGTCATGCGCTCATCACTTCGGGCACCGGAACAGCCTCGGTCACCCGTTCCGGCCTTGGAACTACCTTTTCGAGCACCTTGGCAGAGGAAAGAACCCCCGGCAGCCCCGCCCCAGGATGCACGCCTGCCCCCACAAAGTACAGCCCGTCGAGATCCTCCGAGGCGTTGTGGTACCGAAAGTACGCCGACTGCCGAAGCACCGGCTCCGGCCCGAACGCGGCCCCTTGATACGATCGCAGCTCGGTCTCGAAATAGGTTGGATCCACGTGGAACTGGGTGGCGAGGTTGTCCCGCAGACCGGGCAGATGCTCAGCGTCGAGGACATCGAGGATCTTGTCCATGTACCGTGGGCCTTCGACCGACCAGTCGAGGCCGCTCAGCTGATTCGGGACCGGCGACAGCACGTAGAAACTCTCGCCGCCTCCGGGCGCGAGGCTTGGGTCGGTCCGGGTGGGCGCGTGCAGGTACAGCGAGAAGTCATCGGCGAGGTGCTTACGGTCGAAGATGTCGGTCAGGAGCTCACGGTACCTCGGGCCGAGCAGAATCGAGTGGTGGGCGAGGTCGGGATACGTCTTGTTCGTCCCGAAGTACCCGACGAAGAGGCTCATCGAGTAACGCTTTCGCGCCACCGAACTATCGCTGTGCTTCCGCCGGGCATCCGCAGGGATGAGGCGCGTGTAGACCATCGCTGGGTCTGCATTGGCGACGACCAAATCCGCCGCCAAAGACGTTCCGTTCTCGAGCTCGACCCCGACCGCTCGACCGCCCTGCGTCTGGATCTGCGCGACCGGGGCGTTGAGCTCCACCGAGACGCCTTCTTCTTCGAGCAGCTTCGTCAGCCCTCGCACGATCGACGCCGTGCCCCCCATGGCGAAGTGGACGCCCCACTTCCGCTCGAGCCAGTGGATCAACAAGTAGATCGCGGGGGCGCGAAACGGGTTGCCGCCGATCAACAACGGCTGGAACGTGAACACCTGGCGGAGCGCGTCGTCCTTGATGTAGTGGGACACGAGGCCATAGAGGCTCTTGTACGCGCGCAGGCGCACGAGGTCGGGCACGATTTTCATCATGTCGCCGAACTTCGAAAAATCGACGTCGGCAAGCTGGGTGTAGCCGATGTCGAAGATGCGCTTCGAGTGGGCGACCAGTTTCTTGTAGCCCTCGACGTCAGACGGGTTGAACTTCGCGATCTCCGCAAAGAGACGCTCGTCATCTCCGACGTAGTCGAACGCGCGACCGTCAGGAAAGACGACACGATAAAATGGATCGACGGGAACGAGGTTGAAGTAGTCCTCGCTCCGCTTGCCGAAAAGCTCGAACAACTCATCGAACAAATAGGGTGCGGTTATCACCGTGGGCCCGGCGTCGAAGTGGAAGCCGTCTTGGGTGAACGCGCGGGCGCGCCCACCTGGTTGCGGCCCGGCCTCGAGGACGGTCACGTCGTGACCCATCGCGCGCAGCCGAGCCGCTGCGGCGAGTCCTCCAAAACCTGCTCCGATGACGATGGCGTGTTGGCTCACAGGGTCTCCTAGGCGTGGGTGGTGGCTCGCGTGGTCGAGCGAATGGGTTGAAGGGGGTCGACGATGATGCCGATGAGTCGCTCGGCCACGTCATGGATGGGCGAACCCGCCGCGAGCGCCTCGTGAAGCAGCCCCGCCGCGAGAGCGTCGATTCGGGCGAGGAGGTGCTGGACGGCGCCGCCGCGAGCCAAGCGGTCTTTCCAGCGCTTCACGTCGAAGCGCGCTTTGTTGGAGCGCGGAGTCCGAAGGAACGCGAGCATCGGTGCCCGCTCGTCTGGGTGGAGTTCGAAGTGGGAGAGTACCAACGCACTGAGACGACCCTCGAGGAGATCGCTCGCCGCCGTCCCTCGGCCCTTGGCATCGACGAGATCGAGCAAGTCATCCTGGAGCTGGTAGAGCACCCCGATCGAGGCAAACGTCGCGCCGATCTTCTCGGCCTGCGAGTCGGGCGCGCCGGCGATGATGGCGGCGCCCTCCACCGGAAGCGCGAAGAGGGTCCCCGTCTTGCCCGAAGCCGCAGCCACGTACTCGTCCCATCCCTCGACGGCCGCCTCACAGAACGCGAGCTCTCGAATCTGGCCCCGCGCGGTCGTCTCCGCCCCGAGGGCGAGCCGCTGGATCAACGCGACCTGAAGCTCACTCGGGTACCGCGCGAGCGCTCGAAACGGCAGCATCAACAAGAGATCCCCCGCATTGATCGCTTGGGCGGCGCCGTGGCGCGCCCAAAGGGCCGGCTTGCCGCGTCGCATGCTGTCTTCGTCCTGAATGTCGTCGTGGACGAGAGACCCGTTGTGAAGCAGCTCGACGGCGGCAGCCCAATCGATCGCGTCGGCCGCGCGACCCCCGAGGGCGTCGCAGGCCGCCAGCGCAAGCCGCGCGCGCAAGTGCTTGCCGCCGGCGTCCAGGTGGTCGTGCAGCATGCGGGCGCCCGGGTCGTTCTGCGCATCCCCCGCGAGCTCGGCCATGCGTTGTCGCGTCCGGCGAAGACACTCCGGATGATCCAACAACGCCGAACCCGATACGGCGGTCGCTGCTGCGCGTTCAGGAGATCGGTTCATCTTGAGTCCGGGGAACGAGGGAGCGGGCGAGTGGAGCGGCACCCTTGGTGACGCTCGAACGGAG
>JBCCEK010000267.1:0-5269 GCA_039030295.1 Myxococcota bacterium | reverse complement strand
TGTCGCATCTCGGCCACCTTCGAGCCGCCCCGCGAAAGCGGGATCGACAGGAACAAGCCCACGTCCCAACCAAACTTGTCTGGGCCAGGAAACCCGACCGTGGTTCCGTCGGGAAGTGTGATGTCGAAGTCGATCGGGTCGCTTCCCTCGCCGCCTCGCCAGAAGTCGTGTTGGACCCCACCTTCTACAAAGAACTCCGGTAGCCAGAGCTCGCGGCTTCGGCCTTCGCGGATCCGCATCTGCCCGTCTTTGCGCTTCTCGACTTGTCGTGCTTCGGGTGAGTTGCGAAGACCTTCCCGCACCATGAACGCCCGCAGCAGCTTAAATGAGAACGGGTCGTTCATGTACGTGCCGATCGGGTCCTTCGGTGGAGCCACGGTGCCGCCCTCTTCCTGGGGCAGGTCGTTGGGCTGAATCGGGGATTCCGAGGGGCGGTTCAGCACGCGGTTGAGCTCGATCTTGGACTGGGCGACGAACGCTCGTGCGTCGACCACCGAGCGTTGGTTCTCGGCGAGGGTGATCTGCCACCGATAGAGCTCGCTGGCGTTGGCGACGCCCACCTCGAGCCGGAGCCGGGCGAGCTCGAGGTAGTCGCGGGTGAGCTGGATGTTCTTCCGCTGAATGCGTTCTTGGGCCTGCGCCCGAAGCACCCCGACGTACGAGACGCCTGCCTGCAGCATCACGTCGAGAACGTCGGTGAAGTAGCCGTACTCGCGCCCCTCCTGGAAGTACTTCCGAGACTTGAACCGTGTCCAGGCTGCCTCCGCGTAGAGGCTCTGGCGGGCGCGCGCGGTGTAGGTCCCCTGGCGTTCCGTGACGAGTCCGCCCGGTTGCACGCGGTCCGGGTCTCGCTGGATGAACCCGCCGTCCAACGACCCTTGCGGAAGGAGCGGGCCCCGATCGATCTTGACGCCCTCGACGCCCGACTCGACGAACTTCCTCGAGATCAGAAGATCGAGGTTGGCATCGATCGATTCGCGCATCGCGTCTGACATCGAGATCCGGTTCATTGCTTCTTCGGGGACCTGGTCGATCACGTCGGCTTCGAGCAGGATCTCGAAGCTCGGGCGAACTCCGATCGCCCGCGCGGTGGCCAGGTTGATCAGGAGCTCCTGGGTGTCTTCGAAGTCGACATGAATCTCACTGGCGGGCCGCCCTTCGAGGATCAGGTCGAGGGCGAGGGCCGCGCGTTGAGCACGGCGACGCTCGTTGCCGACCGAACGGATGGTCATCATGGCACCGAGGTCGACCATCGTGGGGGCGACGGCGATGCTGGCGACCTGACGTTGAATCAGCCCGTCGGCCAGGCGACGTTGCTGGTCGGTCGTCAGTCGTCGCATGGGCGCGAGCACCACGCCGTCTGCGGTGTTTGGAATCGCCGCGAGCAACGACGCCACGATCGGCTCCGCAAGGACCTTCTTCACGCGCGTGTCCCGAACGTCGGGAATCACGTTGGCCTCAGACTCTTCGACCAGCAACACGATGGTTCTCGACCCAGCGACCTCCCGAAGGCGGTCTGCTTCGTCGGTGATGTCGAACGACTCGGTGATGTACGCGAGGTTTCGACGGCCGCTCGTGTCTCCGCGACGCGGGAGCCCTTGCTTCGTGGCTTCGGTGACGAAGGGGAGGATCGTAGGCTTGGGGAGCCGCTTCCTGGTCGCGACGTCCGCGACGACGAGATGCCCAAAACCGAAGATCGCGGTGACGTCGGGGTCCTGGTACGCTTCGTCGAGCTTCTGTTGGACGCTCTCCGCGGTCCAGTCGCCCACCAACGTCGGCGCAAGCTCGACTGCGAAGCGGTCGGAGACCTGACTCTCGATTTCCTCGACGAGGTCTTGTTGGGCGAGGTCAAAGCTCGGAGATGCCCCGTCGATGACGGACACGACCTTGATCTTCGGTCGGTCGTCCTGGTCGTCCTGGTCGTCTTGGTCGTCTTGGGCGGACGCCGCAGCCGGCGCGATAAGTAGCGCGGTCAGAAGAAGCCAGACGAGTCGCATCGAGTAGTCCTCCGGTCGGCCCCGACGTTTCGTTGCGCGACCGGCCGGAGCATAGTCGAGGAGACGACGATTCCCCAGGATTTCCTGAGCGAATTGTCTTCGGCGGCCGGAAAAATAGTCTTGGCAATCGCGGGCGACCTTTCTATGCTCCGCCGACGCTCGGTCCTTCCTGGAGCGTACGGAGATGGAGACTCACATGCCCTCAAGAGGCTTCGCGTGCTTCGCCTTGGCAGCGGCGCTGATGGTGTCGTCGTCCTGCAAGAAGGAGGAGGTCGTGGCCGTCGAGCCTCCGCCGAGGCCGATCAAGATCTATCGACTTACTGGTGGAGGGGGCGCAGCGCAGCCCGACTATCCGGGCCGGATCAAATCGAGCAAGGTGGTCGAGCTGGCGTTCGAGGTGGCCGGGCGCATCGTCGATTGGCCAGTCGAGGAGGGTCAGCAGGTCAAGAAGGGCGAAGTGTTGTCCAGGCTCGATCCGCGGGACTACCAGGCCCAAGCAGAAGCGGCCCGCGCCCGGCTGCGCTTGGCCGAGGCCGAGTATCGACGCGAGAGCAAGCTCTTCGCGTCAGGTTCCGGTACGCAGCGGGACCTCGACGTCGCCACCAGGTCGCGCGACGTGAGCCGGGCCGAACTACGCATCAGGCAGAAGGCGCTGGAGGATACCAGGCTGCGGGCGATCTTCGATGGAGTCATCGCGCGAAAGCTCGTCACCGACTTCCGGAACGTCGCAGCGCGTGAGCCAGTGCTCCTCTTGCAAGACGAGTCGGTGATGGAGGTCGTCGTGGACGTCCCGGAACGCGACCTTGCCAACACGAACCGCGAAGACATCGACTTCGACCAGTTCAACGCCGACGCCAAGCCTATGGTGGAGCTGTCTTCGCTTCCAGGGCGGCAGTTCCCCGTAAGGTTGACCGAGCTAGCGACGGCCGCCGACCCAAGCACCCGTACTTTCCGTGCGACGTTCGTGATGGAGAAGCCCTCCAGATCCGGCGTGATGGCGGGCATGACAGCCAAGTTGATCCTGACTGGACGGACCAACACCGAGCCGAAGGACTTCGTCGTCCCCGCGAAGGCGGTGCTCTCGGACACCGAGCGGCAACCGTTCGTTTGGGTCGTCGAAGGTGACCCGATGACGGTCAGCAAGAAGCCTGTCGAGGTCGGCAAGGTCACCGGCGACAGCCTTGTCATCACCGGTGGTCTCGACGGCGGCGAAGCGATCGCGATGAGCGGCGTGAATCTCCTGACCGAGGGGCTCGAGGTTACCGAGATGGAGCACTCGGACGAGACACGGAAATGAACCTCACCGATTTCTCGCTTCGCAACAGGACCATCGTCGTTGTCCTGACGATCGTCGCGGTGTACGTCGGGATGCAAGCGTTCAACAGCTTGCCCCGCCTCGAGGATCCCGAGTTCACCATCAAGGAAGCGTTGGTGATCACCCCTTACCCTGGGGCGACGGCCTACGAGGTGGAAGAAGAAGTGAGCGACGAGCTCGAGTTGGCCGTACAGAAGCTCGGCAAGCTCAAGAAGATCGAATCGCGCAATATTCCCGGGCTTTCCACGATCTCGGTCGAGATGCGGTCGACCGTTCCCGGCACGGCCCTTCCTCAAGTGTGGGATGAGCTTCGCCGCAAGGTCGGAGATGCGCAGTCCAATCTTCCGCCCGGTGCGGGGCCGTCCCTCGTCGTGGACGACTACTCCGACGTATACGGTGTGTTCCTCGCGCTGACTGGGGACGACTACAGCTACCGCGAGCTCTACGACTACGTAAAACTCCTCCGGCGCGAGCTCGTTCTGGTGCAGGATGTCGCCAAGGTCGAGCTCTTCGGCGTCGTCCCGGAGGTCGTCTACATCGAGTTCGATCGCGAACGACTCTCCCAGACCGGGATCTCCCCGGATGACATCGCCAATCAGTTGGTCGCCGAGGGAATCGTCACCGACGCCGGCTTCGTCAACGTCGGCGAAGAGTTCGTCAAGATTCAGCCAGACTCGCTGATCAGCAGCTCGCAGGAGCTTGGCGACATTTGGATCAGCCGCGGTGACGACGCGCAGGTAAGGCTCCGCGACATCGCGAACATCAATCGTTCGTACCAGGAGCCCGCGCAAAACAAGCTGCACCTGAATGGCCACCGCGCGATCGGTATCGGCGTTTCGACCGAAGCTGGCGGCAATGTCGTCACCATGGGCAACGCCATCAAGGACCGCCTTGCCGAGCTTGAAGCGCAGACCCCGCTCGGCATGGAGCTTGGCGTCATCTACATGCAGTCCGACATGGTCACGACGGCCATCGACGGTTTCATCGTCAACCTCGTCGAAGCCGTGCTCATCGTCATCGTCGTCCTTCTGCTGTTCATGGGGCTCCGAAGCGGGCTGATCATCGGGTTCGTGCTGATACTTACCATCGCGACCACGTTCGTCTTCATGGGCCCTGCCGGAGTCGCGCTCGAGAGGATCTCTCTCGGTGCCCTGATCATCGCGCTCGGCATGTTGGTCGACAACGCGATCGTCATCATCGATGGCATGTTGGTTAAGATCAACGACGGCGAGGATCCCGAAGAGGCAGCCAAGGCCGTCTCCGGCCAAACGGCGGTCCCGTTGTTGGGTGCGACGGCGGTCGCCATCATTGCGTTCGCGGCGATCGGCCTCTCTCCTGACAGCACCGGCGAGTTCTGTCGGTCGCTGTTCACCGTCATCGGCATCTCGCTTTCGTTGAGCTGGGTCACGGCCATGACGATCACACCGCTGCTCGGGATCTGGTTCCTGAAGCCGCAGAAGCCGAAGGCAGACAAGGACGGCAAACCCAGGAAGCCCTTCGACAACGCCTTCTACAACGGCTACCGGAGCTTCCTTCGTCTTTGCATCGACCATCGCTGGGCGAGCGTCATCGTGGTGTTGGCCTTGTTCGCGACATCGCTCTACGGCTTCGGCTTCACCGGGCGAACCTTCTTCCCAGCCTCCACCACCCCCAAGTTTCGCGTCGATGTGTTCTGGCCGATCGGGACGCACATCGACGAAACCGAGCGCCGCGCCACCGAGATCGAGGAAGAGCTGGCCGAGCTCGAGGGTGTGACAGGCGTTGCGACGGCCATCGGCCAGGGGCCGACGCGCTTCATCCTCACCTTCACGCCGGAAAAGCAGCACAGCGGGTATGCGCAGTTCCTGGTCGACATCGAGGACTACACGACGCTCAGTCGCGACATCCTCCGCGCGGAAGAGATCGTTGGTCGCCTCGCGCCCGACGCGATCTCGTTCGGGCGCACCTTTGATCTCGG
>JBCCEK010000266.1:0-5311 GCA_039030295.1 Myxococcota bacterium | reverse complement strand
AGGTTAGCGGAGTTAGGAGGGAACTATGGTAGCGGGCAAGCGAATGACGAAGGCCCAGATCATGAGTGAGTTGGCCGACAAGAGCGGCATGACCAAGAAGGAAGTGGCCGGCGTCTTCGATGCACTTCGAGACCTCGTCAAGAAGGAACTTGGTCGTCGAGGCCCGGGGGAGTTCGTCATTCCCGACATGATCAAGCTCAAGGTTCGTAAGATTCCGGCGAAACCCGCTCGGATGGGACGTAATCCAGCAACAGGCGAAGAGATGATGCTCCCGCCCAAGCCGGCGTCCAAGAAGATCCGTGCGACGCCGCTCAAGAAGCTCAAAGACCTCGTTCTCTGAGTTTTCGAGAGCCGAAAGAATCGAGAAAAGGGGCCCCTCAGGGGCCCTTTTTTGCGTCTGGGCGCCGGTCCTGGCTCGTAGAGGGCGTCTTCCGTCGCGCGGGGCCGGGGGAACCCGTGCTTTGCCGACCTTGGAGCCGACCTTCGAGGTAGCTGAGGATGAATCGTACCTGGTCCGCGTTGAGGTCGAACGACACCTTGATCCGGTCGCCCTCGGGTGTGAGCGAGAGTCCCTTCAGGGTCTTTCGGAAGCCCGCGAGCGACACGAAGAGCTGTTGTGAGTAAAAGTCGACAACATTCTGCCAGAACGCGGACGCATGCTGAGCCTTCACGTCCGACGCGAAGGTCGCGAGGGCAGTGACGGTCGCGCGGTTCTCGCCGGTCTCGCGAACGGCCACTCGAAGTCGCGCCGGCACGTGTTGAAGGTTGCCCCGCACGAACCGGTGTACGCCTTCGATCTCGAGCGAGATCGCTTCGTCGGGTCCCATGGATAGCAGCGCGTCGGGGCCACGCGCGGGCACCAGCCCTTCGTCTTCGGGATCACGGAGTTCACGGGCTTTCGCCATAGCAAGAACACGACCGAGATCTTGAGGACGGGTAATCGTGAAGTGGTTCGCCCCGAGCGCGGCGATCGTCCGTCGGGTCGCGTCCCGGTTGTGCCAAGGTGCCGTGCGCACTCCGTGACGCCGCGTCCAAGGGGCGCGTCGACCGCGAGATTTCGCCATGCGTTGGACGCTGTCCGTGACGAATGCGGCCCCCCCGTGATGGCGACCCGCCAGGACCAACCTCGACCGTTGCAGGTTGGGAGAGGCGACCAACAGTCGGTCGAGGTCTTGCACTGGTTCGATACCCGAGCCGTCGAGCAGCAACTGCCAGTCCGGAACTGCGGCCAGGAACTTCGTCACGTCGGGACCGAGGGGCGAGCGTCGAATCCGCTCGACGTCGATTCGCAGGGCAAGCTGGGCGCCGGGTGGAATGCGCGAAGGTCCCGTGATCGTCGAGGGGCCGACCGGAATGGGATCAGCCGCGGTTTCGAGCTCCTGCTCTTCCGTGGGCTCGTCCGCGTCCTCGAGCTTGGCGTCATTCGCATCGGCCTCTGAAGGGTCTTGATCCTCCTCGGGACGATGCCCCCGTTCCGCGTCATCGCCGGGCCCGGCATCCGGCACCCCGGCGTCGGGTCCCACGCCGGTTGGACCCGTGACGCCGCTCGAGCCCGGAGGCGCCACCCCAAAGGTGCCGGCGGGTGCAGCGTCGGTGGCGCGGACCGAAGCCATGGCGTCGGTCAGACCGAACTCGACCTCCGTCGGGAGCGTGAGTTCGAACGCGAAGTCGTAGTTCGCGTTGCGGCTCATGACGTATCCGAAGACCGCACCGTGCAATACGATCGACGCGACGAGGGCGAGCATCGTCGAAAACGCTTCGAGTTGTTGACCCGCGCGCATCCTAGTGACAGTTCCTAGCAGACCTCCGCCGTGCAGCGCACACGACGACCGCCTTTTTGCTTTCCTTTCGTGCTCTTGTTCACGCTGTCTGGCGCCCTCGGTGCGGGTTGCGAACTCGAAGAGCCGATTCGCGATCAGATCGACTCGCTCTTGAAGGAGCCAGCAGACTTGGGTCCGCCGATGCGCGTGTTCGCGAAGCGCTTCGTGGTACCGATTCGTGCCACACCCGACGCCGAGGCCCGGCGACTGGGCTACTTGAGGGCGGGCGCACTCCTGCACTCGACCACGACGAGGCCTGTCGGACGTGTCGGCTGCGATGGCGGCTGGTACGAACTCGACACGGGAGGCTTCGTGTGTGCTGGACGCGACGTCATCGTGTTTGAGGGACGAAGACTCCCCGAGCGAAGAGCGACCCAGCCTGACCGAGAGGCGGTAATGCCGTACGACTTCGCCACGGTACGATCACGAACCCCGCTCTATCGACGGCTCCCGGCGCACGACGAGATCGTCGAGCTGCCGAGCCAGCCCCCCGGCGAGGAAGACGACTCGTCTACCCTCGGGCCGTTGGTCACGCGGGTCCTCGAGCCGGGGTTCTACGTGAGTCTCGACCGGGTCTTCGAAAGGGACGGTCGCAAATACTGGCGGACACAACAGAACGGGTTCGTTCCAGACGCCGCTCTTCGACGGAAGCCGTGGAGTGAGTTTCATGGGGTGGCACTCGGAGGAGACCTCGGAAGCTTGCCGATCGCGGTGACCCGTCGCGGCGAAACGACGGTCTACAAGGTCGGGGCGCGCGGCCGGCTCCGCCCTGCGCGAGCGACGTTCGGACCGCGTACCTGGCTCCCCGTGTCATCGCGGAGGTTGCACGGCGACCAGGCGATGCTCGTCGTTGGTGGCAATCGCCTGGTCAGGGAGGCTGACGTTCGTGTGATCGAGCCGCGGGCGCCCCCTCCTGAAGTGGGGCCGGGTGAGCGCTGGATCGACATCGACCTCGGCAACCAGGCCCTCGTCGCCTATGAAGGGCGCCGACCACGCTACGTGACCCTGGTCTCGAGCGGGCGCCTGAAGACCCCGCGACCGGACCTCGACTACCGGACCCCGCGCGGGTTGTTTCGCATTCGGGCGAAGCACCTCACCGCGACGATGGACAACGACGAGCCTGGGGAGCCGCCGTACTCGCTCGAGGACGTCCCGTACGTCATGTACTTCAAAGGGGCCTACGCGTTTCACAGCGCGTTCTGGCACGACCGGTTCGGGCGGCCTAGGAGTCACGGATGCATCAACCTAGCCCCAGTCGATGCACGATGGCTCTACAACTGGGCGGGGCCCGACGGGCCGCCGAGCTGGCACGGCGTCTACGGGAAGGAAGACGAAGGCGGGACGTGGGTCTTGATCCACGGACAGACCCCGCGCTGACACAGGGGGCGGGAACCCGCTCGCGGGGCCTCGCACCCTGAGCCGATGGTCTATTTCTGCGTCTTGCGAACCGCCTTCAGGAGTGCCTGACCCGATGGACCGGTCTCCTTGGCGATCTTCTCGGGGACGCCTTTTTCTTGTGCCTTGAACGCCGCCCGCTCTGCCGTCGTGGGCTCGTGTACCTCGTAGCCGTAGCGAACCAGGTTCTTGATGAGGATCGGCTCCATCTTGCGCACCTGCTCGCGTCCCCATGTCGTCAGTTCGTACGGGATGCTCACCAGGACTTCCTGGATGTCCTTCGGTAGCGTATCGAACCACTTCTTGGAGTACACGACGATCCCCGGCTGATACGAGTGCTTGGAGAGGAAGAGGTTTCTCTCCTCGTCGTCGAGGCCCTGGTACCAGGTTGTCGCCATCGCGAAGAGCGGAGTGTTGTCGAAGCCATCGACCACGCCCGTCTGCAGGCTCGTCATCGTGTTGGCGACATCAATCGTGACGGGGCTCGCGCCGATCGCCTTGTACGCCTCAACGTGGGCAACCGCCTCTTGCGAACGGTAGCGCACGCCCTTCATGTCGTCGGGTTTGCGGATGGGGCGACGACTGAAGTACGAACGAAAACCATTCTCACCCCAGAGCGCGAACACGAGGTTCCGTTTCGCGAGGATCTTCTTCACCTGCGCGATGACCTCGGGATCGTCGAGCGCCTTATCGGCGTCTTCCACGGTGTCGAAGACATAAGGCGCTTCAATCACGTTGACCTCGCGGACGATGGAACTCAGCCCACCAACCGAGCCCGCGAAGCCCTGCATGCTCCCCGAGGCGACGCGTCGCGCCAACGAGCGTTCGTTCGAACGCCCGAGGCGCAGTTTGACCTTGACGCGCCCATCGGTGTTCTTCTCGATGTACTTCTTGACTTCTTTGAGCTGCAGAGCCCACGGGCTGCCCGGAGGCACCACGCTTCCGAGCTCCAATACGTACTCTCCTTCTTCAGCGAACGCCGGGGCTGGCGCCATGGGCAGGAGGGATAGAGCGAACAAAGCCCCAAACAAGATGGTCATACGCATTGGGTTCTTCTCCTTGATCAACTAGATAAACCAGGATTCGCGGGCGAGATCGACGGGGAGGCGCCGGTCTCTATTCAGAAGAGGTCGTCAGCCTCGGCCTGAAGGTCTTTGGCCTTACGCTGTTCGCACACGTTTTCCGGGGTGATCGCCGGAACGACGTCCGCGCTGGTCGACAGAACGTAGTTGATCTCCTTGTCGAACAACGGGCGGTCGACCTCTTTCACGGCCCACTCCGAGGCGACGTAGGTGTGGGTGCCGAGGTAGTTCGGATGCGCTGCGATCGAGCGCTCGAAGTGCTCCATGCTCTTGTTCATGTCGCCGCCGGAGAAGCCCGGTGCGCGCGCATAGAAGATCCCGAAGTAACGGTCCGGGCCTGCGTACCAATACGCGGCGTCGTTGTTGAGGCAGAACTCCATGGTTGCGCGCACCTCATCTTTGTAAGACAGAAGCGTCGCGAAGCTCTCGAGAGAGGCCCAGGCGCCGAGGTTCGACGAGCGCCAGTAGAGAGCCGGGACGGCCGACGGGCCGAGCACTTCGATCGCGGTTTCCACGCGGTCGCCCGCAGCCATCTTCTCACTGAAGGAAGGCGACAGTGCTGCGAGGGCGCGCTCCGCCGACTTGATGCCTGCTTCGTGTCCTGCCTTTCGTGCGTCCGGGTTGGCGTCGTCCCAGCGCGAGAAGCAGTCTGCGTAGAAGAACTGCGCATGGGAGAGGTCGGTCCACGCCTGGGCGTTGCCGGGGTTGATGTCCACCGCTTTTTGCCAGTTGTCAATCGCGGCCTTGGCTTGGGCTGCATCACCGCGCTGTGCCCACGCAGCCTGCGCGGCGGCGATGGCGGCGGCCTCTTGGGCCTTGGCGGACTCGTCGAGCACGACCGAGTCGGCGCCAGTTTCCCAAGCGCCTTCGCGGGTCGAACCGCATCCCGCCGCGATGGCAACGATGCATGCAAGGGCAGTCCAGTGCCCGAACTTCTGGGAACTCGTCATTGCTTTCCTCCTGCTACCCGACCGATTCGGTTGGGGTACCGAGGGGGCATACCAAGAGGGGTTT
>JBCCEK010000265.1:0-5316 GCA_039030295.1 Myxococcota bacterium | reverse complement strand
TCTGGCCGTTCAATGGGGAGTACTGGCGAGACGAATTGGGGTTCTACCGACAACAGGTGACTAACCTATGTACGCGCTAAATAGATCGAAGTACCTGGCGGGCTTGTGTGGGCTGCTCGTCACGGTGATTGGGGGACAGGCTGGGGCCGAGCAGGCGCCAATGAGCCCGGAGCCGGTTTGCATCCCGGAGACGACGGCACAAGCGATTGCTGCGTGTCCCTCCGGAGCGACGAGGCAGTCGGCGAAGGAAGCGGGGAACATTCCAGTGTCCCGCTTCAAGGAGGCCGACCGCAAGAAGAAGACCAACCAGGGCCCGACCGGTCCGTCGCTCCAGATCGACATGAGCACCCGGCTCGGTCGCGCGCAGACGCGTGCTCGAACCGAGGCACTGCTCAAGCGCGAGATTCAGATCCTCGAGCGGCTCGTTCGGAACAGCGCTGCCGACGACCCTCGACGTCCCGAGGTGCTGCTCCGCCTCGCCGAGACGCAGTTCGAGATGCAGATCGCGCAGACGGCCAAGGTCCGGTCGTTCGACGACCCGATCTACGAGGCGTGCACCCGCGACAAGAACAAGGCTCTTTGTAAAGAGGCGCGCGAAGGCCAGAAGAAGGCCGAGGCCGCCCTCGATGCCACGCGCAACGACAGCATTCGTACCTATGCGACCCTCGTCCGCGACCATCCAAACTTCAAGCGAATGGATGAGGTGCTGTTTTCCTTGGCCTTCGCTCTCCAGGAACAAGACCAGTTCGACAAGGCTCGTGCGGTCTACCGCCGCCTGATCAAGGACTACCCGAAGAGCCGCTTCGTCCCGAACGCGTACCTGTCGTTCGCGGAGTACTACTTCAACGACAGCGACATGGATTCGGCCGCCAAGTTCTACCGCAAGGTGCTCGAGTTCCCGCCCAAGACCAACTCGGTCTACGGATACTCGCTCTACAAACTCGCTTGGGTCGAGTACAACCGCGAACGGTACAAGCAGTCGCTCCAAGGGTTCGTCGACATTCTCGAGTTCGCGCGCAAGAACAAGTACGCGAACGACGCGAAGAACCTCGCCCGTCAGGCGCGAAAAGAGCTCGTTCTTCCGTACTCGCACTACGGCTCACCGGGCAAGGCACTCGATTTCTTCCGTCGCTACGCCAAAGACGATGCCGAAGCGCACGAGATGCTCGAGAACCTCGCCGAGCTCTACTACGACACGGGCCAATGGCCGCAGGCGATCACGGTGTACCACAAGCTGATGGCCGATGCGCCGCGCAGCAACTCCCTGTGTGACTGGCAGACCAAGGTCACCGAGGCGGTCATCTCGTCCCGCCCGAAGCAGGCTCAGATCACCGAGCTCAAGCGTCTCGTCGACATCTATCGGACATTCATAAAGGCAAAGAATCGTCCGGCCGACAAGGTGCAGCAGTGTAAGACCGAAACCGCATCGACCATGCTCTGGCTCGGTACCTCTTGGCACCGCGAGGCGGTCGGAACCGATGCCGCGCCCGGCACCAAGAACAAGAAGACGATGTCGCAGGCTGCCGTCCTCTACCGGACTCTCCTCAAGGAGTTCCCGGACATGGAACAGATGGAGTTCCCGCGAATCGATAAGCGCGACTGGCCGACGGAGTACAAGATCTCGTACTTCTACGCCGAGCTTCTCTGGAAGATGGAGGAGTGGAGCCAGTGCGGGCCCGCGTTCGACCAGGTCGTCGAGCTCAACCCGCAAGGGGAGTTCACGAGCGACGCCGCGTACGCCGCGGTGCTTTGCTACAACAACCTCTACCAGCAGCAGTACGTCCCTCGAGAGACAAAGACCAAGTTCGTCAGCAAGAGAGACCAAAAGGCGCTCAAGAACGCCAAGGCCGCACCGTCGAGCAAGTTCCAGAAGAAGCAGTTCACGCCGCTTCAAGAAGGCATGCTCGAGGCATTCAACCGCTACGTCTGCTACGTGGACAAGGCCGAAGACCTCGCGACGATCAAGTATCGCCGTGCTCGAATCTACTACGAAGCGAACCGCTTCGAGGAAGCCGCGGTCCTCTTCAAGGACATCGCGTTCAACCACAAGGACAGCGAGCTCTCCGAGTACGCGGCCAACCTCTACCTCGATTGCCTCAACATCCTCGGGACGCAGCTCGATCAGCCTCGCGTCGCGTGCGTCCAGGAGCTCGGGGCGACCATCGATCCGATGGCGTCGACCTTCTGTGGCAACGAGCAGCTCGCTGACGAACATCCAGACCTTTGCGGAACCCTGAGCACGCTTCAGTGTCAGGTGCGTCGCCAGGAAGCGGAAACGTATGAAAAGACGAAGCAGTACAAGAAGGCCGCGGCGACCTACGTTCGGATCTTCCGTCGGCACCAAGAGTGCGGCGAGATGGACGAGATGCTCTACAACGCGGCAATCAACTTCGAGGCCGCACACCTTCTCGGACGCGCCATTCAGGTTCGCACGGTGCTCATCGAGCGCTACCCAGAGAGCCAGCTTTCGAAGAAGGCGGTCTACCTGATCGGCCAGAACTTCCAGGCCCTTGCCTACTACGAGCAAGCAGCGAAGTACTACGAGCAGTTCGCGAAGAAGTTCCCTGGTGAGGACGGGAAGAAGTGCAGCGCCGACGACAAGGCAGCGGGCATCTGTCCGAACGCCATCGAGGGCCTCGAGCAAGCGACGTTCTTCAGGATCGGCCTCGGAGACGACCAGGCGGCGATTGCCGACTCGGATCTCTTCGCCCGCAACTACCGAAAGAAGCTTCCTCGACAGACGTCGCAGGTCATGTTCTCGATCGGGTCGATCTACGAGCGGCAGGACCGACCGTTCCAGGTCATCTCGCACTACCAGGAATACCTGAAGAAATACGGCAAGGTCGGCGCACCGCAGCAGATCATCCAGGCGAATACGGCGATCGGCCGGGCGTACTGGTCGATCAACAAGAAGAACGAGGCGCGACGGTACTTCCAGGCCGCGGTCCGTGGCTGGAGCTCGGGTGCGCCGAAGCGGATTCGCGCAATGAAGAACGCGTCCAAAGAGCAGAAGGTGGCCTACATGCGGGAGGCGCTCGATAGCGCAGCCGAGTCGCAGTTCTATCTGTCGGAGTACAAGTTCGCCGAGTTCGAGAAGGTTGCCTTCCCCAAGTACAAGGGCGGCAAGAGCATGGCGAAGGTCAAGAAGTGGTCCGAGACCGAGTTCAAGAGGTGGATGAAGAAGAAGCTCGGCGTTCTGCGGGCCGCTGAATCCGACTACGCCAAGGTGGCGAAGATGACGGTCACCGTCGACGGCATCAAGATGCAGTCCGCGCCGTGGCAGATCGCGGCCGCATCGCGCACCGGTGAGATGTACCGGAGCTTTGTGGACGAGTTCCGCGATGCACCGATTCCACGCGAGATCGAGAAGGACCCGGGGCTGTTCGACATCTACGTCGGCGCCCTCGATGACGCGTCCGAGCCACTGCAACGGCAGGCGATCGATAAGTTCGAGTTCTGCCTGAAGACGGCGACGCAGGTTCGATGGTTCAACAAGTGGTCGCGTTCGTGCGAGCAGGAGCTCAACGCGCTCAACCCGAAGCAGTACCCGGTTGCGGCCGAGCTTCGTGGGGAGCCGAACTACGTGAAGCACACAGTGGGTGAGCCCGGGTCGGTCGATCTCGGCGGCATCAAGGATACGTCACTGACGTCGAAGGACGCGGTGGCGGAAAGGGGGAAGCCATGATGCGCATCAGCTCACTGGCAATCATCGTGGCGGCTCTAGCGACGGGCTGCGGCGGTGGAGACACGGCAAAGAAGCAGACGGTTCCTGATGCCGACGTCGCGCGGACAGTCGGCGGCGAGACGATCACCACCGCCGATGGAAGCGCGGTCAGCAAGAAGGCCCACAACCGATGGGAGTCGGCGCTCCGCGAGTTCGACCGAAACGAGAACACTGGTTGGACCGCGGCGAAATGCAGCTCTTCGTCCAAGGAGTTCGAGAAGGCCGCGTCAGCGCAAGGCGGCGCGTTCGCCGAAGCTCACTACATGGCGGGCCTTTCGCTCGAGCGCTGCGGCGACAGTGGCGCCGATCAACACTACGAAGCGGCACTCAAAGCGGACCCCAAGTTCTGCAAAGCCCGGGTGGCCCTCGCGCTCGATGTCCTAGATGCCGGCAAGGTTAGCCAGGCCAAGAGCGAGTTCGAGCGGGCGATTCGCGACGACCCGCAGTGCACCTCAGGCTACACCAACCTCGCGATCGTGCAGCGATCCCAGGGGCAGAACGACGAGGCGCTCAAGAACCTCCGACGCGCCCTCGCGATCGAGTCTGACTACCTCGCCGCCTTCAACCAGATGGCGCTTCTGCACTACGACCGGGGCCGCAAGGGGAACGCTTCGGAGCTCGATCTCGCAGAGGTCGTTTGCCGACAGGCGCAGATGATCGACGAGGACTACGCACCCATCTACAACACGTGGGGCCTGATCAAGGTCTACAAGGGCGACGTCATCTCGGCGCTTCGGTTCTTCCAGAAGGCGATCATGCTCGATCCGAACCTCTTCGAGGCTCAGATGAACTTCGGTGAGGTCACGATCTCGTTTCGGGGCTACGAGGACGCGCGCAAGGCGTTCGAGCAAGCCGTGGCTCTCGAGCCAAACGACTACGACGCGATCATTGGCCTTGGCACCGCGCTTCGCGGGCTCGAGCGTTTCCAAGAGGCGCAGGCCCAATACGAGCAGGCGCAGAAACTCGACGGCGCACGACCCGAGGCGTACTTCAACCTCGGCGTGCTCTACCAAGACTACATGTCGGGTTCGGTCGACGACCTCAAGAAGGCGAAGCAGTACTTCAACGAGTTCTTGAAGCGCGCCGGCAACAAGCAGGAGTTTCGAGCCAGCGTGCAGGACGTAAGCAATCGCTGCTCGTCGAGCTCGAAGAAGCGCGGGCGTCCCAAGTGTCGCCCCGGACGCATGCAGAACATCAACATTTCCATCGAAGCAATGCAGGTCGCAGGGTAGGTGGGCACGATGAAGAAAACTTATAAGTTCACGTTGCAAACGATTGGTTTTGTTGCGGTATTCGGATTGGTCTTGGCGTTCGGTTCGCCGATCGTGAGCGCCCAGTCCGAAGTGGCACCGGAGACCACCTACGACTTCGAGGACGACCTCGTGTCTGGGGACTTGGTGCGGCCCGATGGTGAGCAACTGATCGTTCGTCGTCGCGGGCGTCGCGCGTCACTGATTCAGATTCGAGAGCATTTTATTCCCGAGATGCTGAAATCTGTGGAAGATTTGTAATGGGGGTTTCGGGTGAGTGATTCCAGTCACAATACTTCGGTCTCTTTCTCCGTCTACGACGGCGAAGAGCTGCTCGGCACG
>JBCCEK010000264.1:0-5336 GCA_039030295.1 Myxococcota bacterium | reverse complement strand
TTCCCCTCGAGGCAGCGACTCTGGAGAGATGTGCGGACGACCTCACCGTGCACGGCGCGCTTCGCATAGCACATTTGCGGCACCGCCGAGGAAACCAAACGATTGTGACTACATCCGGTCGACGACCCCGATGCCCACGAGCGCGAGTCCGCGTCGAATCTGACGAGCGGACAGCGCGGTCAGCGCGAGTCGGCTTTGTCGGGTGGCCCCCTCGGACCCGAGGACCGGGCATTCCGTGTAAAACGCGCTGAAATCTCGAGCGACCGCGTAGACATGCTCGCAAATGAGGTGCGGCTGACTCGTCGCCCCCGACTGATGCACGACGTCCGCGAATCGAATCAGCTGTTTGGCGAGCCGCGACTCAGTCGGGTGAGCGAGGCTGATCTCGGTTCCGTCTGGGATGGCGTCCATGTCGAGTTCGCCTTTGGCAAAGATCGACGCACAGCGGGCATAGGCATACTGCAGGTAGGGCGCTGCGTTGCCCTGGAACGAGATCATCTTGTCCCAATCGAACTGGTAGTCGCTCATCCGGTTCTGACGCAGGTCGGCGTACTTGACCGAGCCGATGCCGACGACTCGAGAGACATCCTCGATCTCCTCGGGTGCCACGCGCAGCCGGCCTTCGGCGACGCCCTCGTCGATCCTCGCCTTCGCCCGCTCCTTCGATTCCTCGAGCAACGAGGCGAGGGTGATGACCTGCCCATGGGCGTCCCGGGTCCGCAGCGGTTTGCCGTCGTTCCCGAGGACCGTGCCGAAGCCGACGTGCTCGAGCTCCATGACAACTCCCAGGAGCCTCATCACCGCGAAGAGTTGCTGGAAGTGCAAGCCCTGTCGGCTGTCCACCACGTAGAGAGCGCGGTCTGCGCCGACCTCGTCGCGCCGATGCAGGACCGTCGCGATGTCGGTGGTCGAGTAGAGAAACGCGCCGTCTTGCTTCTGCACGATGAACGGTGTCTTCTGTTTTCGCAGGCTCTTGGGTACGTCGCCCTGTTCGCTCCAGAAGACACAGACCGCCCCGTCGTCTTGCCGCGCGATGCCGCGGGATAGCAGGGTCTCGACCACGCCCGGGAGCGCGTCGTGGTAGGCGCTCTCGCCGAGCCAAGTGTCGAACTCGACATCGAGCTCGGCGTAGACGGCATCGAGCGCGCGACGACTGACCTCGACAAAACGCTCCCACAAGGCGCGATTGTCAGGGTCACCGGATTGCAACTTGGCGAGCTCTGCACGCGCATCTCCAGCGAACACCTCGTCCTGCCCGGCCCGTTCCGAAGCGAGTTTGTAGACTCGCTCGAGCTCGACGATGGGTGTCTGCTCGAGCGCGTCGTCCGAGCCCCACTCCCGCATTCCAACGATCAGGAGCCCGAACTGGGTCCCCCAGTCTCCGAGGTGGTTGTCGCGGATGACGTCGTGGCCGACGAAATGCAACGTTCGCGCGATCGCGTCCCCGATGATCGTGGATCGGAGGTGCCCCACGTGCATTTGTTTCGCGATGTTGGGGCTCGAGAAGTCGACGACGATACGCTCGGGCTCGTCCACCGGGGGCACGCCGTCGCGTTCTCGATCGGCGAGCGCGCGGCCGAGCAGGGACTCCACGAACCCCATCGACAGGGTGATGTTCACGAACCCTGGGCCCGCGACTTCGGCTCTTTCGATCGCCTCGTGGCCCCGAAGCGCTTCGGCGATCGATTCGGCGATCTCGCGGGGAGGGCGGCCGAGCGCCTTGCCGAGTGGCATGGCGCCGTTGATCTGGAAGTCGCCGAACTTCGGATCCTGGGTCGGGCGAAGGATGGCCGGCCGTGGTTCGCCAATCCCAAGTGCGGACTCGATGGCTTCGGAACCGACAGACTCGAGATACCGCTCGAGAAGCATCGCCACCCCATACGCGCTCCGCGCCCCGCAGAAAAGGGGACGGTCTCGCTTTTTTTCATCGCCGCCACGCCGTTGCGTCGCACGGCGTTTTCGGGCCGACTCGATCGAGTGTGTTATTGTCCGTTTCCGTGAATCTGATCGTTGCGATGATGAACGGGTTGCAGCCTGCGATTCGGGTACGACGAGCGCTTCTCGGGCCCCGACGCCCGTCGTGGTCGCTCGAGCTCGAGACCGTGGCTGAAGTCATGCGGCGGACCGCCAACCTGTCCGCAGTGCTCCCGCTTTGGATGCAGCGCAAGGTGATCTCCGAGCGCCCCCCAACCCCCCCTGTGTTGGAAACCGACATGCGCGCGGTTCGCGTTGCCGGAGTGCCTGCCGAGTGGTTCTCGGTGCCACAGAGTGACCCCGACCGCGTCTTCCTCTACTTCCACGGCGGAGGCTACGCGATCGGATCGATCAACTCCCATCGGGATCTGCTCGCCCGCTTGTGCATCGCCAGCGGCATGCGAGTCCTGGCTGCCGACTATCGCCTCGCGCCTGAGCATGCCTTTCCCGCGCAGCTTGACGACGCGCATTCGATCTACGGCTGGTTGATCGGCGAGGGTGGCTACGCGCCCGAGCAGATCGTGATCGGCGGCGAATCGGCGGGTGCCGGGCTCACCCTCTCGACCCTCGTGTCCCTGCGAGACCAAGGGAAGCCGCTCCCCGCCGCCGCCGTCCTGCTCTCGGGCTGGTTCGACCTGGCCGCACGCAGCCCCTCCATGCAGATGAACAGCTCTTACGATTTCGTCACGCAGCTCGGGGTCCGGGCCATGGCCCGCCGGTACGCGCCCCCGGTCGAGCACGGCAACCCCCTCGTGTCTCCCGTGCACGCGGACCTCAGCGGCCTTCCGCCCCTCCTGATTCAGGTCGGAGCCGCGGAAACCCTACTGGATGACAGCGTCCGGGTGGCGGACACCGCCCGCAAAGCAGGGGTCGAAGTCGACCTCGAGGTCTGGCCCGACATGATCCACGCCTGGCAGCTCCTGGCCCCGATCGTCGAAGAAGGGCGCCGCTCGATCACTCGAATCGGTGAGTTCGCAAACGGCGCCACGGCCCCCCGAACAGCCCGCTCGGCTTGACGAAACGTCAAGAAGCCCCCATTTTTCTTACGTACGGCATCCATCCGGGCGTGAGAGGGTAATCTCGCGCAAGCCCGGAGGGTGACCGAATCAGATACCCCGGAGGCTCATGTGGCGCAGGCAATCAACCGCTATCGTGCGGATCTACGAGACTTTCGCTTTCTTTTCTTCGAGCAGTTCGACCTGCCCGCTGTCCTTGGAAAGGGACCCTATCAAGAGTGGGGCGCGGACGAGTGCAACATGGTGCTCGACGAGGTCTATCGCTTTGTCTGCGAGGTGACCGGCCCGCTCAATGCGCAGGGCGACGCGCAGGGATGCCGGCTCGAGGATGGCCGCGTGATCACCCCCGACGGCTTCAAGGAGGCCTGGGACAAACTGTTCGAAGCCGGCTGGCGCATGATCTCCACGGAGTCGCAGTGGGGAGGGCAGGACGCACCTCACGTCATCGGTTCGTTCGTCGAGGAGATGCTCTGCGGCGCCAACACAGCCTTCACGATGTACACCGGCCTGACGCTCTCCGCGGCCGAGCTTCTGATGGAGTTCGGAACCGACGACCAAAAGAAGCGGTACATCCCCGACATGGTCTCGGGCCGCTTTGGAGGCACGATGTGCCTCACCGAACCACACGCCGGCTCCGATGTCGGTTCCGCCACCACGACCGCCACTCGGAACGATGACGGCACCTACAACATCAAGGGCACCAAGATCTTCATCAGCGGTGGCGACAGCGACCTCGTCGAGAACGTCGTCCACCTCGTGCTCGCGCGCATCGAGGGTGCGGAACCCGGTACCAAGGGCCTATCGCTCTTCACCGTTCCTCGCGTTCGCGTCAACGATGATGGCTCCCTTGGCGAGCCCAACGACGTTCAGGTGCCCTCGATCGAGCACAAGATGGGCATCAACGGTTCGGCGACCTGCGTGATGCAGTTCGGGGACGACGACAACTGCATCGGTGAAGTCGTTGGTGGCATCGAGCATCAGGGCATCCGCCAGATGTTCCACATGATGAATGCGGCTCGCATCGGTGTCGGCATCCAAGGCCTCGCCGTCGCGTCGTCTTCGTACTTGAGCGCGCTCGACTATGCCCGGGAGCGAAAGCAGGGCTCCAGCATCAAGCAGTTCAAGGACGCCAACGCTGCCCGCGTCCCCATCCTCGACCACCCCAACATTCGTCGCGACCTCCTCGACATGAAGGCGCGCGTCGAAGGGATCCGCGCCCTGATCATGAAGCTCTCGACCCACGCTGACCGGCTCTCGGTGATCAAGGGGCAGGACGACGAAAGCGAGGCATACCATCGCGGCCAGGTCGATCTGCTCACGCCCCTCGTCAAAGCGTACGCGACCGATGCCGCCTTCGACGTGTCCTCGAAGGCGATCCAGGTCTACGGCGGTCACGGCTATCTGAAGGACCACCCCGTCGAGCAGAACTGCCGCGACGCCAAGATCTTCCAGATCTACGAGGGGACGAACTTCATCCAGTCGATGGACCTCGTGAGCCGCAAGCTCGGCCAAGCCGGTGGCGCCAACACCCAGGCCTTCCTCACCGACGTTCAACGCTTCATCGACAACCACAAAGACGACGAAACCCTCGCCAAGGGTGTGGCCCAGCTTCAGGCCGCCCATGAGGCCGTCGCTGCTTCGGTCATGCAGTTCATCGGATGGTTCAAGGGTGGCCAACTCGAGCGCATCCCAATCGCCGCCGAGGACTTCCTCACCTTGTTGAGCGACCTCGCCGTCGGTTGGTTGCTCCTCGAGCAATCCGCGATCGCATTGAAGAAGCTGCCCGAAACCTCAAAGACCCACCCCGACTACGCCTTCTACACCGGCAAGAAGTTCGCCGCGCTTCACTTCGCCAGCAGCGTTCTTACTACCGTCCCCAGTCGTGCGAAACGGCTGCATCAGGTGGACACGTTGCCGGTGGAGATCCCGGACGAGGCGTTCGCTGGGGTTTAGGGCGGGTGCCGTGATGCGGTGGGGAGATGGGTTGCGTCCAATTTAGTCATATCCGACCCACCCACCCCCACCCGTAGTCCTCCCTCCGCGACTTTGCTTCGCTCGTCTTGGCGGCGCATACGCGCCGGCTCGCTGCGCTCGGGCTTGATGGGGTGCGGTGGGGAGATGGGGTGGGGTTTTGTGAGGAGGCGGTGGGGAGATGGGGTGCGTTGGGAATTTAGTTATATCCGACCCACCCACCCCCACCCGTAGTCCTCCCTCCGCGCCATTTGCTTCGCTTTGGCTTGGCGGCGCATGCGCGCCGGCTCGCTGCGCTCGGGCTTGTCTTCGAAGTGGGATCGGCTGCTCGGCGCGACCAAGTGCGAGCGAAGGCGAGCCGCTAGCAAGGTCTGC
>JBCCEK010000263.1:0-5448 GCA_039030295.1 Myxococcota bacterium | reverse complement strand
CTCGACCGGTTGAGGCGGCGGGGTCGACCCAAGCGAGGCAAGCGTCTTGGCGCGCACGAACCAAGGGATCAGGGGATCCTCGAGGAGAATGTGGAGTGCATGTGGGGCCCCGCGTACGGGCTCGCGGCGAAGGTCGAGGTAGGCCTGCATCGGCACGGGAGCCTCTGGGAGACCATGCGCGAGTCGCTCGATCCATGGACGAAACGACTCGCCGCGCGAACCGAAACGGGTGAGCTCGACGCTTGTCGGGTCGGTCAGGTCGGCGAGGTTGTGGCAGACCAACGCATCTATCGAAGGATCCGAAAGGGCGTAGTAGAACGCGGTGATCCCCCCTTGGCTCGACCCGGACAGGACGTAGGGCCCGTCGAACCGGTCACGCGCGTAAGCAACCACCGCGCGGTAGTCGTCGACGAGTTCGTTGACGATGTAAGAGCCCCGGGCGCCGTCGCTACGGCCGTGTCCGCGTGGATCGAACGCGACCACGGTCCAACCTTGGTCGGCAAGGGCGACGAGAAATTCGCCGTACAGGAGCGTGTAGGCATTGGTGCCGGGCATGAAGACCAACGTCCCAACCGACTCCGCCGCGTGAACGACATCGACGTGCAGGACACCGTCCCGGGTCGAGAGGCGGTCCGGCTCGAACCGATCGAACCAGCTCGGCACGCCGCGCCGTTCGGCAAGGGCATCGATGCGGGCCCGCAGCCGGCTTGGGCGCGCGGCGAGCGACGGCGCCACGACCGAGGCGAAAGCGCCGCGAGCCGCCCGCACCCAATCAATCGACACGGTATTGCCTTGCGCGCTCCATGTAGAGGCGCCCAAACCGAGCCATCAGTCGGGGACTCATGCGTTCCAACCACCACATCGCTCTCGCGGATCGGGTCACGACGATCTGCTGCTTGCGCGCGATGATCCCTCGCACGATCCGCTCGGCGCACTCCGCCGCAGTGATGCCTTTGGGCCACATCGACAGGATCTTGTCGGCATCGAAACCGCGCGTGGGCGATGATTCGTAGATCGGCGTGCGAACCACGCCAGGGCACACGAGCAACACGTCGACACCGAACGCGGCGGCCTCGGCGGCCAACACTTTGGTGAGACCCACGACGGCATGCTTGCTCGCCACGTAAGGCCCCTCGCCGGGAACGGCGACGAGACCAGCCAGCGACGCGATGTTCACGATCGACCCGCGTCCCCGTTCGAGCATCCGCGAATAGACCGCATCGACGCCGTGTACGACCCCATGGAGGTTGACCGAGAAGATGCGGTGCCAGTCGTCGGCCGTGTTGTCGCGAATCTCGCCGCCGACCCCGACCCCGGCATTGTTGATGAGCAGATCCACTGGAACGCCATCTGCTTCGACGTCATCGATCGCTTCCACGAAGGCCGTGCGATTCGAGACGTCGAGTGTCACCGCGCGGGCGTCGTATCCTGCATCGTTCAGCTCTTGCGCCACCGCCCGCGCTCCGAGCTCGTCGACATCGGCGACGCAGACAGGGACACCGGCGTGGCCGATCACGCGGCAGAGCGCAGCGCCGATGCCCGACGCGCCGCCCGTGACAAAGGCTCGCCCGTGGACGCGGTCGGTGAGGACGCGGCTCATTCGACCACGGCTTCCATGATCAGCTCGAGGAATGTGGTGGGATCCCAGTCGTCGCCGGGGGTCAGCGTGCCGGTTGGGGTGATGCCGCCAAGGCCGAGGCCGGCATCGGTGATTCCCATCGGCGCCACGGCGGGGCCCTCTGGGCGCACGAAGAGCGCGTTGCGAACCACCACCAAACCTTGCTCGGGGAAGACGAAGATGTACTGCCCGTCGAAACCCTGAGCCCAGTACACCGAGCGGGGTACGGTGGGGCGATCCGGCCGGCCGCCCTCCCCGTTGAGCCACCAGGTGAGCCCGTAGCTCGCGTTGTCGGGTTGTTGTGGTCGTGTAGCTTCGAAGACCCAGTCCTCTGGGAGAAGCCGCTCGCCATTCCATTCGCCACCCTGCAGATAGAGCTGGCCGAGCTTGGCGAAGTCGCGGCTCGTGGCGTCGATGCAGCAGTACATCAGGGTGTTGCCGCCGCCGTCCTTCCACCATTCGGCGCGCTCGAACGCGAGCGGTTCGAACAGCTTCGCCTGGGCGTACGCGGCAGGGTCCATCCCGGTCGCCTCTGCGAGGACCCGACTCAGGAGCATGATCGTGCCGCTAGAGTAGTTCCACACCTGACCCGGGGGCGAGCCGACCTCCTGGTCGAGTGCGTACGCGAGTTGGTCGGCGCTCGACCCGAGCGCAATGACGTCGTCGACGGGGCCATCCCACTCTGCCCAGATGAAGCCGGTGCTCATCGACAACACGTCGCGAAGCGTGATCGATTCCCGGGTCGTGCCCCGCCACTCGGGGATGTACGTCGTCATCGGTTCGTCGAGCGAAGGGATGCGCCCTTCATGGAGCGCGATGCCGATAATAGTGCCGGCGAAGCTCTTCGCGACGGACCAACTGGTCGCCCAATCGGTGGGGCCGCGGTCGGGCGCGTACCACTCCGCCGCGACCTCGCCGTCTTGGAGAATGACCACCGCTTGCGTGTTCATCTCGGGGGACATTGAGTAGCTTCGGATCGCCTCGAGGCCGGCTTGGTCGAGCTCGACGGAGGGCGGCGCCGCCTCCTCAGTTGCACCGCCGCAACCCAGGCCAAGGGTCAGGACGAAGACGGCAGGCCAAACGGGCCAAACGCGATGGTGAGCTTCTCGGACGGGATGCACGGACGAGGGCGACGATACCATGGACGCCGGAAGAGCCGGGAGGCGGGATTCTCCTACGAAAGCAAGGGCGTTCACGGGCGCGGGGTAGACGTCGGCGGAAACCCGCCTTATCTGTGCGCCAATGGCGGAAGCACCCAAGAAGGAGACGGCGACCGAGGCCACCGACGTGGCCTGGGTCTACGGACGGTCAGAGGACGGCCGGTCGTACGGGGTCCTGCGCAAGAAGGACGACCAAGTCCAAATGGGAACCCTGCGCCCACTTGAAGACGGGAAGCCGATCCACGGGGAGCTCGTGAAGTTGCGCCCGCGTCCGGAGTCGGAAGCGCTCTTCGACGTGGAGACCCAACACGGTGGTACCGCACCCGGCAGAGCCGCCGGCCCGGCCAAAGTGGCCACGCCGGCGTACCGAAGCGGTTGGGATTCGATCTGGGCGCACAAACCGGAACCGAAGACGCTGAACTAGCAGCAGCCGACGGTCTGCTAGACGCAAAGCTCAGGAAAGCGAGACCCGCCTGGGTGCATCAACCCCGTCGAAAGCCCGGCAGTCGACAAGGGCCGAACGGCGCCGCCGCATTTGTTGTACCATCCAGGTGATTCGCCGCGATGGAGTCGCCCGATGCATCGACGAGGAACGCTGCTGAACTGCCTACTCGGAATCGCCACGTTTGCACAAGCGCTGGCGGGATGTGTCGAGTTTCCGGCCCAGCCAGACGGTGAGCGAGAGACGGAGCCCTCGACCACGGATCCAGAGGCCGTGCAGAAAGCAGTCACCGTCTTCTGCAGCAGCAACGTGACGCCTCAGACGGGTCAAACACTACCTTGGGTGTTGACGGTTGACCCAGCACCGATCGAGGCAGGCGGCAAGTTCATGGCACTCGTCGAGGGGCTGACGACCTTCGACGAATCCTTTCTCGACCTCGCACAGGCCGTGGTACCTGGTGGCGTCCGGGAAGTGAACATTCTCGAGTTCAGCGCGCGCGTGATCGCCTCGTCCGGCGCAGACGGACCCGACGTTCCGCTGACCCATGCACCGTCGCCTCTTTGCGCGATCCCGAATGAGTCCGGAACACGAGAGCCTTGCAACCCCGAGAACGACCTCGAAGGCGAACCGGGACTCCGAGGCAACACGGACTGCAGTCCGCAGGGCCAAGACAACCCATGCAGCAGATTCGTCGTCCTTCCGATCAGTGATGACTGTTCACCCGGAGGCGAGTGTTGGAACGTCGGGCGCAACGAGACCGCAACCTGTTCACCAAACGACTTCTGCAGACCGGAGGCGAGCATGCAATGCGCCGGAAACGGATTCTGTAACACCGACACGTTGGAGGTGCCCCTAGCCCCACAGGAGGCGGAGTTTCAGGCAGAATCTGGGGGCGAAATCACGTTCGGGTGGTACCCAGCCGATGACGCCGGGGAGTGGGAGTTTCCCTTCTCGACGTTTGAGGATCCCCCTAGTCCGATCAGCCTTCGGTTTTTCGTCGGCAGTATTCCGATCTCACTCGACTGCGTCGCCAGCACGGAAGCAGGTTTCGCCAACCCCACGCGGGATGAGCTGATCTCGTTCGCGATCGTCGACCACGCATGCGCCAACGGCGCGCCCCTCTGTCCGGATGGGTTCACCGCGTTCCGAAACGGAAGGTGTGGCACCTCGGTGACTCCGCCCGGCACGACCGTTCAGGATCCCACGGGAGGCGCTTGCGACAGCCGGCCGACAGACCTCGACTTGTTCACGGACATTCCGTTCTCGGACGTGGCTCTCCTGTCCTCGCCTTCACTCGAAGTTAGCGCTACCGTCCGGTCGTCCAACGTATTTGACGAGGACTGCGTCCCTGCAAACGACTTGATCGCCGGGGTGGGCTATCAAGGCACCAACGGCAACGGCATCTCCAGTGACGGCCTCGTCTTCAATGACTCCTCGGCAGTCTCGATCTCCTTCTCTGATCCCGGCGTTCGAAGTGTCTGGATCCAGCTGGTGCCCGAACTGACGTGGACCGTGGGCGACGACCGGTGCTGCGAGCGCACTTTCGAGACGACCTGGTCCGCCAGCGTAGCTCAGTGCGAGGAACGGTAGGGACTCCGCCACCGCCCCCCCTTCGGCCTGCGGCTTGGTGGATGTCGCATCGCGTACGGTGAATGAACCCTATGAGAGGCCGATGGCCGACGGCCACGAGGTTCACCCGAGACGATCCAGCGGACCCACCGCCGACCTGTCTCGTTGCCCGCGTCCGGTCGCGCCACGACGTGGTCCGAGTTGGTCGGAGCGTACCGGGGCGGCCCCGACGACTCGGCTAGTAGCTGCCGATCGGAAAGAAGACCCGGCCGTCGCGTTCGGTAGGCATGTAGATACCCACGCAGGCACCGCCGCTCGTGACGACCCACGGTTGCGTCACGAAGGTGGGCACGGGGTTCCCCTCGCTCCGTGGAACGACCGACCCGTAGAACCTTCGCACCCCCTGCTCATCCAACCAATAGACATTGTACGGCTCGTAGGTGCGGTTCACGAACCGGATGGTCGTGGGCACCGCCGTGTCGAAGGTTGCAAGCATCTCCTCTTCCCCGCAGTCATCGGGGTTGAGGCGTTCGGTCCGAAGGTCGCAGGCGGCGGGATCGACCTGCGGCAGCAGCACTGGCGGCTCACGCGGCAGGGTGGGGTCGCAATACGCAGTGAATCCTTCGTCGACGAGAAGCCCCGCGATGAAATCATGCAGT
>JBCCEK010000262.1:0-5467 GCA_039030295.1 Myxococcota bacterium | reverse complement strand
TCGGCGCGGTCCTCGCCTCGAGCTTCACTGTGGGTTCAGGTTCACCACGCGGGAGTTGGGGGGTGGGTCTTCGACGCTGACGACGCCCCCGAGCGCCTGAACGATGTACTCCTCGAGGATTTGCTGCTCGCCGATGTCGGTTTGCGCGAGCTCCTCCGAGACTGGGAAGGCTGCGTAGCCGTCGCCGCCGGTGGCGGTGAAGCTGTTCGTCGCGAGAACGAAGGTGCGGCTCAGGTCACCCTGTGCGGTGAAGTCGTCGATCAAAACGTCGTCCCCGATGACGAGCCTGCGGACTCGCGACGGGGTGTCGAGCGATTCGAGCCCTTCCACGCCTGGCCGGGACGGGTCGAACTCGATGGCCATTCCTGCGATTTGCGGGAAGCGACCGTCTGCGGCGGGGTTCCGACTGACCGAGTTCTCCATCGTCGCGATCATCTGGTCACCGGTTAGGCGGAGGATCGTGAGCGTGTTGTCGAACGCGAGCGCAGCCCGAACGGTGAGCTGGATGATCGCCGGACCCGTGATGCTATCGCGGATGCCGCCTCCATTCTTGAGGGCGACGTCGATCCCGAGCTCTGGGAAGTTCTGTTCGACGTACCAGAGGGTGGAATCGGCAGCGACGCGTCCGAGATTCGTCTCTCGACCTCGAACGTCTGCGCGAAGTCCGTTGAGTGGGAACTCGGTGGTACCGATCTCCTCGAAGGCAGCGGTGATGGAAGGCGTCGCCTGAAGCGCGGCGAGAGTGCTCTGAACGCTTTCAGGGACAGCGGTGGGTTCGCCGACCTCGTCCTCAAGCAATGCGATCGCCTCCGTGGTTGTTGCGATCGGCCCGCTTCGCGAGTCGAACTCCGAGATCTTGCCCTCGGAGTCCCACGTGATGATCAGATGACCGACGTAGCGGTAGAGCTGCTCGCTGTTGATCGTGAGCACCGTGGTGCCCTCGCTATCCTCGAGGACGAGCGGGTAGGGTACCTCGCCGGCCGTGTCCAGGTCCTCCGGTCGCAGGAAATTGAACGGGCCGTCGGCCTCCGGCTGCGACTGGAAACCGGTCGCGCCCGCCTCGACCACGATGTCGACGCCCCGCAGTTCGCCGAGCCCGATCTCGTCGGAGTCGAAGCTCTGAGCGTGGTTGAGCAGGATGATCTTGTTGATGCCGAGCCCTTCGAGAAGGTCGACCTGTTCGAGCACCTGATCGACGGCGGGGACGTTGGGGAACTTCTCGTCGTCGCTGCCGCCCACGAAGTCGAGCCCGGGACACTCTTCCTCGCCCGTGCACGTGACTTGGAAGAACTCGGAGGGCGCCCGTCCGATCAGGCCAAGCCTCTGTCCATCAACCTCGAGCACGCAGCTCTTGAGAACCTTGGCGGCGTTCTCGGAGCAAGCCGAGCCATCTTCACCGATGGCGATCGCAGGCGTGCCTTCCTGCAGCGTGACGTTGGAGAAGTCGAGATTGACGGCGAGGAACGGGTAGCCCGCCACGGCGACCATCTGAGCGAACTCGTCGATGCCGCCGTCGAGCTCGTGGTTGCCCATGCCGTTCGCCAGTAAGCCCATGCCGTTGTACATGACGATGTCGGCGAGGCCCGGCTCCCCGAGCTCACCGACCTCTTCGGAGGCCTGGTAATACGGACCAGGAATGGTGTGGTCACCCGCAGTGAGGTGCACCGAGGCGATGCCCTCCTGGCGGGCCAACGTTTGGAGGCCATCGACCGCGGCGGCGTAGTTGATGATCTTCTCCTCGAGGGTGTTTGGGTCCTGGAACGAGGACTCGTTGTCGGAGCTGTGAATGATCTGAAGGCGGTCGCTCGGCCCAGCGGAGGAGTCGCCGCAGGTCACCTCGACGGTCCAGGAGTCGTCGCAATGGGTCCAGTCGTCGTCGCTGACGGTGACCTTAATTTCGTAGTCACCCGCCTCGGTGCAAATGAAGACCGTGGACGCAGCGTCCTCGTTCGGAATCTCACCGCCGTTCGCCATCCACCAGAACCGGAGTTCGTCGCCTTCGGCGTCCTCACCCTCCGCTGACAGATCAATGCTGTTCCCTACCGAGGTTTGAAGCGGGGAAACGATCACCTTCGTCAGCTGGGCGCAGATGTTGAACTTGCCATTCGCGCGGACGGCGCCGAGCGTCGGCGGTCGCTTGCAATTGAGGATGACCATGACGTCGGTCGCAACGCCGGTCTCCACGGCAAAGTCTTCCGAGCCCTTGCAGCTCGTCTCACCGTCCGTCGAGGTGGCGGTCATCGTGACGGTGTAGTCATCGCCAGGGGCGATGCCGAACACTTCGACCGATGCGGTGGCACCGGGCGCGCTCGTATCGATGCTGCCGCCCATTGGCTCCATGTCACCACCCGTGATCTCGTATTCGACCGCGTCGAACTCGATTCCATCAACGACTTCCAGACTCAGGGCGGCGGAGCCGGTGACGGCGGCGCCGGTCTCGCCCGAGTTGGTCGAGCAACCTGCCGCGAAAACGGCCAACAAAGAAATCAAAGTCCCTCGAATGGAAGGTCGACGCAGCATGTGGAGTACTCCTCTTTGTGGGGGGGGATGCCGACGCTACCACTGGCGCCGAAACAACCGTTCAACGCTCCGGTGACAAGCCCGAAAGCACATCGTCACGTCAGGAGACGCGGCTACTTTGCGTGACGCGTTTGTAACAAACACCGCCTCCGATTGCGGAGCTCACCTAGGCCGATCGAGGGAGGAGCAGACAATGGATCCGCCTTGGATGACCCCGCACCGGGCGTTTGGCATCTCGCTCGTGAGCAACTCGGGGTATGAACACGGGACTCTCCCTCGACGCGCCCACTGGCTCATCCTTTGTCACGGATAGCCTCGTTCTCGAGGATCGGGGTGGAGTGTCCTTGCTTGGCCACTGCGAGCATCGCGCGAGCCACCTGTTCGGTCGTCGTCACGTATTTGGGGAACAAAGCGTTGAGCACCGGAAAGAGCGGACCGGCGATCGCGTAGAGCACACGGTAGATTCGGGTTCGGGACTTGATGCCGTGCATCGGCTGGATGAACGCCGGCCGAAACATGTACGCGGACTCGAAGGGGAGCGCGAGCAGGTCGTTTTCGGTTTTCCCTTTGACGCGCGCCCACATGCTCCGGCCCTTTTCCGAGCTGTCGGTCCCAGCACCCGAGACGTAGATGAGCGTCAGACTGGGGTTCAGTTGAACCAGCGTTCTCGCCACGGCGAGCGTAAGGTCGTGCGTGATCTCGGTGTAACGCTCTTCGCTCATCCCTGCAGCGGAAACGCCAAGACAGAAGAGGCAGGCGTCGTTGCCACTGAGCTCCTCCTCGATGCCCGTGCTGTCGACGAGATCGGTACGAACGATCTCAGTCAGCTTGGGGTTGTCGACGCCGCAGCTATTGCGGCCGATCACAAGCACATGCTCCACATCGGAGTCGGCAAGGCATTCGCGCAAAACGCCCTGACCGACCATCCCTGTCGCACCGTAGAGGATGAGCTTCATCGCCACCTAGCTCTTCTGCATGGCCTGCTCCGAGATCTTGAGCACAGTCTTCCTCGGCAGGAACGGGACCACCCAGTTGAGCATGAAGTTCAGTTGTGGTTCGTTGATGACGACGAGTCTACCTTTCATCATCGCATCATAGCCGCACTGGGCTACAGACTGAGGGGTTGCGGCCTTGTCCCACATATCGACGCCTTCGAGGTCGCCGGCTTTGACGAAGCCGGTCGCGACGGCGCCCGGACACAGGGCGGTCGAGGTGATGTTCGTCCCCGAGAGCTCCTGGGCAATCGCTTGCGAGAAGGAGACTACGTAGGCTTTGGTCGCGTAGTACACCGCTTGCATCGGGCCGGGCATGAAGCCCGCGGTCGACGCGACGTGAAGGAGCTTCCCGTGGTTCCGTTGGACCATTCCTTGAAGGTAGAGGTGCGTGAGATTGGTCAGCGTCACCATGTTGACCTGCATCATGGCCTGATCCTTCGGGAGGTCGCGCTCGTAGAACTTCCCGTGCCCGCCGAAGCCTGCGTTGTTGACGAGCACATCGACTTGAATACCGGCAGCCTCGGTGGCGGCAAAGATCTTCTCAGCAGAGTCGGGCTGCGAGAGGTCCGCGGTGATGACCGTCGCTTTGATCCCGTAGGCGCTCTCGAGCTCCGACTTGAGCTCGTTCAATGGGCCTTCGCTACGGGCAATGAGCACGACGTCTCCGTCGTTCGCGGCATGAATGCGCGCGAGCTCCGCGCCGATGCCACTCGAGGCGCCTGTAATGAGAGCGGTGTTGGTCATGACTATCTCCTGGGGTGTCAGTGAACGGTGGTTTCGCGCATGCTTCGCGGGGTTTGCCCCGTCCAAGCGTGAAACGCGCGGAAAAACGAATTCGGGTCTTCAAAGCCGAGCAGGAAGGAAATCTCCGCGCCGGTCATCGAGGAAGTCTTCAGGTAGTACTTGGCCAAAGACTCACGGGTGCAGTCCAAGACGCTCTGGAAGCTCTGGTCTTCTTGCTTGAGCCGCCGCTGGAGCGTTCTCGAGCTGGTGCCGAGCCTCTTCGCGACTGCCTCGATCGAGGCCGCGCCACTCGGGAGAAGCTCGAGCAACGCGGCTGCGACCCGCTCTTCGGTCGTTGCCGACTCGACGAGGTCCGCCAAACGCCTCTTGAGCTCCGGCTCGAAGAACTCCCACATCTTCTCGTTCGCGGTGAGGAAGGGGCGTGCTGCGTCTTCGGCCGAGAAAGAAATCCGAGGCGCAGGGCCGTACTGTACGGGAACGGCGAAATACTCGGCGTAGTCTCGCGGACGCTCCGGGAGCTCGGGTGAATGCACCTCAAAGGGGCTGACTCGCGTTCGGGTCGCCATCCGCGCGAGCTGCACGAAGAAGACGAGCTCTGCCAGGATCAGGCAACGCGGCGGTGCGGCGGTCTTATCGAGCCATTCGAGCTCGAGCGTGGTCGTGTCGTCGCCAACGTCCACGTGCAGGGCCATCGAAGCGATCAACCGCTTGTAGTGCGAGAGTCGCGCTAGCGCGGTGTTGAGCTCGGGACTGCAAAGGGCGGCGAAGATCGGGGGATCGAATGCCTCGGCCGAGATCGCCGCACCAATACGCAAAGGAAGCTTCGAGTCTCCGGACTCCTCGTCCATCCCGCGCCAGAGCCGGAAGTACTCCTCGGTGCTCAGCGCAGCACTTTCCCGCGCGAAGAGATCCGCAGGCAGTTCGGCACGCCGAAGCACATTCGTGGCACTGAGCCCTGCGTCCTCGAGGAGGACTTTCCAGCCAGGGGATACCGCGTAGGGCTTCGATGTCGTCATGGTGAACGCCGTCCTTCTCACTGCTCACTCTACGCTCGGACAGCCCACTTGGAACTCGCAGATCCCGCCAAAGGGATAACCAAAGCCGTCAGTGGCGAGGGCGAGCGCAGATGAGGGCCAAAAGGCTCATATTTCCCGCTGCTTGTGCGGAAATAGATCGCTTGGCGCGATCGGCATGCTGATCGACGGAAT
>JBCCEK010000261.1:0-5474 GCA_039030295.1 Myxococcota bacterium | reverse complement strand
GACGAGCGTAATCTCCTCGATGGCCACGGGGTACGCGTCGACCAACTCGGTCAAGAGCTCTGAGAGCGCTTGACCATTCTCGGAGATGTGACGCCCCGAGTTGTAGCGCACGTAGAGCGGCGTCATGCCGTAATCGTCTCGCAGCCGCGAGCCGAACGTCACCGCGGGCGAGCCGTAGTGCGCTTCGGACTCGAGGCTCCAGAGCCACTCGGTGCTCGCGAGGCCGTGAACGAACACCGCGACTTTGGGGGTCGGGTCTTCGATCGCGTCACGAAGGCTCTCGGGGTCGAGCTGCAGCGAACGGCCGTCGACTCGGAAGTTCATGCCTAGGTCGAGGCCGTTCTGGCGACGAGCCAGGTAGTCGCCCCAAAGTCCGTTGATCGATGCCTGGGCGTGATCGATGACCCAGCCGGCAGTTCCCGCCGCCTCCGACGACAAGGGCGTCGCGAGCGTTCCACTGACCTCTGCCAACGCCGACTCGAACTCTTCCTCGGTCAGGTCCATCACCAAACCGGCGCCGTCTCGAACGAGCCCGTTGACCACTCGGATCGACTCAAACACCCCACCGGAGATGGCGCGCTGAACCGAGGTCACGACCGTGGCGGTGGACTTGGCGGGTTCGACCGGTGCAAAGCGCCGGGTCGTTCGATCGATCACGGCATCGTGGGTTCGCTCGACGAGGTTGGTCGTTTCGTCGACCGCATCGAGCACCAAACCGATGAATCCTCTCAGTTTTCCCACCCAGCGATAGTATCAGAGAACAAAAATGGGACCCGGGTTGTTTGGCGAGCAGGGGACCGCCTCTCGTTGCCCGTCCTCTAGTGCGCCTTCATTAGTCCGCGCAAAAAGGAGGGGCGGTTCCCCGCTACTTTCGACACTCCCCAGGTGGGGGTGCCTTCGCGTGCCGGACTCGGCGGCTGTGCTAATGGTTGCGGCGTGAAACAACGATCTCTCGTGTTCGCGGTCGTCGTCGGAGCGTTCCTCTGTGCGGCATGCCAAGACAAGGGCCCGAGGCCTTCGGCGCCGCCCCCACCAGTCCCGGAGACCCCGAGGGGCCTCACCGAGGCGCAACAAGCTGCCGTCGACCGGGTCCCGCGGCCTGAGCCGGACGAAGCCGGGAACATCGACCTCGGCGCGATGTCGGTCCACATCCCGGAGGATTGGGTCTTCGTGAAGCCGACGGCCCTCCTTCGCCGCGCGCAGTTCGACGTGCTCGGAGAGGGTGGCGAGGCTGAGCTGATCGTCTTCTTCATGGGGAAGGCGGGGGCTGGCTCGGTCAACGCAAACATCGAGCGCTGGATCCGACAGTTCAGTCGACCCGACGGCACGGAGATGGTCGATGTCGTTCCGAAGACTTCGACGATCTCGGGCTTCGGCGTGACCCAGATCGACGTCGCCGGGAACTACGGCGGCGGAATGACGCCAACAGGCCGGCCAGGCGACGAGAAGGAAGACCAACGGCTGATCGCAGCCATCGTCGATACGCCCGACGGGCCCTACTACATCAAACTCCTCGGCCCGAACGAAACGGTGACCGAGAACGAGGCCGCCTTCAAGGCGTTCCTCAAGTCGATGAAGCCCAACAAACCGGCAGCAGCGCCGGATGCGAAGAAGCCGGCCGAAAAGCCGTAGCTCAGACGTCCCGTTCGAGGATCATCGCCTGCGCCATGGCGCCGGCCGCGCAGATGCTGATCAGCCCGTAGCGAGAGTTGCGGCGCTTCATCTCGTTGGCGAGGGTTGTGGCAATGCGTACCCCGGTCGCGGAGAACGGATGACCCACTGCGATGGAGCTCCCGAGTTGGTTGAGCTTGTTCCGGTCGACTGACCCGATCGCATCGCGCTTCCAACCCTGCTCCCAAGAGGCCATGTTGCTCAGCACCTGCCCGGCGAACGCTTCGTGCATCTCGATGAGATCCATGTCGTCGAGGCCGAGACCCGTCTCGGCGAGCAAGTCGGGGACGGCCACACCAGGACCCATCAGCAGGCCATCGCCCGGGTCGATCGCGACCTTCTTGTAGCCGCGAATGAAGGCAAGCGGCTCGCGGCCCTCGTCCCGCGCGCGCGATTCGCTCATCAAGGCGATGGCGGCGGCACCATCGGTGAGTGGGCTCGAGTTGCCCGCGGTGAGGGTTCCCGCGCCTGAGCGATCAAAGACCGGCTTGAGCTTGGCCAGCTTCTCAAGCGAGGTGTCGGAGCGAAAGATCGTGTCGTGGTCGATCCCGTCGAGAGGCACGATCTCCTGCGTGAGGCGGCCGTCTGCGGTTGCGGCTGCCGCGTTCCGGTGACTTGCCAATGCGAGCTCGTCTTGGGCCTCGCGGGCGATGTTCCATTCTTTGACGGTGATCTCGGTGTGCTCGCCCATCGACAGGCCAGTGGATGGTTCGACGACTCCGGGAGCGTTCGGAACGAGGTCCTTCGGGCGGAGCGACGACAGGATCTCGATGCGGTCCTTGAGCGTCCGCGCATTCGACAGGTCGACGAACACCCGACTGGCCGCTGGGGAAAAAAGCACGGCAGGGTTCGACATCGATTCGACGCCGCCAGCGATCCCAGACTCCGCACGACCGGCCACGATGGAGTCGGCGATCGCCATCATCGCGGTCGTTCCGGTGATGCAGTTGTCGGTGACCGTCCATGCCGGCGTGCCCGAAGGCAGGCGGCTCGCGAACGCGACCTCACGCGCGAACTGGGGACGACGCGGGTCGAGAACGACAATTCCATAGACCATCTCGTCGATCGACGTCGGCTCCAACGCGTGCTTGTCGAGCAGACCATTGACGGCGTGTGTGGCGAGATCGAGGGCGGAATGCTCTCGGAGACTCGTTCCTGCCTTCGCAAAAGGAGTTCGGGCACCAGCAACGATAGCAACACGACGGGGCGAATCGGTCATGAGCACCTCCAGATGATGATCCCTAGATGCCGGAGGTTCGGGTGGCAAGGGGGTACCAGGGCCCGGCACGCTAGCGGCGCTTGCGACGAGCGCGTTTGCTCGGCCTGGGAGATGTCCCGAGCTCGCGGTCCTCGGGGATCCCGTACGAATCGAGGATCCGGCTGGCGCTCGCGCGCGCCTCCTTGAGGTCCAAGGTCAGGACGTACCCGCCGCTGAGGACTAGCCGAAGCCAACGACCTTGGGCGTGTTCGATCAAGTCGACCAGGTGGTCGAGGTCCCTCGGGACCACACCGTTGACCCGATGAACGATCTCTCCTCCCCATCGCTGATAGCCGCGGTTGACACGGTCCGGGAGGATTCGCTGAAGGAGGATCACTTCACGCCGCTCCTTGGTGACCACGTTGTCCGACGTCGCGTACACGTCCGCGTCTTCGTAGACCACCCCGGGCTCATCGATGAACTCTTCGCTCAACGGCTGAAACACCAGCCCGCCGAAAATGTAGTAGCGGGGGGGATCGGTCGTTCGGCGCCCCGGGACCAGCGGCTTGAAGTCACGCAGCGTCAGGCTCTTCTTCGACACTTTCCCGTCTCGAAGGAACGTGATCGGGATGGCTTCGCCGACTTGATGTTGCTGAACCGCGTACGTGTAGTCCACTCGTCCAACGTCCGACCACTCGATGGTCAGGTCGTTGGCGATTGGCCGGCCGTCGATCGCCAAGATGACGTCTCCAGGACGAAGGGCTCCATGGGCGGGCGAACCGTAGTCGACCTGGATCACGAAGCCGCCCGTCTGCTCGGGACGCATCCCGACGGACTGCCTCAGCGCCGGACTCCGCATCTTCTGAAGATTGGCTCCTAGCGCAGGATAGCCGTCGTAGCGACCGTCCTGAACGTCGTCGAGAAAGTGGGCGACGACCGGCGATGGTACCGCGTAACCAACGTTCTCGGCGTCGTCCGAGCCGTACGTCTGCATCGCGATACCGACCACCTTCCCATCACTCATGATCGGTCCGCCGCTGTTTCCAAAGTTGATCGCAGCGTCGATCTGAATGGCCAACAACTCTCGCAAGGATTGGGCGTAGAGCTCGACTTCGATGCGAGAGACGATGCCGGAGGTGATCGAGAGGGTCGAACCGCCGATCGGGAACCCGTAGACGTCGACCGTCTGGCGAAGCTTCGGCATTGGACCCAGCGGAACCGGCTTAGCGCCCTCGAAGAACGCCTCGTCGGGCACTTCGAGGAGGGCGAGATCCGCATCGTGACTGATGAAGGCGACGCGCGCCGGAAACGAACGAGCCACGCCTGGCCGCTTGACCTCGATCGCAACGGCGTTCTCGACGACGTGCGCGTTCGTGAGGACCCTGTCTCCCACGATGATCACACCGGACCCGCCAAAGGGTTCGATCCCCTCGGTCTGCCACGGAGAGAGAAGGTCTGGAGCATCCGCGATGACCCGAACTTCGACCACGCTCGTCGCCAAGGACTGCTTCGACGAAGCCCCACCCTGCGCAGACCCGCCCGAAGCCCCGCAGAACGAGACGACGACGAAGACGAGGCCGACGAGGCGCCAAGGCATCAAGGCCTACTTCTCGCGGTTCGGGAACTGCGCCATCCTCGCGTGAACGCGCGAGTCGTGTGCCGGCACGATGACCAGTTCGGGGTTGGTCTGTTGGAGCTTGTTGAGAAAAACGAGCTGGTCGCGAACGAGAGCCGGGTCGTCGTCCACCAAGAAGCGCGACATGAAGGGCCGTTCGGCTGGCCATTCGACACCTTCTTTCGTCCAGGCCGTGTCGCCGATGAACAAGTAGCGCTTCCCGGAGGCTAGGTTCACCAGGACCGCGATCGACCCTGGTGTGTGGCCTTCGAGCGCCAGCAGGATGACGCTCCCGTCACCGAAGACGTCTTTGCTCCAAGGGAAAGGCCCGTAAGCGCCGTCGGTGAACTGATACTCCTTGACCGGCAACTCGAACTGCGCCTGAAGCTCACGGAAGAGCCGGCCGCCGTCGTCTTTCCAGAGGTACTCGAGTTCGTCGCTGGTGAGCCAGATCGGCACCTTTTGTTTGAAGTCTGCGAGGCCGCTGACGTGGTCCCAGTGGCCGTGGGTGAGCAAGATGCCTTTGACGCTCTTCGGGTTGACCCCGCCATCCTTCAGGGCGTCGACCGTCGGCTGAATGACGTCGAGGTCGGTGACCACGCGCATGAGCCATGGGACGGTCGCCAGGTGCGACTCGGCATCTCGCCCGAGGCCGGCGTCGATGAGGAACTTCCCGCGTGGGTGCTCGACCAGGAACGCAGCGACGCCGCTGTTGAAGCCGCTGAGCATCGAGCCGCCTCGTACGCTGAACCCTTCGAGGCTCTTGATCTCTGCTGTGGGAATCACGGACAACCACACGCCCTCGACCTCCGGAAGCGAAGGGAGCGGGATGCCCGGCGAAGGGGGCACGTCGAGTGGACGCTTGCTGAAGCTCCAGACGACGACCGCGACCACGGCCAGCACCACGAGCAAGACGAACGGCCTTCTCCCGGAACCCTTCGCACTCATGCGCTGGAACTTAACACGAACCGCAGCGTACGGGCGGAATTG
>JBCCEK010000260.1:0-5508 GCA_039030295.1 Myxococcota bacterium | reverse complement strand
GTCCTTCGACCTTTTGGCATCCTGGAAATGGTGCAAACCGGGACGGTCGCGATGACTCGCGGCGTCGAAGAGCACGACCTCGCCCATCCCACAGTGCCAGCCTCACGCGCGAGCGCGGCCTAACCCCCTTTTTGGAGAAGTTGAGAAAGACATGACTCAGATTCGGTACGAAAGAGACGCGGACCTGTCCCTCATCCGAGGGAAGAAGGTGGCGATCATTGGCTACGGTTCGCAGGGCCACGCGCACTCGCTGAACCTGAAGGAGAGCGGCGTCGACGTCCGCGTCGGCCTTCAGGAAGGAAGCGCCAGCAAGCCGAAGGCGGAGGCCGCGGGCCTCACGGTGAAGTCGGTCTCGGAGGCCGCCAAGGAAGCCGACGTCATCATGATCTTGGCGCCGGACACGGCACAGCCGGCCATCTACGCCGAGCATATCGCGCCCAACCTCGAGTCAGGGAACATGCTGATGTTCGCTCATGGCTTCAACATCCGATACGGCACGATCGAGCCGCCGAAGGACGTCGACGTCGCGATGGTCGCTCCGAAGAGCCCGGGGCACCGCGTCCGCGAGACTTATCAAGAAGGTGGCGGGGTGCCAGCCCTGTTGGCCGTGCACCAAGACGCCACCGGTCAGGCCGACGCCGTGGCGATGGCCTACGCGTCGGGGATCGGCTGCGCGCGGGCGGGCGTGCTGACGACCACCTTCACCGAGGAGACCGAGACCGATCTTTTCGGGGAGCAGGCGGTTCTCTGTGGTGGGGCTTCCGAGCTGGTGAAGGCCGGCTTCGAGACCCTCGTCGAGGCGGGCTACCAGCCCGAACTTGCGTACTTCGAGTGCCTGCACGAGCTCAAGCTGATCGTCGACCTCATGTACCGCGGCGGCCTCAACTACATGAGGTACTCCGTATCCAACACCGCCGAGTGGGGAGACTACGTGAGCGGGCCACGGGTCATTGGAGACGACAGCAAGAAGGCGATGAAACAGATTCTGAAGGAGATCCAGGACGGCACCTTCGCCAAACGCTGGATCGACGAGAACCAAAAAGGGCGCCCTGAGTTCGATGCGAAGCGGCGCGCAGAACAGGAACAGCCCATCGAGAATGTGGGCTCGAAACTTCGGTCGATGATGCCGTTCGTCGACCCAGTAGAAATCAAACAAGGCCAATAGGAGCGCGTCATGCAACCCGATCACGTACGGATCTTCGACACCACCCTCCGCGATGGAGAGCAATCCCCCGGCGCCACGATGACGTCTGTGGAGAAGCTAGAGGTGGCGAAGACCCTATCGCGGTTGGGCGTAGACATCATCGAGGCAGGCTTCGCAGCCGCCTCGCCGGACGACCTTCGCGCGGTGAAGACGATCGCCGAGGCTGTCGGGGTCACCGGTGTCGAAGGACGTCCGGTTCCCGAGCCACCGACGATCTGCAGCCTCGCGCGAGCGAACAAACAAGACATCGACAAGGCTGCCGAAGCCGTCGCACCTGCCACGCGGCCGCGTATCCACACTTTCATCGCGACGTCACCGATCCACCGGGAGCACAAGCTCCGCATGAGCCGAGATGAAGTGCTTCATGCCATCACCGAGATGGTCGGGTACGCGCGAGGGTTCTGCGACGACATCGAGTTCAGCCCTGAGGACGCCGGCCGGACCGAGATGGACTTCCTCTACGAAACGCTTCAAGCGGCGATCGAAGCGGGTGCGACGACCCTCAACATTCCGGACACCGTCGGCTACACCATTCCGGGCGAGTTCGGAGAGCGGATCGCGATGCTTCGCGAGAACGTTCCGGGCATCGAAAACGCCGTGATCAGCGTGCATTGCCACAACGACCTCGGCTTGGCAGTCGCGAACAGCCTCGCCGCGGTGAAGAATGGTGCGCGGCAGGTCGAGGTGGCGGTCAACGGCATCGGCGAACGCGCCGGTAACGCATCGCTTGAAGAGATCGCGATGGCACTCTACGTCCGCCAAGACCTCTACGGGATCGCGACCCAGCTCGACACGACGCAGCTCACGCGGGCGAGTCGTCTGGTGAGCAAGGTGACCGGGATGGTGGTTCAGCCGAACAAGGCCATCGTGGGTGCGAACGCGTTCGCCCACGAAGCCGGGATCCATCAGGACGGCATGCTCAAGCACGAAGAGACGTACGAGATCATGAGACCCGAGACGGTCGGCGCGGGCCAGACGCAACTGGTACTCGGGAAGCACTCGGGGCGGCACGCGTTTGCCAACCGGCTCGGAGAGCTCGGGTACCCGGCGTCCGGTGACGGCCTCGACAAGGCGTTCGCGCGATTCAAGAAGCTCGCGGACAAGAAGAAGGTCATCACCGACGCCGATCTGGTCGCGCTGGTCAGCGATGAACTCTACCAGCCGACCGAGTACTGGAGGCTCGAAGCGATTCAGGTCGGCTGTGGCACCGGGATGCCGACCGCCACGGTGAAGCTGGTTGGGCCGAGCGGCGAGACCGAAACCGCGGCGGCGGTCGGAACCGGGCCCGTCGACGCGGTGTACAAGGCCGTGCAGCTCCTTGCGAACGTGCCGTGCACACTTCTCGAGTACACCGTTCAATCGGTTACCCAAGGAATCGACGCGCTCGGCGAAGTCAGTGTGCGGGTGGCCCCGAACGAGCAGACGACGACCGGCGACCAAGTGAACCCGCAGTCGGAGCATGCGCGCGCACGCGTGTTCCACGGGCACGGCGCGGATACCGACGTGATCGTCGCGAGCGCCAAAGCGTACATCGCGGCCATCAACCGAATCCTTGCCCTCCGAGAGGGACAACAAGACAGTGAGGCGGCGGGAAGCGCCGCGTAGTAGACGAACTATGAAACCAAGAACGCTATTCGAGAAGGTGTGGGACGAGCACGTCGTTGTGCAGGAGCCGGAACGGCCGGCGGTGCTCTACATCGACCTTCACCTGATCCACGAAGTGACCTCGCCACAGGCCTTCACCGGGCTCCGCGAGCGAGGCATCCCAGTGCGCCGGCCCGACAAGACGGTCGCAACGATGGACCACTCCACGCCGACGCTCCCGAAGGCGCTTGCCGTGATCGACGATCAGGCCAAGGCGCAGCTTCGTATCCTCGAGGAGAACTGCGCCGAGTTCGGGGTCGAGCTCTTCCCGATCGGCGACCGATACAACGGAATCGTGCATGTGATCGGTCCGGAGCGAGGCTTCACCCAACCGGGGAAGACCATCGTCTGCGGCGATAGTCACACCTCGACGCACGGAGCATTCGGCGCGCTGGCCTTCGGGATCGGCACGAGCGAGGTAGAGCACGTGCTCGCCACACAGTGCCTCCTGCAACGGAAGCCGAGGACTCTCGAAGTACGGGTCGACGGAACGCTCATGCCGGGGGTCACCGCGAAGGATATCATCTTGGCCCTATGCGCCGAGATCGGGACCGGCGGCGCCACCGGATACGTCATCGAATACACGGGGTCTGCCATCCGCTCGCTCGACATGGAGGGGCGGATGACGGTGTGTAACATGAGCATCGAGGCCGGGGCGCGCGCCGGCATGATCGCGCCCGACGACACGACGTTCGACTACCTTGAAGGGCGTGATCGCGTTCCTAAAGGCAAGGAATGGGATGCGGCCGTCGAACGCTGGCGGGGCCTCGTGACGGACGAGCACGCGAAATACGACAAGCGCGTCGTGATCAACGCCAACGAGCTCGAGCCGATGATCACCTATGGAACCAACCCCGGCATGGGCATGGGAATCAACGGGGACATGCCGCGCATGGACTCGTTCGACGAGTTCTCTCACCAGGTCGCCTTTGAGAAGGCGATGCTCTACATGGACCTCGAGCCGGGGGAGTCGCTCCTCGGGAAGAAGATCGATGTGGTCTTCATCGGGTCTTGCACGAACTCCCGGATCGGAGACCTTCGAATGGCGGCGAGCGTGTTCAGCGGCCGCAAAGTCGCCGAGGGCGTCCGAACTCTCGTGGTGCCGGGCTCGCACGACATCAAAAAGCAGGCCGAGTCAGAGGGTCTCGACAGGATCTTCAAGGAAGCCGGCGCCGAGTGGCGAGAGCCCGGGTGCTCGATGTGCATCGCCATGAACGGCGACAATCTCGAGCCGGGGCAGTACGCGGTCAGCACCTCGAATCGAAACTTCGAAGGCCGCCAAGGCAAGGGCGGACGCACCTTCTTGGCCTCGCCCCTCACCGCGGCGGCGGCAGCCGTGACCGGCAAGGTGACCGATCCCCGGAGCTTGCTCCTTTCCTGAGGCGACAACCATGGCGAAATTCACGACACTCACCTCACACGCGGTTCCACTCACGGCGGAGAACGTCGACACCGACCAAATCATCCCCGCACGCTTCCTCAAGGTGACCGACAAGCACGGTCTCGGCGGAAGCCTGTTCTCAGACTGGCGTTACCACGAGGACGGCTCCAACAAGGACGATTTCGTCCTAAACCACCCCGAGTCGGAAGGGGCTCAGATCCTCATCGCCGGGCACAACTTCGGAAGCGGCTCATCGCGTGAGCACGCACCCTGGGCGCTCGTCGGTTGGGGGTTCAGGGCGATCATCTCGACGGGCTTTGCCGACATCTTCAAGAGCAACGCGCTCAAGAACGGCCTCTTGCCCGTCGAGCTTCCCACCGACGTGCACAAAGAGCTCATGCAAGCCGTGCAGCTCGACCGCACGACGACCATCACGATCGATCTACGCACCCAATCCGTGACTGGCCTTGGTAGCCTCGAGGCGACGTTCCCCATCGACGCGTTCTCGAAGCACTGCCTTCTCGAGGGGTTGGATCAGTTGGGCTACCTACAGTCGTTCGACTCGCAGATCACAGAGTATGAGCAGCAACGGACATAACGACTCGAGACCCGTCGTGGAGGTCTACGACACCACGCTGCGTGATGGCACGCAGATGGAGGGGATGAGTCTGTCCTGCGAGGACAAGCTGCGGATCGGGGAGCATCTCGACCAACTCGGGGTCGCCTTCATTGAAGGTGGCTGGCCGGGTTCGAATCCGAAGGACGTTGAGTTCTTCGAGCGTGCGAAAGATGTCTCGTGGAACAACCTAACGGTGTCGGCGTTCGGCTCGACGCGGCGGGCGGATCTTCGCGCTCAAGACGACAAACAACTGCGCACTTTGATCGATGCTGCGACGCCGGTTTGTACGATCTTCGGCAAGACCTGGACCATGCACGTCACTGAAGTCCTCCGTACTCGTCTCGACGAGAACGTTCGGATGATCGAAGAGAGCGTTGCTTTCTTGGTCGGCGAGGGCCGGCGCGTCATCTACGACGCCGAGCACTTCTTCGACGGCTACAAGGCTGACGCCGACTACGCCCTCGAAACGCTTCGCGCGGCCGAGCGCGGTGGCGCCGAGACACTTGCGCTCTGCGATACCAATGGTGGCTCGATGCCATGGGAGATCGAAGAGGGCGTCCGTGCGGTGACTGAAGCCCTACCCGGCGTTCGAATCGGCATTCATGCGCACAACGACGGCGAGTGCGGCGTCGCCAACTCGGTCGCCGCGGTCCGGGCGGG
>JBCCEK010000259.1:0-5523 GCA_039030295.1 Myxococcota bacterium | reverse complement strand
CGCAATGGCGCTCGGACACTGGACGCCCGGACGACGTTCTTCTACTTGTCGACCGACCTCGACTCGACGCTGACCAGCGACGCGCACGGGGTTGGGTCCAAATCATCGTTTCTCGCGACTGACTCGACCGGTGCGTATCTCGACGGAGCCAAGTCATACACGGTCACCCTTCCCCCGGAGGTCCCGGCGGCGGAAGGCTGGTCGATGGTCGCCTACGACCCCCAAACGCGCTCGATGCTCCAGGCACCTGGCACCCCACGACCCAGCGTCGTGAGCTCGTCGCCGGGCTTGGTCCAGAACCTCGACGGGTCGACGACGATCTACTTCGGTCCCGAACCGCCCGCGGGCCGCGAGGGCAACTGGATCCAGACCGTCCGCGGCAAGGGCTGGTTCCTCGTATTGAGGCTGGGCGGGCCCTTGAAGGCGTGGTTCTCGGGACAGTGGCGGCCTGGCGAGGCCATACTGAACCCCTGATCCAGCCGAACGACGAGTTTCGACAATCGACAACACAGGATCCGGGCGGCCAGAGCATAATTAAAATCGAACTATTTCATATACTTAAACACATTCTACATGTCTTTTTCGCGAAACCGCTTGCCCGAGTGTCGGGTGGATTGTAAAAGAATGTCATCGCTTGTCGCCGTAGTCGGTGACATTTGGAGGCTTTCGACATGAAGCATTGGCTAGTTGGTTTGTCCCTCATCCTTGGCGTGATGTTCATCACCCCGACCCCAACCGCACAGGCGTGGAGCTGGAGTTCTTTCTTCTCCAAGAAGAAGGAAGGGAAGAAGACCAAGAAGCGCTGGAGCTACAAGAAGCCGAAAGCCAACGGCGGCCGCAACGTGCCCGAGCTCGACCCGAGCTTCGCCGGGAGTTCGATGGTGCTCTTGCTGGGCGGCGTTGCGTACGTCATGTCGCGTCGTCGTGAAGACGACGAGCTCGCCTAACCCTCCGCACGAGGATGCGGTCGATGCCTGACTCGCAGGCCCTCCCGCCCCTCGCCGCGCGCTGGTTCGCGCGTCCAGTTGCTGCACTGATCTTGCTGATCGTCGAGTACCTGACGATCAGCTTTTTCTTTGATGCCTCCCCGCTCCTCGAGCGCGCGGACGACTGGTCCGCCGTCGGGTTTGCCGGGATGCTCGGTCCGATCGCCGTCGCCTTTGCCACCGCGCTCTGGCTACTCGGCGGCGCTCAGCTCAGGAGCGTGGTTCAACGTTCCGCGCAGATCGAAGACTCAGCGTGGTTCCCCACGTTGCTGGTCCACCTCGTGTGCTTCGCGATGCTGTTTGGCCTGAGCGCACATCTGTTCGGCGAAGGCGTGCTCCCCAAAGGTGCAACCGGACTGTGGGTTGCTCTGTGGGCACTAAGCGTGGTGGCGACCTTCGTCTCGTGGCTGCCTCTCGCGATCGGGCGGCTTCGGATCGGATCAATGCTTCGTGAGCTTGCTCTGCCGATCACGTTGGCGATAGCCCTGGGTCTACTCGCGTGGGGGGCGGGGATCATCACGCTCGAACTCTGGGCGCCTCTCAGCGCTGTCACGCTCAACGCTGTGGCTGCCCTGCTCGAGGTGTTCGTCACGCCAATCGTCTACGATCCCGCGGACGCCATTGTTGGAACGGAGGACTTCTGGGTCACAGTCGCGCCGGTGTGCTCCGGCTACGAGGGGATCGGCTTGGTGGTCGCCTTCCTGACGGCGTACTTGGTGGTCTTCCGAGAGCGTTTTCGATTCCCTCGAGTGCTGCTTCTCGTCCCCATTGCGATCCTTGCCGTTTGGACCCTCAACGTGGTTCGGATCGTCTCGTTGATCATGGTTGGCGACCTCTGGTCGCCTGAGATCGCGATCGGCAGTTTCCATTCGAAAGCAGGCTGGATTTTCTTCTGCGCCGTCGCACTCGGTGCGGTCTTCGTGAGCGAGCGGCTACCGTGGTTCGCCCGCGAACCTGCCCAGTCGGCCGCGCGCGCGAAGAACCCGAGCGCCCCGTTCTTGCTCCCACTCCTGTGCGTCGTCGCGACCGCCCTCGTCACAGGATTGGTGGTCCAAGACTTCGACTATTTCTACCCAGTCCGGGTCGGCGTTGCGATCACGGCCCTCGCCTGGTTTCGGCGAGACTATGTGGCGGGCCTACGCAAGCATCTCCGAGGGCGGAGCATCTGGTCTTGGCACGCCGTCTTGATCGGCGCTGCGGTGTACGCGATCTGGATCCTCTTCTGGGGGTTTGGTCACTCCGGCGCCGACGCGCCACCCGCAGCCCTCGGCGAACTCTCGAGCGCCGCGGCGTTCATCTGGATCGTGTCACGGATCGTAGGCTCCACCATCACGGTTCCCATCATCGAGGAACTCGCGTTCCGAGGCTTCCTGCTGCGTCGACTGATCGCGCGAGACTTCACCAAAGTTCCGTACGACACCTTCCGTATGTCCGCGGTCATCTTGTCCTCGATCGCGTTCGCGGCCGCGGACCAACAGTGGGTCGCCGGGTTCGTCGCAGGGGTCGCCTATGCGTACGCGCAGGGGAGGCGGGGCCTCCTGTCAGACGCTATCCTCGCCCATGCAGTGACCAATGCCCTCATCGCCTTGCAGGTCCTGGCGTTCGGTCATTGGTCACTTTGGTAGTGACTTCCGGTCTTTTTGGGCAGCTCCAGTCGGCGCGCTTGATCGAGGCCCCGCGTCCGGGTTATGGCCCTTGCACGCTCGGTTTGATCGCCTGATGACAGAGAGTACTGCCGGAAAAGGAAAGTCCGTCTCGCCTTCCTCGCGCGAAGCCTGGGATGGCGATCCGCCTCACCGCACCGCCGCGCGGGAGCGCCTCCTCGAAGTCGCGGCCCGTTGTGTCGCGCGCGATGGGCTCAACGGAACGGGGATAGCCCACGTCGCTCTTGAAGCCGGGGTGAGTCGGCCGACGGTCTACCGGTACTTCAAAGACAGGGACGAGCTGATCCGCTCGGTGTTGCTTCAAGCGGGGCTTCGTCTGGCCAACGACATTCGTGACCACATGAGGGGCTTCGAAGACCCGGGTGAGAGCGCCGTCGAAGCGGTGGTGTACGCGCTACGGAGTGTCCCAGACAACCCCGTCTTGAGGCAGGTATGGAACCCCCCGGTCTTCGACGCACTCGTGCTGCGCGGGTTCACGCAACCAGCCTCGATCGCGTTCACGCGGGTGGCGTTCGGTGATTTCATCGACGGAGCCGGATGGGACGAGAAGGAGACGACCGAGGTGATGGAGTACATGCTTCGCATCATCATGTCGTTCTTGGCCTCGCCAGACCCGCAGCGGAGCGATCAGGAACTCAGGGACTTTCTGCGACGTCGGTTCTTGCCCTCGCTCGGCTTGCCCCGGCGTTGAATCCGGCCGCGACGTCGGTCGTCTCTGGAGAACCGGTGGTCGTGATGACCGCCCTATAGTAAAGGGGTCCCGATGAATCGTTGGAAGGTCTTGTCGATCGCGCTGCTCGCGGCACTGTTTGCAGTTATTCCGGGAAACCGTTCGCTGCCAACGGCGAACGCCGAGGCGGCCAACACGATCCGGATCGCGTCTTTGGCTCCTCCCGGATCCTCGTTCGTCAAAGTTTTGAAGGCGTGGAGCCGAACACTCAGCAAGGAGACCGAAGGACGCGTCGAACTCCGAGTGTTCTCCGGCGGCAGCGACGGCGACGATCGAGATCTGATTCGTCGAATCAAGGCAGGCAAGCTCGATGCGGCAGGCGTGGCCACGACGGGGCTGAGTCTCATCGCACCCGAAGTGCAGGTATTGACGGCGCCCGGCCTCTTGACCACAGACACGGAACTCAACCGAGTGCGCACATCACTCGACGCGCGTCTTCAGAAGATGATCGAGGCGGGCGGGTTCAAGCTCCTCACCTGTGGCGACGGCGGCAAGAACCGCGTGTTCTCGACGACGCCCTTCAGCAGTCCTGCAGACCTCGCGAAGCGGTCGGGTTGGGTCGGCAAAGACAACGCGGTCGTCGACGAGTTCATGAAAGCGATCGGGACCACACCAGTGAGTGTCGGGCCGTCCGACGTCTTCGGTGCACTCGGGAACGGCAAAGTCGAAGTCGTCCCGGCATCTGCGATGAGCGCGGTGGCCTTTCAGTGGTACACGCGACTCAAAGCGATGACGTCGAGCAACTTCAATATCATCGTGGGCGGGTCGGTGATCAGCAAAGCGAAGTTCGAAAGCCTCACCGAAGCCGACCAGAAGACCCTGCTCGAGACAGCCAAGCGTGCCGCCAAGAAGCTCGACCAGATCGTCCAACGTGACGACGACCGCGCCTACGAGACGCTCAAGGGGCGAGGCCTCGCGGTAGTTGACACCCGCCCGCACCAAGCTGCGTGGGATAGTGCTGCCAAAAAGGCTCGTGAGCGGCTCGTCCAACGGGGCGTATTCAGCAAATCTCTCTTGCGTGCGGTCGAAGCCGCGAAGTAAGAGAGAGGACGATATGCCCGATAAGCACCCTGCCGTCACTGCCAGCGAGCGCTCCGCGGAGTTCGCCATGGCCAAGGACAAAGCATCTTGGCTCGCGCTGTTCGCCGACGACGCATTGCTCGCCGACCCCGTCGGCAAGTCGATGCTCGACCCGGAAGGCATGGGCCATCGAGGCAAGGCGGCCATCGAGCGGTTCTGGGACAACGTGATCGCGAACGCGAACGTGACCCTCGTCGCCTCTCAGCGAATCGCCTGCGACGACACGTGCGTCGCGGTCCTCCAGGCGACCAACGAGATGGGGGGCGGCATCAAGACGGTCGTCGACATGGTGGGGCTCTACCAAGTCAATGACGAGGGGAAGCTCCAATCGCTCAAGGTGTATTGGGACTTCGGCAAACTGATGGCGCAGCTCAAGGCGCTCGGCGTCGGATGAGGGCCGCATGACGGAGTGGTATCTGTCGACAGACCCCCTCGAGACGGCCATCTGGGCCTCGCTCGGGTTTGGTGCGCTCTGCTGGGTGCTCTCGGTTCTCACCAGGGAGTACTCCTGGGTTGACCGCCTGTGGTCGATCACCCCGGTTCTCTACTCGGTCCATTTCGCGGCGTACGCCGGGTTCGATGATCCGCGACTCAATCTGATGGCCATACTGGTCACCATCTGGGGCGTGCGTCTCACGTACAACTACGCCCGCAAGGGCGGGTATGCGCCCGGCGGCGAGGACTACCGATGGGAGGAGGTCCAAGCGCGGATCGGGCCAGTGGGTTTCCAGCTCCTGAACGCGACCTTCATCGCCCCTTTGCAGAACCTGCTCCTCCTGGCGATCACGCTTCCTTCCTACATGGCGTACCTCCACATCGGCACCCCGCTCGGGCCACTGGACTTCCTGGCCGCAGGAGCCTTCTTGATCCTCTTTGCCGGCGAGACGGTGGCCGACGAACAACAGTGGCGGTTCCAAACCGAGAAACACGCCCACAAAGCGGAAGGCTTGCCCGTCAGCGCCGAGTTCCTGACCACCGGTCTTTTCCGCTACTCACGGCACCCGAACTTCTTCTGCGAACAAGCGATGTGGTGGGTCTACTACCTGTTCTCGGTGGCTGCGGG
>JBCCEK010000258.1:0-5540 GCA_039030295.1 Myxococcota bacterium | reverse complement strand
GGCGACACTTACAACTTCGAGCCATAGTCGGGTCCGGCGTCCGTTGGGGGTCACCGCGGCGCCGACGATCCGAATGCTTGAACCGGCATCCCTCGTGCATGTTACAGTCGATGCGCTTGAGGGATCGATGAACGCAACCGCGCCGAGACTCATTGCGCCCGGAATGCTCCTTATCGGAGGTCTGGTTCTGTCGGCTTGTGTCAAGACAGACCAAGAACGTGCCGTGGCGGACGGGGCTTCGGCGCTCAGCGCGGAGGATGCGAAGGCGCAGTTCATGGGGAACACGCTCAGTGGGGTCATTCCTCAGTACAACATTCGCTACGTCGTCTACTACAGCCCCGATGGGCGCCTCACAGGCGCCATCAGCGGACCGGTCACAGACAAAGCCAGGGGAAGCTGGCGGGTCACGAAGGACGGTCAGGTCTGCAACGAGTGGACCAAAGAGACCTGGCAAACCGGTCCGGCGTGTAACACGTACTACCGCCACGGTGACGAGTACAAAGTGTTCCTTCCGGAAGGCGGGGTCGCCTCGGTCGCGAGGCTCAAGAAGGGCAACGCCGCAAATCTCGAGTTGCGTACGGATCTTGAAGTCGCCAAAGAAGGCGACTCGCTCGAACGCATTCCTGAGACCTTTCTGCGAGATCGAATTCCGGGGAACACATTGAGTGGGAATCTCGCTGGGATCGGCAACGCCAACTATCACGCCTTCTATCGAGATGACGGGAAGGTCTCCGCAATCATTCCGTCGGCCTCGGAGAAGGACACGGGAGTCTATCGAATCACCGACGAAGGTGAGGTATGCGTCACGTGGAGCCGGTGGCTCGATGGCGAGGAGCGGTGCGGTCCCTGGTACCGCGACGGAGACAAGATCAAGGTCTTCGACGCCGGAGGAAACCTCGGTCTCACCGTGACGATTCGTGAAGGCAACCCCGAAGAACTCAAGATCTAGCGTGGGCGCCGGCAGGAGCGCGACAAGTCCACAAGAACGGCTCACGCTCGGGACACGGGTAGCGTTCAGCGCGCAGGGCTTCGTGGGCGCCGCGATGCTCGTACTCGTCTCGGTGTACGTCGGCAAGTTCTACGTCGACGTCGTGCTGCTGCCCGCGGGCCTCTTCGCGATCGCGATCGCCGCAGGGCGAGCGCTCGACGCGATCACAGACCCGCTCATGGGCTACATCAGCGACCACACGCGCTCTCGGTGGGGGCGCCGGAAACCGTGGATCTTCGTAGGTGTCGTCGGCAACGCGATCGCGTTCTACCTGATGCTCACCCCAGGAACCGCGATCTCGGCCCGCGGGGCGGCATGGTGGTTCACGTGCATGTACGTCGCGAGTTTTCTCTTCGTCACCGCAAGCAACGTTCCACGAACGGCACTCTCGGCTGAACTCACTCTGGACGGCGACGAGCGCCGACGCCTCTTTGGAACGTTGGCTTTCTTCGTCGGCCTCGGAACCATCGTCGGTGCGGCCGGGCCCGCCGTGATCGGAAGCCCTCCCCCAGGCGCGGAGGGCTCACGCCTCTTCCTGAGCATCACCAACGACCCCCGCTACAAGATGCAGCTCCAGGCCATGGCGTACGTGACGGCCTACCTGATCCTCAACTTCTGGTTTCTGTTCCAGATCAAGGAACGAAGAGAGTTCGCGGGGCGCGGGGAGACGCCGTTGGTGCCGGGGGTCCGACGCGCGCTCCGCAACAAGCCGTTTCGGATCATGTTCGTGTCGCACATCGTCACCGCGATCCCGATCGCCATCCCCGCCATGCTGATGCCCTTCTTCGTAGAATACGTCCTCGGTGCCCCCGCAACCTGGACGGCCATTTTCATCGTCGTCTACCTCGCATCGGGACTGTTTTGGCTCCCGTTCTGGGTCCGCCTCGCCGCGCGCATCGGGAAGCTGCGAGTCTGGCTGATCAACGCGTTCATCGGGGTCACTGGCGGGTTCTCGCTCTTCTTCGTTGGCGAAGGGGATCAGCTAACCGTCCTGTTCATCGAAATGTACGTCGGCATGCAGTCCCAAGTCTGGTTGTTCCTCGGCGGTGCGATGCACGCGGACGTCATCGACTACGACGAGCTCCACACCGGAAAGCGTCGCGAGGCCCAGTTCGGGGCCCTTTGGTCGATCGTGCCGAAGTTTGCCTTGATTCCAGGCGCAGCGATCCCGCTCGCGATTCTCGGTGGCGTAGGATACGTCCCGAATCAGCCGCAGACTCCGGAAGTCGTGCTGACGATGCGGATCCTGTTCGCACTAGTCCCCGCTGCGTTCAACGGGATCGGGACCGGGATCATGTGGTGGTACCCCTTGAGTGAGCGGAACCATCGCGCCATTCGCGAGGGCATCGCACGCCACGAGCAGGGCCTCGATGCGCTCGATCCGATCACGGGAGTCACACTGCCTCCCGTCGGGGGTCGCGCGGTCCCCGAGGAGACGAGTTGGTTCCTCGATTTCTTCTCGCGGCGCGAGCTCCGGCGCTACGTGACCGCGGGTGTCTCGCCGGTGGCGAGCACGATCGCTTGGACAGTAGGCTCGGCAATGTTGTCCCTCGGTTTCGTCGGATTGGCCACCGGCAGTATCAGCAGCGCCGAAGCGGAGCCCGGTCCGCTCCCCACACTGTCGATCGTCGCTGCGGGGCTCTGCCTCACGTCCGCCCTGTTTCACGGGCTCCGAATCGGACCGGCGAAACGGCTCGCAGCAACGCGGGTCGACACGACGATCGTCGAGCGGCATCTTCGCGAGACTCTCTAGGCCCATCGAGCTCAGGATGAGGGCTGAACTCCGAGGTCGTGGGCCCTTCACTGCGACGTCCCGTGCCGCTCCGTCAACCGCGTTTTGACCGCCGACCTTAAGTTCGCCGAGACGCGCGAAGGACTTGGGGGTACGCGCGCGTCGCACGATCGTGCGGAGCTTCGAAGTCGAGCGCAGGACCCAGCGGCACGATCCCTCTTGGGTTGATGCCCGGGCTTCGGCCGTAGTAGCCCTTCTTGTAGAGGTCGATCTTGACGGTCTCGCCGATGCCAGGGGTTTGGCAGAGGTCGCGGACGTATTGGGAGAGGTTCGGGTAGTCGACGATGCGGCGGAGGTTGCACTTGAAGTGGCCGAAGTAGACGGCGTCGAAACGGGCCAATGTGGTGAAGAGGCGAATGTCCGCAAGGGTGAGGGTGTTGCCGACCAAGTAGCGGTGGCGGTCGAGTCGCTGCTCGACCGCGTCGAGCTCTTCGAAGAGTGGGACGAAGGCGGCTTCGTAGGCCTCTTGTGTACGCGCGAACCCGCACTTGTAGACGCCGTTGTTGACGTGGGCGTAGACGCGCTCGTTGACCGCGTCGATCTCGGGTCGGAGTGCAGCGGGGTAAAGGTCGACGTCCTTGGCGGCGAGGTCGCCGAAGCGCTCGTTGAACATCTGGATGATCTCACCCGATTCGTTGCTGACGATGCGCTTGGCTTTGCGGTCCCAAAGGACAGGGACCGTGGCGCTCCCCGAGTACTCGCCCTGCGCCGCGGAGTAGACGGCGTGGAGTGGAAGGCGCCCGTCGCGCGGCTGAAACTCGTCCACGCCGTCCGGGAACCACCACCCGTCTTCGTTCCTTCGATAGTGCGCCACGGTCATGCTGACGACGTCTTCGAGCCCCTTGAGGTTTCGAACGATGATCGTGCGATGGGCCCATGGGCAGTTGTGCGCCACAAACAAGTGGTACCGATCACGCTCTGGCGGATGGGCTTCATCGCCAACCCAGTCTCGAAACTTCGTGACCCCGCGGATGAACTCCCCGCGATCGCCGATCCTGGTTTGCTCCTCGGACGCGACCCAGCGGCCATTGACGAGCTTACCCATGATGCTCCTCCCGATCGTGCCGATCTCCCTTGGCTGTCCCCTTGTCGAACTCGGTCAGCAACGTGTGGATCGACGACTGGTAGTAGTGTTGGAACTCTTCGGGGATGAGATCGAGAAGCAACGGGATCACCGCCTCTTCTTCAACTCGAAGGTGGTTGACCAGCGCTTCTTGGTGCGCGGACAGCGCGTCGACGAGCCTCGTGCGTGCCGTGTCCGCGTCGTCGCTCGGGTCCCTCAAGTCGCGGAACGCCTCGATGACTTCCTCGTGTTTGTCGTGCAGGGTCCGGTGCCCGTCTTGGGCATCACGAAACGACACCCCCCAACGTCGCGCGAGGTAAGGATAGAGCTTGTACTCCTCGTAGCGCTCGTGACTCCGCATGGCCGCGATCCAACGCACGTAGCGCCACTCGAGCGACGCGGGATCCTCACCCGTCTTCGCATCGTCGATCAGTCGGGCGTTGATCCAGACGAAGTTGCTGTGCGAACCGAGCAGGAGGGCCTGCTCTGGATACCTCGGATGGCTCTTCCATCGCGTCCGGTCGAGGTACTCGGGGGCTCGTGGGTTGATCATACCCACGAAGCTAAACACCTTCGCCGCGTCCAAAAGACCCTGTTTTCGGGCTCATGGGTTGCCGAAACGCAACTTATGGGCCCTTTAATCCATTTTTCGCACTATTACGCAACTTCTAGGGACCGCGGGTCGCGGCCAACCTGGAGCATGCATGGCGTCCCAGAGCCCCGGGCTCCAACCGCGCGCTGCATCGTGCAGCTGACGAGTTCGGCCCGAGTCGCGGCGCCGTGACTCTCCACGAAGCGCACTTAGTGAAGGCGTCGGCCGCGGCTGGCGACGGTCACGCGCTGCTCGTCAAAGCCGAGCTCCGGGTCGTATTCGCCGGTGTGCGTGAGGGCGAGTGACGCGAAGGTCGTACTCCGGGTGTACCGATACCCACAATCGTTCAGGAGCGACGTCGCGTCTTCGACGCCGAACAGGAACTGCTCGCCGAGACCCCCGAGGTTTTCCTTCGCCGCGGCCACGTTGAATCGATTTGGCGCTTCGCTTGAGGCATCGAGCTTGTCGACGTCGAACATGTCGAACACGACACAAGACTCCGGGGCGCTATAGGCCGCGATCTTCATCAGTGTCTCGCGCACACGGTCTTCGGACAGGTAGTAGAGAACGCCCTCGAGGACGAAGCAGGCCGGCACCTCCGGGTCGAAGCCCGCATCGATCAGCCGCTCGATGAAGCAGTGATCGTTGAAGTCACACGCGACGAACGTCGCCGCATCGACCGGGTAGCCGGTGAGCACTTTCAACCCCGAGCGCTTCGCCGCCTGGCTCGCAGGACGGTCCACCTCGAAGAAGCGAACCCCCTCTTGCCGAAGCCGGGCCGCACGGGTGTCGAGGCCCGCACCGAGCACCACAACCTGCCGCGCGCCGCATTCGATGGCACTTTGGATGCAGTCGTCGATGTGGCGCGTTCGCAGCGAGATCCAGAGCTCGCAGTCGGGAACCACCCCGTCGTACCACTCACTCAACTGGTACCCCATGTCCCCCGCGAGCCGACTCGCCCAAGGGTCATAACAAACCGTCGTGCCAGAGTCCGTCGCCCGCGCGCGATACGCGGCCACAAGAAACGCCGTCTTACTAATTTCGTGAGTCTTCATCCTGGCTCGGAAACCTCAGGTGGCGAGACTTTATTCTCGACGGAGACCTC
>JBCCEK010000257.1:0-5567 GCA_039030295.1 Myxococcota bacterium | reverse complement strand
GAGCTGATGCAGGACATCGTTCGGGTCCATCACCCGAAGATCCACGAGGACCTCGTCGACCAGGCCCTCAAGACCTTCTACGAGATTCGGGGCATGCGCCGTTTGCGTAAGCGCCCCAGCACGAGCGAGCTCGTCGACTGGATCACCGTGTTGCAGCGGGCCGGCATCGACAATGTGAGTCTCGAAGAGAACCTTCCGTTCTTGGGGGCGCTCCTCAAGAAAGAACAAGACCTCGTCGCGTACGCCGACCAGTTGTCGGGCGGCCGCCAATGGAGAAGCTGAGATCCTAGTCCCCTTCATGTATGAGCTCCGAGGACGCGGCGTTCCCGTCGGGACGCAGGAAGTGCTCGCGCTCGCCCAGGCGCTGAAGGCAGGTTTGCACGAGAGCTCGCTTGACGGGTTCTACAACGTCGCGCGCTCGGTCATGATCCACAGCGAGGCACACCTCGACTCGTTCGATGAAGCGTTCTTGTCGTTCTTCAAGGGGGTTGAAGTCGAGTCCAAGAAGCTCAAGGATGAGCTGTGGGACTGGCTCCAAGAGGCCAAAGAGAACATGGCGGAGCTTACCGACGAGCAGCGCCAGTTCGTCGAAGGCCTCGACCTCGATGAGCTGCGAAAGCTGTTCGAAGAGCGGCTTGCCGAACAAGACGAAGAGCACAACGGCGGCAACAAGTGGATCGGGACCGGCGGCACGTCGCCGTTCGGCCACGGTGGGCGCTCACCGAAGGGTTTTCGGATCGGCGGCTCCGGTGGGGGACGAAGCGCGGTCAAGGTCGCAGATGCCCGGCTCTACCGACCGTACAGGCAGGACCTCACCCTCGACGTGAGGCAGATGCAGGTTGCGCTCCGCAAGCTCCGAGCGTTCGCGCGCGAAGGCGGCGAGGAAGAACTGGATCTCGACGGCACGATCGACGCGACCGCCAAGAACGCCGGCGAGCTCGAGGTCGTCACGCGCCCTCCCCGTCGGCACAACACGCGCATCATCTTGATGATGGATGTGGGTGGCTCGATGGATCCGTTCGCTCACCTGTGTTCTCGGTTGTTCTCCGCTGCCAAGAAGTCCACCCACTTCAAAGAGCTTCGGACGTACTACTTCCACAACTGTGTTTACGGGCACGTGTACGAGACCGAACGCTTCGATAAACCCATCCGAGTGCGCGATCTCGTTCACGAAGCCGGTTCACACTACAAACTGATCATGGTCGGCGACGCGCTCATGGCACCCTACGAGCTCCTCGCTGCCGGGGGTTCCCTCGACCTCGGCGACGACCGCGGGGTCGAAGGCCTCCAGTGGCTCATGATGCTGAGCCAGCACTTCCACCGAAGCATCTGGCTCAACCCAGAACCCCAGCGCTATTGGACCGGCAACACCATCGAGTACGTGAAGGAAGTCTTCGACATGTTCCCCCTCACCCTCGAAGGCCTGGGCGAAGGCGTCAGCCACCTCCTCAAAGGCGGCAAAGCCCACTAGGGGGTCACTCCGCCCCCCCAAAACCCCCCTGATCCCGAGTACTTCCAACCCGCACCGCGAAAACCCGAACCTTGGGTTTTCGCGGTATGTCTCGCAACGGCCCGTAATTACGAGGGATCTGGAGGGGCGGAGTGACCCCGAATTTGGGGCGGGCGGGGTTGGTGGGTACTCTGGGGGGGTGAGGCTGGGACTTCTGTTGGGGTTGGGGTTGCTGTTGGGGGCCATGAGCGGGTCTGCCATGGCGGCTTATGACGGTGTGACACCCGGCGGCGAAAACCCGCCTCCGAAGGTCGAGGAGATCCCCGACGGTGCCTTGATGCTGACGTGGCCCGGGTTCGTCATGCGCAAGAACGGGGAGAGCTGTTTCTTCGTCCAGACGTCGAAGCCGGTCGACATCGCGACCAAAGAGTCAAACGGCGAGTTCACATTGGTCCTGCGCAACACGCAGGTGCACCTCAAGAACAACTACCTCCCGCTCGAGACCCAGTTCTTCAAGACCCCTGTCACGCGCGCGACCGTCCAACGCAAAGGTCGCAACTCCGTGATGGTCTTTGAGATGCGGGACGACGTCACGCCGACCGTCCGCCAAGAGAAGGGCAAGGACGGGTTCAACTACGTGTTCGTCGAGTTCCCCCCCACCCCTTGAGCTTGCCCAGCGTCGACCCATCGGGTAACGGGACGCCATGAGCCTCCGCGCCGTGAAGGGGATGAAGGACATCCTCCCCGACGAGATCTCGAAGTGGCACCGCCTCGAGCGTAGCTTCCGACAGTGCGTGGAGCGCTACAACTTCCATGACGCGCGCTTCCCCATCCTCGAACCGACGGAGCTCTTCGTGCGTTCGATTGGCGAGACGACCGACATCGTCGAAAAGGAGATGTACACGTTCACGGACAAGGGTGGGAAGAACTCCGCCAGCGGTAAATCACTGACCTTGCGCCCCGAAGGCACCGCATCCGCCGTCCGCGCGTACGTACAGCATAGCGTGCAGGGCCGGGAGCCCGTGACCAAGTGGTACTACATCGGCCCGATGTACCGACGCGAGCGTCCCGCCAAAGGACGTTACCGGCAGTTCTACCAGGCTGGGATCGAGGCGTTCGGGGATCCCGGGCCGTATATCGACGCGGAGATCATCGACATGGTCGTCGGGTTCGTGTCCGGGCTCGGCATCTCTGACGTGCAGGTCAAAGTCAACTCGATCGGGGGCCAGGAAACGCGTACGCGCTACACCGCAGCCTTGCTCTCATACCTCGAACCTTACCGACCCGAGCTTTGCGAGGATTGTCAGCGACGGATGGACGCCAATCCTCTTCGAGTGCTCGATTGTAAAGTCCCCCGCTGCGCCGAGATCGCGGCCTCCGCACCATCGATCCCCGACCATCTGACCGACGACGACCGAGAGCACTTCGAAGGCCTGCAGGAGGCTCTCACACGACTGGGCACCCCCTACGTGCTCGATGGCTCACTCGTCCGCGGGCTCGACTACTACACTCGAACCCTGTTCGAGGTCCTCGGCACCGGCGATGGGCTCGGCGCGCAGAACGCGCTCCTCGGTGGCGGCCGCTACGACCGGATGGTCAAAAGCCTCGGCGGTCCAGACACGCCCGCGATCGGTTTCGCAATGGGACTCGAACGGCTTCTCATGGCCATGCCCGAATCGGGCGATGACCTCGCCATCGACGTCTTCGTCATCGCCGCTCAGCCCACGGTGCGCGCGGAAGCCGCCCTCCTCGGACGCGAGCTGCGAGACGCGGGGCTTCGAGTCGAAAGCGACCTCCGCGGCGGCTCTCTTAAGAGTCAGCTTCGTCGTGCAGACAAGATGAACGCGCCGATCGCGATGATCCTCGGGGAGTCCGAGGTCGCGGCGGGGTCGGTTCAGGTGAAGAACCTCCGAGCGAAGACCCAAGAAACTCTCCTTAGGAACGAAGTTCCTGAGCGCGCCCGCGCCATCATCGAGGATCGCAGCTAGGCCTCGGCCGGCCCGAAGAAGACCGGGCTAGACCACGCCATCTCGCCATCGGCTTGGGTCACCCGACAGTACACGTAGCTGGCATCGACGGTTTGCACGAGAGTCACCGACCGGGACCCCGGCGCCTCTGAGGCAACCACACCTTCGGGCGTCACGAACTCGATGAGCTCGATGTCGGTCGTTCCAACGGCCCTCGCCTGAACCTCCGCTGGACCCACTGCCTCGACCTCACTACCCATCGGCTGCGTACCCACACGCACGTCGAGGAGGATCTTCGCTCCGCTGGTGGCGTAGCAACGACGCAACCGAATCGCTTCGAGGACGGCCTCGCGGGTCAGCTCGGTTGCCAGTACCGCGGTGAGGCCGGTCCTGAACGGATCCCGCTTTCGGCACTCCCCATGATGCCACAGCAACCCGTGGCTATCCGAGTTCGCCATGAAGCCGAACCGAAGCCCCTGATCCAAGAGTGGTTTGGCAAACTGGCCCTCAAGCTCTCCGCGATAGCCAAGCGCGTTGCCCGGCTCTTCGTAGCAACCGTGACAGGAGCAGATCTCCCAGACGGGTTGCCCGACGGGCTCGTGCCCCGAAACGTCGGCCCCGGTCCACCCGATGTGATGAGGCCCCGTGACGGCACCTTGCTCCCGAATGCGGGCAACCAACTCGCCCCCGACCGGGACGTCGTCGCGCGACACGATCGGAAACCCGGGCCCAGGGAGATACACGCACTTGTGCCCTGGCCCCGGGTAGGCCTTGCCCGTCCATTCGTACGCCACGATCGTCGCGAACTCGCCTGGTTCGTCGTGATGCTCAGTCACAGCCTGTAGATAGGCCCACTCGCCAGGCCCGATTCGCTTTCCAAGGAATGACTCGTGATCGGTCAGCGCCGCGAAATCGTCGCCGTAGCGATACCTCGCTCGAAGATACGTTTCATCGGCAGTCCCAACGCCGTCCGAGTGCGCGCTGTGCTGTTGAATGTCGCCAAAGTAGACCCGGGGGCCAGACCATACCGACCCGGGGTCCGACGCGAGGGCCCCCGCTTGGATTTCGACCTCGGCCGGCGCCAACGCAGGAGCACCCCCCGCGGGGGCGTCGAAACGTTCGATGACGATCCCTTTTCGACCGCGTCGCGCAGTGAGCACCCCGCCATCGTCCACGCGAACGGCGCTTACCCGCTTCCCGCGACAACCCCAGACCCCGTCGTCGATCGCTTCGCGTTCCGAATAGCCGGATGCGTTTAGGCGTTGACGATAGAAGTTGTGCGACCCGCGACCGAAAAGATCGACCGCGCCATCTTCGCCGACCACGAGGGACGGAAACTCGTACCCTTGTTCTTCCCCGTCGAGATCACGATCACGGCCGATCATGTTGGCGGTCGGTTCGAAGACCCCACCCTCCATGTCCACGTAACGAAGCGCAACCCACTTGGCGACGTCTGGTACGCCCGTGTCTTCCCGAACGTCGTGATGAAACGCGACCCATGCGCCGCCTGGCGCAGACGCGATGCACGGGGCGGCTGCGATCCCTGTCGCACTCCACACGACAAACTCTCCACCAGAGGGCGGATTCACCGACACCCGCGAGCGACCCGCCTCGTGTGACACCGAGACCCGCCAGCCGCCGTGCTCGCCCTGAAGTTCAGCGCGCGAGTCAGCCGTCGGCCGTGGGCCCTCGGGGGCCCAACCCATGATCGCCGAAGCATGATCGGTCGCGACGGGCTCGCCCTCGACCGACCCGTCCGCGTCAAGCGTGAACCGTAGAACGAATTCCTCATCGCCCGACCATGCCAGCACGTACAGAAGCGCACGCCCTCCTGCGACAGCCTCCAGTCGCGGGCTCCTCAGGTACCGCTCTCGAGTCTGTGCGATGATCGGCATGAGTCGCTAGTGAGCGTAGCCCAGAGCGCGGAGTTGGTCGCGGATTGTGTCATCCATCTCGGCGTTCTCCCGGTCGAGCCGCTCCCCGCTGGTCTGCTCCGCGCTCATCCAGTCCCCTCGATCGGTCGAGCCCAGGAACTGACCGAGGAGCATCCGCGCATAACGGCGTCCAATCGGGTGCGCCGACGCATCGAGCTCGTTCTTCTCGGCGGGGTCGCGCTCGAGGTCGAACATCGTCGACGTCAGGTTGCCCCG
>JBCCEK010000256.1:0-5703 GCA_039030295.1 Myxococcota bacterium | reverse complement strand
GAGGTGCTGCCGGACTTCCCCCTCGTCACCGAGTCGGCCATCTGGGCGCTCTATCCAAGCAAGCGTTTGGTCCCTCCGAGGGTGCGCGCCATGCTCGACTTTCTGGTCGAACGCTTCTCTCCGGTGGCCCCTTGGGAACGAAACAACCGTGGTTGAGGGTTCATCCGATGGACGCGCTTCGACCCTACGCCCGAAGGTGATCGTCCTTCTCGTGGCTCGCCCAGGTCAGCCCCCACCAAGCCCCAACACGCGACCGGAAGCTCGTAAGGCGCTCGCCAGTTCGGTCCTCATACGCTTGCAGGCGGTATCGCACGGTGTTGGGGTGCAGTCGGAGCGACTCAGCAACCTGGGGGATGCTGCCATTGCACTCGAGCCACAGCCTCACCGTATCGAGGATCCGCCCAGTGCTCGCGTCTGTATCCTCCTGAAGGACGCCGACGTAGCGCTCGGCAAGCCTCTGACTGCGCACCGGATCGTCGAGCATAGCGCTCTCGAGCGGTACGTCGCTCAACGCGAGCACGCCAGCACGCTCGGCGAACGTGGCCGCGTTGAGTACGCGGCAGGCCTCCGCATACGACTGAGTGAGCTCTGAAAGCGTCGCCTCTCGTCCTAGCCCGACGAGCGTCCCCGGGTTCGGAACACTCGGTCGTTGGGCGACGACTCCGACGAGGCGTCCTTCGACCTCGGCAACGAGTGCCGAGACTGATCCGCGACTCCCGGTTCGCATCACGGCGAACGCCAAGTCCTCTATGCTCTCGTTAGGAGCGGGCCGGGCCGCGAATGCGCGGTAAAGCCCTCCCGCATGAAGACCAAAGAGCGCGGCGCGGCTCTGGAGCTCAGCATCGAGCGGACGTTGGAGTAGGCTCACGATGAGCTCGCGGCGATGGTCGTCCGTTCCCTCTTCACCCCCGGCGAGCTCGAGAAACGCTCGCGACGTCTGAACCATCAGGAGCCCGGTCCAATCGGAGACGAGTCTTTCGATGCTGCGGCGATCCGCGACGCGGAGCCGAAGCTCCTGGCCCACCTCTTCGACGACCTTGACCGCCTCCCGCCTCGCCACGTTGAAGGAGTCAAGGAACACCGCCAACGGAAACCCGGAGCGCGCCCGCTTTCTGGCAACATCTAGCGACTTGTGTGCGTCTCGCGTGCGCGGCGAGCGCCCCTCCTCGAGGAACTCGATGAAGGTGTCGAAATCGATCGCCGTTGCGGCAACGACCGACTTGCGCGGAAGTGCACGGTACTCGGGCAGCTCCGCGCACAGCGCGTCGACGAGTCGGTTGGTGATTCGCTCACGCTCGGAACAAATCTGCGCGAGCACGCGCGTTCTCACTTTGTCCATCGAATCGGGAAACTACCACAGAACCCGGGAGCGATATGGCACCTTGTGGGAGGCTGCGCGTCTCACCGGATCCGTAGGACGTTGAGGATTTCACCAGGCGCACGGATGATCGGCGTCGCCGACGACCCCTGAATTCGGAAGAACGTTGAGCGACCCAAAGACTCCTCAGCAACTCCAACGTATGGGTTCCCGTCTATGATGACCGGCGCAAACGATGCCGCGGACAACGGGAGGTCCTCGACGAGCTCGGTTCGACCTGTCGACAAGTTGATCGTCCCCCAGCGCCACACTTCGAGATTGAAGTACTGATTCGGGTCTGGGTAGTCTGTCCGGATGCTATCGAAATCGATTGGTGCGTCGTAGACACGAACGGCAAACGTACCGTTCCCAAGCCCAAATGCACCATCTACAGCGGGCGCACCCGTGACCGAGTTGAGGTCCAGCTCACTCTCGGAGAACTCCGCCGTAGACGGATCGAACTCGAGCAAGCACGGAGGAGGAAGAACGACATCGGCGTACGCCGTGTAGACGCCGCCCCGCCAATCGCCCACGGCGTAGTACTTACCGGCGTCTGCGAAGCCGGCGAGGCTGAAACCGCACCTGTCATCGACCGACACGCCGATAAGTCGATCTTCGTTTGCCGACAAACGCGCCACGCCGACGACCCGACGAGGCTCGTCACTCACGCGATCAACCCAGGCGACGGGCAACAGAATCTGATCCTGCAGAAGCGTTGGCGGACCCACGATGACTTCTTCGAAGGCTTCGACGCGCAGATCCAACGCAAAGGTACCGGTCACCGTCATCTCTCTCGGGTTCCAGACGACTACCTGAGACTGTTCGGCGTGCACGTAGTAGGCGCGCGTGGGCGACACGAATATGATGGTGTTGAAGAAGGAGCTCACGCCCTCGTTGACCATGCTGAGTCGCGCGCGCTCCGTGAGCGAAAGGTCGGGCTCGACCACGTAGCGTGCGATCTCGCCGCTCTCTCCAAAGAACACCAAGAGGTCCCCTTCGAACACGCGCACTCGAGAGAATCCACCGAGTTCGAGCCGGGCAGATGAAAGGTCGACCTCGGAGCCCTCCAAGCTCGGAAGTATGCTGACAAAGTTCGTGCGCCCGGGCGGCTGGAGGACCCGACTGAAAAACACGAATGCCTCCTCCGCGTCTCGAGTCGGCACGGTCGCGCTAGGGTCACCACATCCCGACGCGCCCGCCACGAGCACCGCGACCCCGAGACTGGTCAACGCCGTCGGACTCAATACGACGACTCCGCTTCGCCCTGCGTCGAGAGACGTGTACCGTCCGCACACTCGAAGTCGGGAATCGCGGCGAACACCGCACGCTGGATGTCGGACCTCGAGGCCTCCGACTGGCTCGTGCTGAACGCGACGGTGACGTTCTGCGCGATTGAGTGTCCCGCCCATGACCCCCAAAAGCCCGAGTGACCCCGCCAATCCTCACCGTCGGACAGCGGCTTGAGGATTCCGAGGCCGTACTCTCGACCCGGAACGCGGCCCGGTACGTCGGGTGCAACGCCGCGGAGCATCATTCGAACCGATTCCTCAGACAGAAGCGCCCCCGAAAAGAGCCCGGCATAGAAGCGATTGAGATCAGCAGCGGTTGCAATGACCCCGCCCGCGGCCCAGTCGAAACTCGGGTCTATCCCCAAGTCCACGATGTCGAGCGTCGCGAAGAAAGGGCGCGCCACCGGGACGTTGGCCCGCTCTTCATGCCCTCCTTGGAAGGTCGACGCCATCCCTAGGGGTTCAAAGATCAACCGGCGGTAGACCTCGTGTATGGGCTCCCCTGTGACGGACTCGATGATGAGTCCGGCCAATAGATAGCCGAAATCACTGTAGTGATACTGCTCCCCGGGCAAGCCCACCGGCTCGCCATTCACCGTGGCCCACTCGACCAACTCGTCGGGGATCCAAAACTTGCCCGGGTTGTCGAGAAGCGTGGCAAAGAAGGTGCCAGCTGAAGCATGGTCCCACAGGCCGCTCGTGTGCCCGATGAGTTGGTCAACGCGGACCTCACGTCCTCGGGATACGCCGTCGAGTACGTGAACCCGGTCGACGAGGTCTGCCGGCAGATGATCGATGAGGGTATCTTCCAAGCGGAGTAGCCCGCGTTCCACGAGCTGCAGAACGATGACCGACGTCATCGTCTTGGTGGTGCTAGCGGTCCAGAACCCATGGCCGGGTGTCATCGGTTCTTCGGCTTCTCCGTCTGCGAACCCTCGGGCGGTCTCGAACGTGTAGCCGAGGCAAGGGGCGTCGACCCGAAGCACGAAGCTCGGCACGCCCTCTTGCGCCAGCGCACCATCCGCAATCCGGTTCAACTCCGCATCCAACGCCGCGGCGTCGAACGTCTGCGGATTCGCGGGCTCTGGGCTCGCCGGCGCGCTCGAGCCGCAGGCTGTGATGAGTCCGGCCATGACGAGCGGTGAGAGACTCTTGGTGTGTTGGCGGTCGAACGGCAATGTGCACCTCTCTTCGGCGAGCGATGGGAACTTAGCGCGCGCTGCCGACGTCAACCATGGAGCGTTTCACAAGCACAGGGACGAGTTTCTGTGGATTGCTACATCGTCAGGCGGCAACGACAGGAAACTCGCGCAATCCAGCGTAGCCCGGTCGGTACTTGGAGAACACGACAGGAGTCTTTGCTCATCGTTGTCGCTCTTTCCATGGTCGGCCGCCGGCCGGGGGCATAGGTTCGCGCGGGTCAACCCACGAAGGAGGAAGAGATGACCCCAAGTAGGCTGCCCCGCTCCGTGGGCCGAAGAACGTTCATGCAGTCCGTTGCGGCGGTCTCGGGCACTGCGCTGTTGCATTCCGCAGGTTGCGGTGAGACTCCTGCGGAGAGCTCGGAAGTGATCGTCGTCGGTGCGGGCATGTCCGGGCTGAGTGCAGCTCGCGCGCTTCACGATGCGGGACACCAGGTCATCGTTCTCGAAGCGCGAGAGCGTATTGGCGGTCGTATCTGGACCAATCGGGACCTCAGCGCACCGGTCGATCTCGGAGCCGGCTGGATTCACGGCGAGGTCGACAACCCTCTCTATCCCTTGGCCGAACGCTACGGCTCGGAGCTCTTCGAATCCAGCTTCTTCAACGTGGTCGGGTTCGACTCGGATGGCACGAACCTCACGGCACGAGGAATCGAGCTCTTCGGTCAGCTGAGTCAGATCGAAGACCGGGCGCCGAAACGCGCCGACCTCGGAAGTCGAGGAGCTTACGTCCGGGAGCAGGTGGGCGCATTGCCGCCCAACGAGCGGCGAATGCTCAACGCGATACTCGGGGCTATCGGCGCCAACCACGGCAGCGACGACATGAACGACATCGATTGGGCGGAGTCCAATCGTCGCTCGGAGTTCGCCGGCTCGGACTGGCGCTTCGTGAACGGATACGACACGGTCATCGATGGACTTGCTGAGGGGCTCGACATACGCCTGGGCGTTCAGCTCGAGCGCGTCGAGTGGACCGACTCGAGGAGTCGCCTGTTCACTTCAATCGGGACGTTCGATGCGTCGTCCGCCATCATTACTGCGCCGCTCGCCGTGTTGAAGAGCGGCGCGATCGAGTTCACGCCGTCCCTTCCGGAGTCTCACGCCACAGCGATCCGTGAGATCGGGGTCGGGTTGTCCGAGAAGATCGTCCTCGACTTCCCCCGTGCCTTCTGGCCAGCCTCGCCTCACCTCATCTTGCGGGGCAATGAGGACGGTCGCTTCCCACTCTTCTTTAACAACCACATGCCGGCGTCCGGCGATTCCGTGCTCACGGTTCGAATCCTCGGCAAGCACGTTCCTGAGTGGGTCGAGCTCTCGGACGAGGAAGCGCTTGCTACCGTCATGCCGATGCTGTCCAGTGCGTTCGGACCCAATCTGCCCGACCCTTCAGGCGTGCTTCGATCAAACTGGTACTCGGATCCGTTCACGCTAGGCGGCTACTCGACGGAGCACGTGGGCATCGCGACCCATGACCACCGTACAGCGCTCTCTCGTCCAGTGTCGGGATCGCTTCAGTTTGCCGGGGAGCACACGAATCCCGACTATCCCTCTTGGGTGCACGGCGCCTATCTGAGCGGGCAACGGGCAGCGAGCCACGTGATCGCCGCATCGGGATAGACGACTCGCTGCCACCTGGACCCAAAGAGGGGTCGACGTCCCTGCCGTACCAGCCGAGCCGATGACGCAGAACTCAACACAGTGTTGGCATCCCTATGTGGCCGAAGCCGCTTGAGCCAACCCAGCCTCGCTCTCCTGCACCGACGCGCGCGCGCTACACTGATGGACCTCGACCGTGACGTGGGCCAGGTCATCGAAAGCGCCGAGAAGCAGCTTGTAGTAACTCGGCTCACGGGGT
>JBCCEK010000255.1:0-5719 GCA_039030295.1 Myxococcota bacterium | reverse complement strand
GCTGCGCCGTGCGATACGTGACAACCTCTTCTACCGGTGTGGGAACGTCCCCGCGATCGCGACGAAATCCGACTACTATCTTGCCGTCGCGTATACGGTCCGCGACCGGCTCATGCAGCGATGGCTGAGCACGGCGAGAGCTTTACTGGCCAAGCCAACCCGCGTGGTCTGTTACCTATCGGCGGAGTACCTTCTCGGCCCGTCGCTCGGCAACGCGCTACTGAATCTCGGGATTCGCGACCAAGTCGCAGAGGCCGTCGCGTCGATGGGTCAAGACCTCGACGAGCTGATCGACGTGGAGGGGGAGCCAGGGCTCGGGAATGGCGGCCTCGGTCGGTTGGCCGCCTGTTTCATGGATTCGCTCTCGACGTTGCAGATCCCCGCCGTTGGGTATGGGCTCCGCTATGAGTTCGGGATCTTCCAGCAACGAATCGTCGACGGCTGGCAAGTCGAACGTACCGACAAATGGCTTCGCCAAGGAAACCCTTGGGAAATCGCACGGCCGGAGTACGCGTATACGGTCGGGTTCGGCGGTCACACCCAGCCCTACACCGATGACGAAGGCCGCTATGGTGTCCGGTGGCACCCCGAGGCTCACGTCCGCGGCGTGGCCTACGCGACGCCGATCCCGGGGTACCGGGTGAACGCGATGAACATGCTTCGCCTCTGGGGTGCGGAGGCCACCGAGAAGTTCGATTTCGGGAGCTTCAACGTTGGGGACTACTACGGCGCGGTTGAGCAGAAGGTCGCGTCCGAGACCCTGACCAAGGTGCTGTACCCCAACGACGAACCGGCACAGGGGAAGCGGCTTCGCCTGCAGCAGCAGTACTTCCTCGTCTCCTGCTCACTCCAGGACCTTCTTCGGCTGCACCAGCTCCGCGGCGGCAAACCCGAGAACCTTCACGAGTGGTTCGCGATTCAGCTCAACGACACACACCCGGCACTCGCGGTCCCCGAGCTCATGCGCTTGCTCCTCGACGAACACGGGATGCCCTGGGATACGGCGTGGGACATCACGCGGCAGACGTTCGCGTACACGAACCATACGCTACTTCCAGAAGCCCTCGAAACGTGGCCGCTTCGGATGTTCGCGTCACTGCTTCCGCGGCACCTCGAGCTGATCTACGAGATCAACCAACGGTTCATGGACGACGTGAGGGGCCGCTTCCCAGACGACTACGACCGGCATCGTCGCATGTCGATCATCGACGACGATGGCGGTGGCGCGGTTCGGATGGCCAACTTGGCCACGGTCGGAAGCTACTCGGTCAACGGGGTCTCCGCGCTCCACACCGAGCTCCTCAAAGACCGCGTGATGCATGACTTCCACGAGTTCTATCCGGGCAAGTTCAACAACAAGACCAACGGAGTGACGCCGCGTCGGTTCTTGGCATTGTCGAATCCTGAACTCGCCTCACTCGTCACGGAGCGGATCGGCGATGGTTGGTTGGAAGACCTCGACCGGCTTCGGGCGCTCGAAGAGTACGTCGACGACGCCGAGTTTCAGGCGCAGTGGCGCGCTGTGAAACAGTCCCGAAAGAAGGAGGCCGCCGACGCGACCCGGGCCAACATGAACATCGAAGCCAACCTCGACTCCATGTTCGACGTTCAGGTGAAACGCATTCACGAGTACAAGCGCCAGCACTTGGCGGTGCTGCACGTCGTCGACCTCTATCGGCGCCTCAAAGAGAACCCGAACCTCGACACCGCAGCGCGGACGGTCGTGTTCGGAGGGAAGGCTGCGCCCGGGTACACGGCAGCCAAGTTGATCATCAAGTTGATCAACTCGGTGGCCGACGTGGTGAACGCGGACCCGGACCTTCGAGACAAGCTCACCGTTGTTTTCGTGCCGAACTACAACGTCAAGACGGCCCAGCTCGTGTACCCATGCGCAGATCTTTCCGAGCAGATCTCCATGGCCGGCAAAGAAGCCTCCGGCACCGGCAACATGAAGTTCTCGATGAACGGAGCGCTCACCATCGGCACGCTCGATGGCGCCAACGTGGAGATCCGGGACGCGGTGGGCGCGGAGAACTTCTTTTTGTTCGGGATGACGACCGACGAGGTGCAAGCGCTTCGACAGGAGGGCTACAGTCCGCACGAGTGGTATGAAGGAAACGATCGGCTCCGGGGCGCACTCGACCTGATCGCGAGCGGGCACTTCTCCCATGGCGACCGCGGCCTCTTTCGACCGCTAGTCGACGGGCTGATTCGGTACGACAACTACTTCGTGCTCGCCGATTTTCAGTCGTACGTGGATTGCCAGGACCGCGTCAGTGAGGCCTGGGCGGACCAAGAGCGCTGGACCCGAATGTCGATCCTGAACGCGGCCCGGATGGGGTACTTCTCGTCCGACCGCACGATCCGCGACTACTGCCGAGACATCTGGCGCGTCGAGCCCAACCCGGTCGAGCTCGCGGACCTCGGGTGACGCCGGAGCACGGGCCGCCCTCTCTTCCGCAGCGGAGACGAAGCCTCGTCAGGGCGACGACGAACCGTCGACATGCAACGCGACGCCATTCCGACACCGCTGGAGATCATTGGACTTTGCCTTGGCATGAGGTGTGCAAGCTCTACCAAGCGCATGCCAATGACGATAGACTCGCTCGCTCTTTCTACCTCCGGGCGCCGACCGCCCGAACCTCGGGTTCCCGCGCGCGAACAGACTAGGAGAAGATGATGGCCGACGACGTACCAGAAGATTCAGGAGACGTCCGGTGCACCTTCGAGTGCGGTGCCTCGAGCTTCGAATGGACGGTGGTCCACGCCTCGATCACCGAGGAGCTGAACGAGCCGTACCATCTGTCACTCTCGTTGCGTACGGAGGAAACTGACGCCGATCCCACGGATATGCTGGGAGAACCGTGTTCGGTCACGATCGAGCGTGGTGACCTGACCACCCAATACCCCGCGATCGTCCACTGGATCGAAGACGCGGCGACGGGCGACCGTTTCACGAACGTCTCGATCGAGGCCTCGGCAGGCTTCTGGATGCTCTCGCAAGGCAAGCGGACTCGGATCTTCCAAGATATGACGGTGCCCGAGATCCTGGATGAAGTGCTTGGGGACGGGCTCGGCAACTACGACCGCAGCCACAACACCGACGACTTGGCGCGGGACTACCCCAAATGCGAGTACCGCGTGCAGTACGACGAATCCGACTTCGCGTTCTGCGAGCGGCTCATGGAGGAAGAGGGAATCATCTACCGCTTCGACCGGGAGGATAGCGCCGAGGTCATGCTCTTGGTGGACGACCCGAAGAGCGGCCCCGACGTCGAGTCGACCGAGGGAAAAGACATCCATTTCTCGTCGCAGCAGGGCGCGCGTGAGAGCGTCGGGCGGTTCGTGCGCTACTCCGCAATGCGGCCGACCAAGCTCGCCATGCGCAACTTCGACTGGACGAGCCCCTCGCTGCCCATCGACGAAGCGCGGGAGGGTGGATCGGGCGGCGACGGCGTGGACGGATCCGCGATCGGCCCGGACCGAGAGGTCTATGACCACGACCTCGCGCCCCCCACCCTTTGCGACTACAGCGACAGCGACGGCTACGCATCGAACGACGCTTCTGACCAGTGCGATATCCGGCGCGAGCTTTCCGCGCGTGACAAGCTCGTGTTGCATGGCGACAGCACGGTCATCGGGTTCCAGGCTGGGGGGGCGTTCAGCTTGGTCGACCACAACCTGGAAGGCGACTACCGGCTCACTCGCGTCAGCCACTCCCTGTCGTCTGAGGGCGGTGCAGCGATCTACGACAACCACTTTGTCTGCATCCCAGCCGACACGCCGTACCGGCCGGAGCGCCGCACCCCGAAGCCTCGCGTCGCGGGCATCGAAACCGCCACCGTCGTGGGGCCGAGCGGGCAGGAGATCCACACCGACAAACACGGCCGCATCAAAGTGCAGTTCCACTGGGATCGTGACGGCCAAAAGGACGACCACAGCTCGTGTTTCATTCGAGTCGTGCAGCCTTGGGCGGGCGCCGGATGGGGGTTCGTGTTCCTTCCTCGGATCGGCATGGAAGTGACGGTGGCGTTCATACAAGGCGACGCGGACCGCCCGATCATCACCGGTTCGGTCTACAACGGCGAGAACCTGACCTCGTATGAGATGCCCAACGAGATGACCAAGAGCACGATCCGGACGCAGACGAGTCCGGGCGGTGGGGGGTACAACGAGCTCAGCTTCGAAGACAAGGCTGGTTCCGAGGAGATCTTCCTCCAGGCGCAGAAGGACCTCAGGGAGACGATCAAGAACAACCACGCGAAGAGTGTGGGAAACGACCACGACGTCAGCGTCGGGAGCAACCAATCGCTCTCGGTGGGTGCCAATCAGACCATCGACGTCAGCGCCGACAAGAGCGAAACCGTGGGCGGCAACAAGTCGACGGACGTCACGGCAAACCTCAATGAGACGGTCGGCAGCAACATGGAGACCACGGTCAACAGCAACAAAAAGCTCACCGTCATGATCGGTTCCGATGAAATCGTGGGTGGCAAGAAGAAGGTGCTCGTTGGCGGGCTCATGAGCGAGCAGGTGGGGGCATCGCGCAGCTGCACCGTAGTTGGGGCGTGGAGCACGACAGCCGGCCTCAGCGCGAAACTTCAGTCCGCGAAGAACGTCTCGATCAAGGCTCGGAAGAACCTCGACTCGGTCGCCGACGAGAACATGACCATTGAGTCCGGCAAGGACATGAGCCTCGCGGTCAAAGAAGAGCTCGCCGTCGCCGTCGAAAAGAAGGGCGTGATCGAAGTCAAAGAAGAGCTGACGATCAAGGTCGGCCAAGCGGAGATCAAGATGAAGAAGAACGGCGACATCACGATCAAGGGCAAGAAGATCAACGTCAAGGGATCCGGCGACGTGGTGATCAAGGGCAGCAAGATCGCACTCAACTAGGGGCGGGACCGATGACCTCCGAAAAGAAAGCTGTGAACCCCGCGACGCGCATCTTGGGCGGCCTGATCGGCGGCGTGGGTACGTATTACGCGGCCCATTGGTTCAACGCATGGGACCTGAACAACGCCACGATTCTGGGGCTCTCCGGCGCGATGGCGGTCGCAGGCCTGTGGGCAGGGCCGAAGATCTACGATGTGGTTCTCCACTTCGTCTAGGTGAGGAAGCAATGACAGAAACGGCAAAGACAAATCCTGAAGTGCTGGAGATCGACTTCTCGCGACCCGTGAAGCTGACCGGAACGCGCGTCGGAAGACTGGTAGCGTGGAGCGAGGACGAGGGGCCAATGGTGGATCATGGGTCGAATCCGCACGGGGCCATCCGGGCAAGGACGACCGTGGGACTCGATCCACAGGAGGCTGCCGCTGCCGTCGAACGGGGCCAGGAAGTCTTGCTCGTGTTCGAAGCGGAGCGGTCCGACCGACCGATCATCGTGGGCTTGCTGAAAGACGAAGCCAGCCAAGAACGGAGGGCGAACGAGGCGCCGGCCGACGGCACGCCAGGGTCGGCTCTCGGCACAGAGAAGCTCGAGGCCGTCGTCGACGGCCGAAGCGTGGTGTTCGATGCCAAAGACGAGATCGTCCTCCGCTGTGGCGAGGCGAGCATCACGCTCCGACGCAACGGCCGGATCGTCGTGCGAGGGACCCACGTGGAAACGCGGTCGAAAGGGGTCAACCGCATCAAGGGCGGCGTGGTCCGGATCAACTAATGGCCCAGGCGGACCTCGTCGTCGAAGACCCTCCACCCGAGACCGAACGGATTCTCTGGG
>JBCCEK010000254.1:0-5722 GCA_039030295.1 Myxococcota bacterium | reverse complement strand
GGGAAGTACCGCCGGACGCGAGGGAGGAAGCTCTGGTCGAACATCTCGCGATTCGGCAAGTTGTCGAAGGACGCACACAGAAGGCGCCGTGCAAGCGGGACTCGACACGCGAACGCGTAAGAAACCCGGACGGTGATCTCCGGCCCGGACGCCTCATCCTCGCGGACGCGAGGAAAGGTGACGGCGACGGCGAATGGCTGGTAGTAGAGCGAACCGAGGAGGCTCCTACTGCTTGCGAGCGCAGTCCGTACCTCAGGTGGTCGCGACCCGAGCAACGTCGATGGCGCGAGAGGGATCAGGGGTACATGTGCCGCGAGCCGTATGGTGTTCAGACGCGACCGACCGACGTTGGCAAACGCGACCTTGGACTGACCGAGCGGCACCGTCGCGTCAGTCGCCACGCGAGACAGGGCCTCGAGGGTGCTCAGGAGGCTAGCGCCGTCGACCGAACCTCTGGCGAGAGACATCTCGGGCTCGCCTCCGTACTCGTGGGGGTCGTCCGGAAGCACGACACTCGCCGAACGCGCCGCCGCCTCGGAAGCGTGCTTGACCAGCAGGTTGGCATGCGCGAGCAGCGCAAGCTGGACCAGGCAGAGGAAAGCGACCCACAGAGGAACGGTCACCAGAAGGAACTCGAAGTAGATCGCGCCCCGAGCATCGGCGCGAAGCGACCGGGGTTCGAGGCGCGAAGGCGTCACCGGAACACCGCGTTGCGGAGGAGCGCGGGCAGCACGACTGCAGCCGTACCGAGGAACACAGGCGCCCCAAGGCGAAGAGACGTGAATGGAAGCTCTGGCCGTGGGGACGTATCGGGACGACGGAGGACGCGACGAAGCGCGGAGCGGCCAGCCCGCAGGAGAGTCGAAAGGAGCATTCCCCGCCAGGTCAGCACCACCGACGCGGTCAACGCCGCGACGAGGAAAGAGACGAGTTGAATCTCGAGACCCGTGAGGAGGTCCGAGCCCGTAACAGCGCCGAGAGTGGCGAGTAGCTTCACGTCTCCGCCCCCCATCGCGCCGCGGTAGAAGAGCAAGCACGGAACGGACCCACACAGGAGGAGTGAAGAAACGCTCCGAACCGCCTGCTCGGGCCCGAGCAAGACCCCGTACAGAAGCGGTGCGCCAATGGCCGGCGGAAGCGTGATCCAGTTGCTGATCTCGCCGGTGCGATGGTCGGCGATGGCGGCCGCAGCCGCGGTGACGAGAGCGGCCAGTAAAGCAAACTGCATGGCATCCGACTACTGGACAACATCGGACATGTAGCTATCCGCGGCCTGGATCTCGCCGGTGAGGGTTTCGCCGAACTGCTGCCACGCCGCGATTCCGACGACCGCGATCAGACCGAGGACGATGATGTACTCGACCGTGGTGAGTCCACGCTGGTCGTCGATCAGAGAGTCGCGTGTGTGCTGGGGTTTGGTCATCTCGATACTCCTCAATGGGGCTAGGGGAACGGAAGTAAGATGAACAGCTTGGTCAAGTAGTAGGCCTTCACTAAAGGCACCCCCAAACCGAACACCGAAAGCCCAGCCGCCACGCTCACGAACGCGAGGACGATGACGTATTCGCTGAAGCTCATGACCGAGTATCGGTCGAGCCTCGGTGCGGTTGCGTGACGAAGGATCGATCCGGCGGCGGGTCGCTCTTCATCTGTCTTTGTTGACGGTCCTTACTCTTCACTAGACTTCGCCCAACGACATTATCGGCGCGCGCGTTCTGGTCACTCGATCGGAAAAGGAGCGAACGATGACTGGGGTCAAACAGCGAAGCGCGGGAGCCGCTGACGGAAGTGAAAGACGCGCAGCGGCCCGACGCCTGGCTCTATGCACAGGACTACTACGCGGGCGCCGGCGCCTACGTGGAAGCCGAAATCATCAACGTCCGATTCAAGTAGCCGGCCGCCGCTCGAACCCTCCTCGCCTTGTCGGGTCTCCCTGAGTTGGCGAGTGACGGGAGGTCGAGCAGCGTGCGCCACCGCCCGGGTGGCGCCGGGTGGGGCGAGGTGCCGTTCAGCCCCGCCATACGGCCACCGGTGGGTTTTCGCGGTGCGGTTCGTAAGCTCTCGCAATAACGACGTTTTTCGGACGTCGGAGTGACCCCCGGCGGAGCCGGTGACCCCGTTGCCTGAGGAGGCGAGGAGGGGTCGAGCAGCGAGCGCCCCCGGAGGGGCGGAGTGAGGAGTACGCTAGTACTTCGCAGCGGAGCCGCGAGGAGGTAAGCCGCTGATCGACCCCTCCTCGCCTCCTCAGGAGCAGCCCATGGAGTTGCCGCAGTTGAGGCACTTGTAACAAGCCCCGTTGCGCACCGTGATGTGCCCGCACTTGTCGCACATTGGGGCGTCTCCCATCATCTCGCCAAGCTGCTGATCGAGCGCGTTCGCCGATCCGCCGGTTCCTTGATCGAAGCCGAAGGTCACTTGTTCTGCCGGTTCGATGGCGGGTGGCGGTTCGCTTGGCGAGGAGCCCTCGAGCCGTTGCACGGCGGCCACGTCGGTTGGGTTCTGGAGCTCGGCTTGTTCCTCTTTGGGCGGAACCTGTGCGAAGTCGTACTGCTGCAAGTACTCCACCCCGAGTACGCGGAAGACGTAGTCGATGATCGACGTGGAGAACTTGATGTTGGGGTGCCCCTCGACGATGCCTTGAGGCTCAAACCGCGTGAACGTGAACTGTCGGACGTACGCGTCGAGTGGAACCCCGTGCTGGAGGCCCATCGATACACTGATGGCGAAGCAGTTCATCAGTGAGCGGAAGGCGGCGCCCTCCTTGTGCATGTCGACGAAGATCTCGCCGAGGGAGCCGTCTTCGTACTCGCCGGTGCGAAGGAAGACTTTGTGTCCGCCGATGCGAGCCTCCTGCGTGAAGCCGCGACGCTTCTTGGGGAGCCTTTGGCGATGCGTCGCCGGGGGCGTCAGCCCTTCGCGAGCAGGCGCGGCCGCGATAGCCGTCGCACTCCCCTCTTTGGCGCGAACCGCATCGGTACTCGCCTCTTCGTCGTCCTCGTTGGAGTCATCGGCCGTGTTGAGGGGCTGCGAGGACTTCGAGCCATCGCGGTAGAGTGCGACCGCCTTGAGGCCAAGCTTCCAACCCTCCTTATAGATCTGCTCGACTTCTTCGACGGTCGAGTCAGCCGGTAGGTTGACCGTCTTGGAGATCGCACCGGAAAGGAACGGCTGCGCCGCCGCCATCATGTGGACGTGCGCCATCGGTTCGAGGAACCGCTCGCCGATCTTGCCGCATCGGTTGGCGCAATCGAACACCGGCAGGTGCTCGGCACGAAGGTGGGGCGCACCTTCGACCGTCATGCGACCGATGACGACGTCGTTGATCTCCGAGATCTCTTTGTCGGACACACCCCAATGACGGAGGAGGTGAAACCCGGGCTTGTTGTACACGTCGGCCGCGATGCCGAGGCGGTCGAACGCTTCGGTGCCGAGGACCCAAGGCGCCAGCGCCGAACCGACGTCGAACACGCCACGAAGCGCTTCTTCGGCTTTGTCGAGCTCTCGCTCGGTGAGGCCTTTGTCGAGGAGCGCCTTGCGACCGAAGTTCGGTGCACCGGTGAAGGTATTGGTTCCCGTCACGTACGAGACGATGTCGGTCACCTGCGCTTCGGTGTAGCCCAGTCGCTGGAGTGCCTTCGGTACGCTCTGGTTGACGATCTTGAAGTAGCCGCCGCCCGCAAGCTTCTTGAACTTCACCAATGCGAAGTCGGGCTCGATGCCGGTGGTGTCGCAATCCATCAAGAGGCCGATGGTGCCGGTCGGCGCCAACACGGTCGACTGCGAGTTGCGGAAGCCGTACATCTCACCGAGTTTGCAAGCGAGGTCCCAGTCTTGCTGGGCCGCTTGGATGAGCTCAGGCGGGCACGCGGTTGGATCTCCGGCAGTCATGCCGGGCCCGGCAGGCTCGTTGATCTGGTAGGACGCCTCCCGGTGCTTGCCCATGACGCGGAGCATCGGCTGGCGGTTCTTCTGGAAGCCTTGGAACGGCCCTTTGGTCGCTGCGATCTCCGCGGAAGTCGCGTAGGCGTGACCACACAGGATCGACGTGAGCGCTGCGCAAATCGTACGGCCTTCGTCGCTGTCGTAGGGGATGCCGAGCTGCATCAACAGGGTACCGAGGTTGGCGTAGCCAAGGCCGAGGGGCCTGTAGTTGTGGCTGTTCTTGGCGATCGGCTGCGTGGGGTAGCTCGCGTAGTCGACCAAGACGTCCATCGCGATGATCAGGACGCGAATGGCCTGACGGTACCCCTCGATGTCGAACCGGCCATCGTCGTCGAGGAACTTCGACAGGTTGATCGAGGCGAGGTTACACGCGGAGTTGTCGAGGAACATGTACTCCGAGCACGGGTTTGACGCGTTGATGCGATCGGTGTTCGGGCACGTATGCCAGTCGTTGATCGTCGTGTCGTATTGGAGCCCCGGATCGGCGCAGCCCCACGCGGCCTGAGCGATCTTACGCCAGACGTCGCGCGCCCGATACGTGTCGCAGACCTCGCCGGTGGTTCGGTAGGTGGTCTTCCAATCGCTATCGCTCTCGAGGGCCTTCATGAACTCGTCGGTCACGCGAAGCGAGTTGTTGGAGTTCTGGCCGGACACCGTGTGGTACGCCTCGCCGTTGAAGTCGGCTTCGTAACCCGCCTCGATCAAGGCACGGGCCTTGCGCTCCTCGCGCGCCTTCCACTCGATGAAGTCGACCACCTCGGGGTGGTCCATGTCGAGGCAGACCATCTTGGCAGCGCGTCGGGTCGTTCCCCCAGATTTGGTGGCGCCTGCTGCTCGGTCGAGCACTTCGAGGAAGCTCATCAAGCCGCTCGACGTGCCGCCACCGGAGAGCTTCTCCTGCTTTCCGCGGATCCTCGAGAAGTTGGTCCCGGTACCCGAGCCGTACTTGAAGAGGCGGGCCTCGTTCTTGATCAGGTCGTAGATCGCCATCAGGTCATCGTCGACGGCCTGGATGAAGCAGGCGGAGCACTGCGGGCGCTCGTACGCGGTCCGGGTCTGGGCGATGATGTCTTGCTCGGGGTCCCAGGCGTAGTTTCCGCCGGAGCCCTCGATGCCATACCGCTGGTAGAGGCCACAGTTGAACCAGACAGGGGAATTGAACGCGGCTTTTTGGTGGATTAGGAGATGCGAAAGCTCGGCCTCGAAGTTGTCGGCCGCGTCGGCGTCGGCGAAGTAGCCACCGAATCGCTCGCCGGCCTCACGGATCGAGTGGGCGACCCGGTAGACCAGTTCGCGTACGCTCTTTTCGCCGCGGTTCTTGTCACCGTGAATGCCCGCCTTTCGGAAGTACTTCGAGACGGCGATGTCGGTGGCGAGCTGGCTCCAACTCTCCGGCACCTCGGCGCCCTTGAGCTCGAATACGACTGAGCCGTCCGAATTGGAGATCTGACTGTCGCGAAGGACGTACTCGGCCTTCTCGAGCGGGTCGTCGCCGGGCTCGGTGAGATGCCGCTGGACGGATAACCCACCCGCCTTCTGCGAAACCTCGGCCCGCCGGGCGCCCTCAACTTCCAAATTACTCGTCATTCCCCTAGTTTCTAGAGCCACAGCATACCTCCAGCCAGACGCACGTCACCCATCGGGCCGCGTCCACCATCCTTCCCCAGGTGGTGCACACGCTATCCACATTGATCCCACAAGGGATTGTGCTGGCAGCCTCCTTGCCACCACAACCGCTTGGGGGCGAGCCTGCCAAGTAGCCCTGCAGGACCGACCCAGT
>JBCCEK010000253.1:0-5877 GCA_039030295.1 Myxococcota bacterium | reverse complement strand
TCAGCGCCGAGGTTGCGGTTCCCGTACATGATCTCGCGCATCAGGTCTACGGTGAAACCTGGCGTTTCGCTCAGGCCGTCGGTACCGGCAAGGCGTTCCTCGCCCTGAACGAATAGCTGCCGCGTTCGGAGCGAACGTTGCGTGCGCTCGCCGCCCATGACGGGTGAGAAGCCCTCGAGAGGTTGGTTGGGGTTGGCGAGCCAGTAGCTGTCATTCGCATTGCCCACGTAGGGGACCTCGTCGCTGGTCCGGAGCTTCGGCAGGTTCTCGAACGAGAAGAGCCCTTCGGGCGCCCCCGGATCGTTGTCCCATGCGCATGCGGACCGAGATCCGTTGAGCGCGGGGAAGCCGAAGCTCGCCACGAGCCCAGCGAGGCCCTCGGCGCAGTCGTTGAGTTTCTCTTCAGGGATGTTCGCCGCCGTCGTGATGTCACCATAGAAGCCGTCGCCGTTTCGGTCTGCCGCAGTCGTGTTGACCCAAGGCAGGCCGATGTTGGCAAGCGCCTCCTCGAGCTCCCCGATCGAAGAGGACTGACCCATCTGCACGAACTGGTCGGCGAAGCGAGCGTTGTCGATGTTGGCGTCCCGATAGGTGAAGGCGGTTCCCGCCAGGGTGGGCCATCCGCCGACGAGTCCGTTGAAGGCCGCTAGGTCGAGAATCGGACCGTAGTGACTGAGGTAAATGTTCTTGGTCTGCTCTTCGATGGTGCCATCTTCGAGCATCACCTCGATGGTCACGGGAACCGCCTCGATTTCCCGGACCTCGTCGTCGAACCGGTAGCGGAACGGGTCATCTTCGAGAAGCTCGAGCTCGTAGAAGCTGAACCGCGGGCTCGTGGAGGTCGTGTGAGACCATGCGAGGTCCTTGTTGAAGCCGATCATCACGAATGGTGCCCCGTGAAGCGACCCTCCGAAGACGTCGTACTCTCCCGGGATCGTCAGGTGCTTGACGAAGAAGCGCTCCGGGCCCGCCCACGGGAAGTGAGGGTTTCCAAGGAGAATGCCTCGGCCGGTCTGCGAGCCCGCCGTTCCCACCGCGTACGCGTTGCTACCGAACCTATGCTTCGCGAACTCGATCTCGCTGAGGTCGAGAGCGACGCTCTGTGGGCCAAGGGTTTGAGCGCTTGCCATCGAGGCAGTTGGCGCGGCATCGGAGGCGGCGATGATCAGTCCCGCGAACGCCGATGTGCCGCTGGCCAGAATCAACTTGCGGGACCTCTTCACCAGATCGCTCTCGGTGATCGGCCGCACCCACTCGGCACCGCGACAACCCGCGTCACCTTCCGGTAGGCCGTCAACGCCTCGCTCCTCGAGGACCATGTTGAACCCTTCGGCGTAGCCCTGGTAGAGGGCGCGCGCGTTATCGCTGAGTCCCCCAACGTACTCCTCGAAGGCCTCCTCCTCGTTCAGCCACGTCAGGACGAAATCATCGGCCGCCCGATCTTCACCGAAGTAGCGCGCCGCTTGTCCGTTCGAGGCGACGATTTCGCGCATCAGGACGCAAAAGTTCTCCTGTGCGTAGGCGTAGCCCTGCCCGAAGCCAAGGCCGGCCCAGCTATCCGCCGTGATGTGCGGGACGCCAAACTCGGTGTAGACGATGCTCGCGCTCAACTGCCGGGAGCCGCCGGAGTCACCGCATCCCAGCGTGAAAGCCAATACACAGACCAAGACCAATGGAAGACGCGTCATCGCACTACTCCTCGTGCATCCTTTGAGGGCCACCGTCGGGACCCTCGCAATGCTTGTAAGCGTTCGCCTTGTTCGAACTGCTCCTGGCGCTCGATGTCATCTCTTGGGTTCGTATCGCCGTGAGCAGGGCAGAGCCTAGCAAAAATGAACCTGACGTAAAGTTCAATTTTGCCTTTCCTCGTCGCGCTTGGAATTGCAGTATGCTCGTCGTCTTGAGGAACCGAATGGTCAGCCGAAAGGGCCAACAGCAGCTCGCCGAGGGCCCCGAGCAGAGAGCACTCCAGGCGCGCGCCCTACGCACGCGTCGGGCACTGATCGATGCCTCAGTCCTCGAGTTTTCGGAGCGCGGGTGGGCGGGCACGAACACGAAGACCATTGCCGCAAGGGCGGGGGTCTCGGTCGGGAGCGTTTACACCTATTTCCCCAACAAGACGACGCTCCTCCGCGAGGTCGCCCTGACCTTCATCGCGCAGAACATGGATCGCGCGATCGCGCTTCTGCCCGAAGAAAGCGACATCGGGGCAGACGAGCTCCTCGAACACCTTCGCGGTCTCGCCGCTTTCGTCCTCAGCGGGTTTCGGCGTGATCGTGGGCTCCACGATGTGCTCCGCGAGCGTCGAAGGGTCGACGCCGACATTCGAACGCTCTGGCGCGATCAGGAAGAACGTCTGATCCGACGGGTCGCCGAGTTCCTCTCGGACATCGGAGTGCCGGGCGACACGGTTCCGGTGTCCGTCTGCCTTTTCGGGATGGTGGACGGTGCGATCGAGGCACACCTCGAGGGAAACCTCGTCACAGACGACCAGTTCGTCGACGCCTTGGCCAAGTCCATGGTCGCGGTGGTCGAGACGAGTCGCAGGTAGACGCGGCGCGACCGCTCCGCAAGATCCCTACCTCCTCGGCCAAGGCGTTGAAGCGCAAGATCGCTCCGTAGCGATTCAGTTGGCCGCGGCCGCGCGCTTGGGCCTCGACGTTTCTGCCTGCGGAATCAGCAGATCGCGACGAATCCTCAACGCACCAAGCGCCTCGAGGACGCGCGCTACGCCAAAGCCGAGGTCCACTTCGGTGGGCTTGTACGAGAACTTGGCGGAGGCAGGGAAGGCGTGGTGGTTGTTTTGGTAGCCCTCTCCAAGGATGAGCCATGCCGCGAGGTGGTTGTTACGCGAGTTGTCGGGGGAGTCGAAGTTCCTTCCACCGACGGCGTGCCCGAGCGAGTTGACGATCCAGCCCTCGATGGGGTGGCTCATGATGCCGAGGAAGTAGCACCCGCCGAGCGCCCACATGCCGGTGGGGATGGCAATCGCAAGTGCGATGCCCAGATGCAGCGCGTACGGAAGCGCCCACATGCCGCGCCGGTTGACGGGGCTGATGTCGAAGTCGAGGTCGGCCACGGTGTCCGCGTACTTCGGTTCGTTTCGCGCGAGGCCGATCAGGGTTCGTTCATAGCTTCGGAGCTGACCGAGAAGCACCCCGACGATCCCGTAGTGGACCGGACTGTGCGGATCCTCGGCGGTGTCCGAGTGCGTGTGGTGGTGTCGATGCATGCAGACCCAACCCTTGGCGTCGAGGCCGGTGAGCCAGATGCCGTACCGGGCCGCAAAGCGCCTAGTGCCAGGGCTCAGGGTCACCGCCCCGTGCGCCAACCCGCGGTGGTAGAGGACTGAAATGATGGTCGTGTTGACGAGATAGGCCGCCAGGAAGACTGTGATACAGATGCCTAGATACATTGTGGTTTCTCCTATTTACGAGTACGTAAGTTACGTTCTCGTATATTACGTTTGCGTAAGTTACGGCAACGTAGTATCCGGGTCAAGTGGCATCTCGAAAAAAACTCACCGGCGCCGCCCGTCGGGCTCAGTTGATCCAGGTGGCCCGCGAAGTCTTCGCGGAGCGGGGATACGAAGCGACGACGGTCGAGCAGATTGCCGAGCGCGCGAAGATCTCAAAGCCCATCGTGTACGAGCACTTCGGCGGCAAAGAGGGGATCTACGCCGTCGTCGTCGATCGCGAGATGGAGTACGTGAGCCGCATCATCGCGGAGGCACTATCGGCGGGCTCGCCCCGCGCCAGTGCGGAGCAGGCGGCGCTCGCGTTCCTCGAATGGGTCCGCGACAACCCGCACGGGTTTGCGGTGCTGACGCACGATGCGCCGCCAACCCTCGACCGTGGGGGGTTCTCGAGCCTGCTCAACGAGGTCGCGGATCGCGTAGGTGAGGTGTTCGCGAAAGACTTCAAGCGCGCCGGCTTTGATCCCAAGGTTGCACCCATCTATGCGCACGCGCTCATCGGGATGGTCACGATGGTAGGGCAGTGGTGGAGCCAAGTGCGCAAGCCGCCGGTGGAGACGGTCGCCAGCCACATCGTGGCGCTCGCGTGGATGGGGCTTCGTAACCTTCCGAAGACACCCGACCCTGTAACGCGAGGAACATAGCGGATGCCTCCCACCGGTACACCGACGGCCTCGGTCTCCGTCGGTCGCGCCGGCTAGTTGGCGAGAGACTCGTAGAGGTACGAGTTCCACTCGGGGTGCAGGGGCCCTTGTTCAGTGCCGAGCGTCGGGTCGGGTTTGTAGACCCAGGCCGCGCGTCCGGGGCCGAGCACCTGGATGTCGTCCAAACCGCCCCAACCATGCTCGCCGATGTCGGTCGGGCCGGCCAGCACGTTTCCATCGATGTCGACTTCCATCAGATGGAACGACCTCGGGATGATCGAGCGTTTGTCGCCGATGCGGCTGTAGCCTTCTTGCTCGGAGACACACTGAAAGGTGCCGTAGCCGACCAAGTATCTGCCGTTCCGAAGGTCCACCATCTGTGGGTCGCTCACTTGGCAGTCGTCATCGCTCACAAACCAGTTGAACGCGTGCCCATCGATCGAGCCAGCGTCATTGACCCTCCCGAGACCGATCCGGGTGAGGGAGCGGGCCTCCAGCAGGTCAGCACCGAAAAGGCCCTGTTGCGGGATCGATGGGTATTCGCCCTCCTCGGCGTATTCGCCCTCGATCAGGTAGGCGAAGAAGCAGTTGTTCGAGTCCCAGTCCGCGCAGTCCTGCTCGAACGGCCCCGGTCCGTTCAGGTCGACGCCCACCGTGTCCCGAAGGAACCGGTCCATGTCGTCATCTGCGATGAGTTGCGGCGCGACGATGAGCGCGAGGTTCGTGGTCTCGTCGACCGGGAGCACCTTGTGGCCGCCACCGTTGGTGACCATCGACGCGTGAGAGGGGACGAAATGGATCGAGCGCCCCTCTGAAATGTTGCTCGAGGTCTCCATCTTGATTGCGATCGTGCCGAGCTGTCCGTGGAGCCCCCCGAACCAGTCGTTCCAATCACTGGTGCAAATCGCTCCGTACGTTTCGCTTCCCGGGTTGTAGAAGGCACGAATGTTCGCCACGTGACCGTTTCCGCACGCCCAGTCCCAACCGCGCTCAGAGTTCATGTCCACCGACCAGTCGTCTCGGTTTACGACCGTGAGGCCGGCGGAGTAGTGGCTGCCTCCGCCGCCGTCGAACACGCGTGCGGTCACCGAGAAACCGTAGCTCGCGCGACCGAGGGAATCCGTGTCGACGTAGATTAGTTCCTGCGCGCCGAGGTGCGTCCCGCCATGCATCTTGTTGACCACGTAGGCGGCCGGCGTCTCGTTGAGCGGTGCGTTGTCGTCCCACTCGAGCAGCCAGATCTGGTCGTTCTCTTTGAAATTATCGCGGCTGCTCGCCGAGTCGTGGTTGTCTTCGGTCTGCATCCATGTCGTGCCGTGCTCGGCCACGATATCCTTCGCGATCGGGTACCTCTCCGAGGCCTTGTACGGGGTGTTGCACAGCACCGCGACGCGCGAGCAATCGCTGCTCACGGCGATCCCGTGCGATTCGTAGCATTGCGCCAAGAGGGCGCGGTTGTCGGTGGGTTGAAAGCCCCCAGTGACCGAGTCGTATTCGAGCTCGTACACCGAACCGTAGGTCGGTGCGCCTGGGGCATCGCCATCGAGCACCGACACCGAGACGAACATCCGCGGCTTGTCGGTTTCGACCGCGCACGTCGCAACGTAGCTGCGGATCGGAACGTGGACTTTGTCCTCTTCGTTCTCGCCGTGGGTTCGGCCGATGTAGTGAGTCATCTGGTAGACCTCAGGGGCGTTCTTGCGCTTCCCGGCGAGGTCGAACGAACCGATCGCGAGGGTTCCGAATCCGAGATCGACG
>JBCCEK010000252.1:0-5930 GCA_039030295.1 Myxococcota bacterium | reverse complement strand
GATGTAGATCACGGACTGAACCGAACCCGGGCGATCGACGACGAGGATCTCGCGCGCGTCACGTTCGGGCATGTCGGCGTATGCAGGGACATGCTGCTTGCCCGGTCGCCACTTGCCAAAGTCCTTTTTGGCGGCTTCGACGACCTGCTCGGGCGTGACGTTGCCCGCGACGACCAAGAAGGCGTTCTTGCCGACGAAGTGGCTGCGATGCCAGCGGACCATGTCCTGGCGCGTGACACGCTTGACCGCCGCGGGTGTGGTGTCGACTGCCGCATACGGGTGGTCACCGTAGAGCTCGCGATAGAACGTTCGGCGCGCGATGTAGCCGGGCTCGCGTTCGGCAAGCGTCAGCCGATCGAGCTCGCGACGCTTGAGTTTGGCGAGTTCGTCGGGCTTGAACGAGGGCTTGCCGGCAACCTCGGCGAGGATCGACATGGCGACGTCGAACTGGTCGGCCAGCGCGCGAATCCCGACGTAGGTGTTCTCTTCATCGGAGCTTGCCCAAAGGTCGGCGCCTAGGAACTCCACGTCCTCCGCGATCTGCGCGCTGCTGCGCTTGGTTGTGCCTTCCTTCAGCATTGAGGCGACGAGGCCGGCAAGCCCTGGGAGCTTGGCAGGGTCGGCCTCTGCGCCGCTGGTCACGACCAACGTCGCGTAGACCACGGGGAGCTCGTTGGCGACGATCGTGTTCACCTGGAGGCCATTGTCGAGCTCCGAGACATGCACCGTCGGCAAGGAAACGTCCTTCGACTCGCCCGGAGGTGGGGGTGCTTCACGGGTGGGGGCTTGTTCGGCTTTCGCGTCTTGGGCGTTCTCCACGCCCGCCGTGCTGGCTCCCTTTGAGCCGCAAGCGGCCGCAAAGAGCGACAGGGCGCTCGCGAGGCAGACCACCTTGAACCGCATCGTCATGGGGCCTCCTTCGGGGCAACGCCCGGCAACACGTCCAGCACGGTTCGATTGCTGGCGTCGAAGTACTTCTTGGCCACACGCTGGATGTCGTCGCGAGACACCGACAAGTAGTGGTCGAGTTCGAGCATGAGCAGGTTCGCGTCACCCCAGTAGAGCTCGAACTCCGCCAGGTTGCGCGCCCGCGCCATATTTGATTGCAGGCCAAAAACGAACGCGGCGCTCATTCGGTTCTTTGCCTTCTCGAGCTCACGTTCGGTGACCCCTCTCTTGGCGACTCTGGCGAGTTCGGCGAAGACGATCTTCTGGGCTTCCTTCGGGGAATGACCGCTCGACATCACTGCCCAGACGGAGAAGAGATCCGGCCCGCGCCGGTCGTCCGTGCCGACCGCGACGTCCTGGCAGATCTCTTTCTTCTTGACGAGGGTTTGGTAGAGGCGGCTCGACTGGCCATCTCCGAGGATCAGCCCGAGCATCTCCAGCGGGTAGTGGTCCGGCGTGCGGTTCGGAGGGATGTGGTACGCCACGTGAAACGCGGGGAGCGTGGCGTTCGCGTCATACATGGTTTCGGTTCGCTCGGACGTTTGGTTGGGCGGCGGTGGCTCAACGAACGCCGTGCGTTCTCTCGATGGAATGCTCCCAAAGTACTTGTTCGCGAGCTTGAGCGCTTCGTCTGGGTCGAAGTCGCCCACGATGCTCAAGACTGCATTGTTGGGCGCGTAGTACGTGTCGAAGAACTCCTGCACCGCTGAGAGCGGGGCGTCGACCAGGTCTTGCATGTCGCCGATCGTGGAGTGTGCGTATGGCCAATAGTCGCCATAGGCGAGCTCGTTGATTCGAAGCATGCTCGGGATGTACGGCTGGTTGTCGATCCGTTGACGCCGCTCTTCCATGACGGTCTGGCGCTGATTCTCGAAGTTGTCCTGCGTGATCGCCAGCGAGCGCATGCGGTCAGATTCGAGCCAGAGGCCGAGGGCAAGCTCGTTGGCCGGGAGTGTCTCGAAGTAGTTCGTCCGGTCGTTGCTGGTCGTTCCGTTAGCATCACCCCCGCGGTTGATGATGAGCCCGAAATGCTCACCCTTGCCGACATTGGCGGAGCCCTGGAACATCATGTGTTCGAACAGGTGTGCGAACCCCGAACGCCCCTTCTCCTCGTCGCGCGACCCGACGTCGTAGTAGACCGCGATGGCGACTGTCGGGACGGTGTGGTCTTCGCTCATCACGACACGAAGGCCATTGTCGAGGGTGGCGCGGGTCACCGGCAGCGTCGGCGGCCTCGCGCCCGATGATTCACTGTCGGCGGCCGTGGCATGGCCTAGGTTGAGCAGCGGGCTGAGCACGAGGCACGCCGAGACGAGCAGCCCCGCGCGCGCCCCACCTTTCCAAGATCGCATCATGTGTCTCCCATCAACACGGCAAGGCCCCAAGAACTTCCGCAGTCGCTACCACATCCACCCCTATGGGCAAAGCGGTTGACGGAGCCCAGCGTTTTGCGAAGACTCCACCGCTCGATGACCGCCGCTGTGCTTTCGATCGGGACCGAGCTGACACGTGGCGAGTTGGTCAACTCGAACGCGGCTTGGTTGTCCGAAGAGTTGACCAAGCTTGGCTTCGACGTGGTCGAGCACGCCACGGTCGATGACGACCTCGAGCGCATCGTCGGAGTGATTCGCCAATTTGCGGAGGTTCATCAGGTCGTTGTCGCCACGGGAGGGCTCGGGCCCACGACCGACGATCTGACGACCGAGGCCGTCGCGCAGGCGCTCGGGGTCGGGTTGGTGCGCAACGAGCGTGTCGTGGACGATATTCGAGCCAAGTTCAAAGCGTTTGGCCGCATCATGCCGGAGACGAATGCCAAGCAAGGGGACTTCCCCGACGGCGCGGACGTGTTGCCCAACGACATCGGCACGGCGCCGGGGTTTGGGGTGAGCCTCGGTCAGGCACGTTTGTTCTTCGTGCCAGGGGTTCCCCGCGAGATGAAGCACATTTTCGCCGAGACGATCTCCCCCGCGATCGCCTCGCTGGCAGAGCGACGCACCCACCAGATTCACTTGCGGTCCTTTGGCATCACCGAATCTGGGGTCGGGCAGGCGCTCGGCGACCTCGAGGAGGAGCACGAGGGCCTGACCCTCGGGTACCGCGCGAGCTTCCCGGAGATCGAGGTCAAGGTCCACGTGCGCGCGGGATCCCCCGCGGAAGCCGAATCGCGCGCCACATCGATCGCACAAGAGGTGGAGCGTCGGCTCGGGCACGCCGTCTTCGGAGGCCGCGATGACTCGTTTCCAGCCGTGGTGGGCTCGGTGCTCCGCGACCGAGGCCTGACGCTGGCGGTCGCAGAGTCGTGCACCGGCGGCCGGGTGGGTGAGATGCTGACGCGCGTTCCGGGGAGTTCCGACTACCTCCTGCTCGACGCCGTGGTGTATGCCAACGCCGCCAAACAGGCGGTTCTCGGGGTCGATCCGGCGACGCTCGAAGAGCATGGGGCCGTCAGTGCGGAGACGGCGGCTGCCATGGCCGAGGGCGCGCTTCGCGTCGTAGACGCGGATATGGCGGTGTCGATCACCGGGATCGCCGGGCCGTCGGGTGGCACCGAAGAAAAACCGGTCGGGACCGTGTGGTTCGGCCTCGCTCGCCGCGGGGAGCCCACGGTGACCAAACACCGCAAGCTTCCCTGGGGCCGTGAACGGATCCAGATCTTGTCCTCGTATGTGGCCCTCGAGCTCGTCCGCCGAGCCGCGTTGAACCGAGAACTCGACATTCGTTTCCGCTAGACCGCCTGCAGGTCAGCGCGGCCTAGTGTCGGATGTCCTCGCGATGGTGGCCCGGCCGCGGTAGGGTACGCCGACGCGTACCGATGGGGGGAGCCCGGCTTGGTTCTCCGAAGCGAACTTGACGTTGGTGGGGAAGCCGACTAAACGGTTGTTCAGTACAGGAGGGAAACACAACATGGCCGACTCGAACCGCGACAAAGCCCTGAACCTAGCGCTCGGAACCATTGAAAAAGCCTATGGAAAAGGCTCGATCATGCGGCTCGGCGACGCCGACGCCAAAGTCGACGTCCCGGTGGTCTCGAGCGGTGCCATCTCTCTCGATCTTGCACTCGGCACTGGCGGGTACCCACGAGGGCGGATCGTCGAGATCTACGGGCCTGAGTCGAGTGGCAAGACGACCCTGACCCTCCATGCGATCGCCGAGTGCCAGAAGAAGGGCGGGATCGCAGCCTTCATCGACGCCGAGCATGCGCTCGACCCGACGTACGCCCGCAAGCTCGGGGTCAACGTCGATGAGCTCTTGGTCAGCCAGCCTGACCACGGCGAGCAGGCCCTCGAGATCGCAGACACCTTGGTTCGGTCCGGGGCGGTCGACGTGATCGTCGTCGACTCCGTGGCGGCTCTCGTGCCCCGCGCCGAGATCGAAGGCGAGATGGGCGACAGCCACGTCGGGCTTCAGGCGCGACTGATGAGCCAGGCGCTTCGGAAACTCACGGGGACCGTCCAGAAAAGCAATACCACCCTCTTCTTCATCAACCAGATCCGTATGAAGATCGGGGTCATGTTTGGGAGCCCCGAGACCACGACGGGCGGCAACGCGCTCAAGTTCTACGCATCGCAGCGGCTCGACATTCGACGCATCGGGACGATCAAGGTCGGCGATGCGGCGGTCGGCAATCGCTGTCGCGTCAAGGTCGTCAAGAACAAGCTGGCACCCCCGTTTCGGCTTTGTGAGTTCGATATCTTGTTCGGGCAGGGCATCAGTCGTACGGGCGATGTCCTGGACCTCGGCGTGGACGCCGGGATCATTCACAAGTCGGGCGCGTGGTACAGCTACGGCGAAGAACGAATCGGGCAGGGGCGCGACAACGCCCGAAAGTTCCTGGAAGAACACACCGACATGCTCGCTCAGATCGAGCACAAGCTGCTCGAGAAGCACGGTCTGGCGAAGCCGGACGCCGCCCCAGAGGAGGAATCGCCTGCCAAGGCTGACAAAGCAGTGGCGAAGCCGAGTTCCGGAGCCGGCAAGAGGGCCCGCCCGAATTAGGGTGCTGTACCCCCTCTAATGAGCGGGGCGCACCACGGGCGGAACGTTTCTTCAGGGCTGCCTCTCATGGCTGTAACTTTCTGAAATTACAAGCCTAAATGCGAAAACAGGCGTTGACTTTCAACGTGGTTTTTGCTATTTGGATCTAGTGCAGGTTGTCCGTTGCACACGCAAGAACGACGAGCCCGTCCGCCCGCGCCCCAAGCGTGGGCTTCGTCGTCTGGCACCCCTTGTGGCACTTCTAGGGAGAGTAATTCCATGAGCTTTACCGTTGGTGACAAAGCAGTTCATCCAGCCCACGGGGTGGGTGAGATCACCGAGATCGAAGCGCGGCTCATCGGCGCGAACAAGATCGACTTCTACATCCTCAAGCTCGTCAACGGGAAGGCGGGCACCATCCGCGTAGCCCTCGACGCCGTCGACCGGGTGGGGCTTCGTCAGGTCATGTCCCGTCGGGCGGCCAAAACGGTCCTCGACGAGCTGAGCAAGGATGAGATGGCGGTCACCTCGCAACCTTGGAACCGCCGTTATCGTGAGTACACGGAGATGCTCAAGAGCGGGTCCCCGATTCAAGTCGCCAAGGTGCTCCGTGATTTGTCCAGGGTGCGCGCCGACAAGGGCGAGCTCAGCTACGGCGAAAAGAAGCTCATGGAGCAAGCGCGGAAGCTGCTCATCACCGAGATGGCGCTCGCGCGTCGGGTGCGCGAGGAGACGATCGAGCGCGATATCGACAAAATCCTCCACTGAGGGGGTGATCCGGGGTCGATCAGCGGCTTACCTCCTCGCGGCTCCGCCGCGAAATACGTACGTATTCCTCACTACGCCCCTGCGGGGGCGCTCGCTGCTTGGTGACGGGGTCACTCCGGCGTCCTAAAAGCGTTGTTATGTCAACAGCTTACGGGCCGCACCGCGAAAACCCGACGATGGCCGGACGGCGGGGCTGATTGGCGCCCGCCTCGCCGCGGCAGGGACCGAGTCCCCCGCTG
>JBCCEK010000251.1:0-6001 GCA_039030295.1 Myxococcota bacterium | reverse complement strand
CTTGATCGGACCCACCGGGAAGCCCCAGTCGAGCATCGCTCCATCGATCTTCTCGATCGGGACGCCCTCTGCAACGAGGTGTGCCGCCTCGTTCATCATCGGCGACAGGATTCGGCTCGTGTAGAAGCCGACCCCGTCACGGACGACGATCACGTGCTTCCCCTGCTTCTTTCCGAGCTCGACGCATGTGGCGGTGACCCAGTCGGCCGTCTTGTCGGTGACGATGATCTCGAGGAGGGGCATCTTGTGCACCGGGGAGAAGTAGTGCATCCCGATCACCGTCTCTGGGTGTTTGCTTGCCTCGGCGATCTTGGTGATGGGGAGCGACGAGGTGTTCGAGGCGAAGATCACGTCGTCTTTTCCGTTTTCTTCGATATCGCGCACCATCTGCTGCTTGAGGCCCAAGTCCTCGAAGACGGCTTCGATGACCACGTCGGCATCTTGGAAACCGTCGTAGGTCGTGGTGCCCGTCGTCTGCAGCATCAGCTGGTCGGCCTGGGCGGGAGACAGCCGCTTCCGCTTCACCCGACCGTCGATGATGTCGCGCACATATCGGAGCCCGGCGAGTACGCCGTTGCTATCGCGGTCCTTGAGCCGGACCGGGGTCTTCGCGAGCGCCGTCGTCACGTAGGCGATTCCCGCCCCCATCAGGCCCGCGCCCAGCATGCCGACCTTGCGGATCGGGCGAGGTTCGACACTTGGGTCGTCGACGCCGGTGTCTTTCTTCAGCGCAGTGGTGCCGAAGAAGATACTCATCAGGTTCTCGGCTTCGCGCGTGGTCAAGAGCTCGCCGAACGCGCGGGCCTCCGCGTCGAGGCCCGCCTCGAAGCCGCCTTCGAGCCCGGCCTTCACGACGTCGATGATGCGGTCCTGGGCCGGATAGTTCCCGCGGGTCTGTTTGTGGAGTTGTTTTCGCGCCTGATCGAAGAGGATCTTTCGGCCGACGGGGTTCTTCGCGAGTGCGAACTCGGTCAAGGCTTCCTTGTCGCGGAGCTGATCGATGAAGCTGTCGCGCTTTTCCTTTTGACCGATGCGGGACAACGCAAGCGCAGCCGATGTCTCGATCAGCACGGACTCCGGCACGACATCGTCGACGAGTCCGAGCGTCTTCGCCTTCTTCGCGGGAACCTGCTTTCCGGTGAGCATCATGTCGAGCGCCGGCTGCACGCCGACGAGGCGCGGAAGCCGTTGCGTCCCGCCCGCACCTGGAAGGAGGCCGAGCTGTGATTCGGGAAGCCCAAGCTTGGTCTTCGAACTGTCGCTCGCGACGCGCGCATGACACGCCAGCGCGACTTCAAGCCCGCCACCGAGCGCGACTCCGTGGATCGCGGCGACCACAGGCTTCGAGAAGTCCTCGATCCGTGCCATGGCGCCATGCCCGGCCTTTGAGACCCGGACCCCGTCGTCGACAGACTCGATCGCGTTGAGCATGTCGATGTTGGCGCCGGCGATGAAGCTGTCTTTTTTACCGGAGGTCAGTACGACCGCCTTGACCTCCGGATCGGACTCGACTTCGCTGAACACGCGCTCGAAGGTGTCGACGAAATCGTCCTTGAGCGTGTTCATCGGCTCGCCGGGGACGTCCATGACGAGAACGGCCACGCCATCCTCGCGCTTCTGTATCGTGAGTTCTTCTTGGGCCATCTACTCTGCCTCCAAGACCATGGCAGCACCGAGCCCGCCGGCCGCACATGCCGTGCACAGCGCGAGGTTCCCGCCCCGTCGCTTCAGCTCTCGCAGGGTCTGGGTGATCTGCCGCGCGCCTGTGGCGGCGAACGGATGTCCGATCGAGATCGACCCCCCGGTCACGTTGAACTTGTCCCAGTCGATGTCGCCGATCTTCTCGGAGCGCCCCAGGTTCTTCTCCGCCCATTGCTTTGACTCGAACGCTTGTGTGTTCGAGAGGATCTGGGCGGCGAATGCCTCGTGCATGTCGACCAGGTCGAGATCCGAGAGCTTCACGCCTGCGCGGTCGAGCGCCAAGGGCGTGGCGTACGACGGACCCATCAAGAGCTGACCCGCGGGATCGAGTGCCGCGAAGGCGTAGCTTCGAATGAAGCCGAGCACGTCGAATCCATGCGCTTTGGCTTTGTCTTCGCGCATCAAGACCAACGCGCTCGCGCCGTCGGTCAGCGGGGAGCTGTTCGCCGCCGTCACGGTTCCGTGCTTTCGATCGAACACCGGCTTCAGCTTCGCGTACTTGTCGATCTCCGATTCTTTGCGCACGAGGTTGTCTTCGCGAATCTGCTCCTTGAATCGATTCGGGACGAACACCTCCATGACTTCATCGTCGAACTTCCCCTCGGCCCACGCCTTGGCCGCCAGCGAGTGGCTGCGGTGTGCGAACTCGTCCTGGGCCTGCCTCGAGATGTGGTTCTCCTTCGCCATCTTCTCGGCGCTCTCGCCCATCGTGAGACCGGTCGAGTACTCCTTGATGGCGGGCGGGGTCGGCGCCAGGTCGCGCGGTCGCAGTCCGGCGAAAGCCTGCATTCGCTCGCCGATACTCCGCGCCTTGGTCGCGGCGACAAGTGCGTCGGCCAGGGCTTTGGAAACCGTGATCGGTACGTTGCTCGAGCTGTCGGCGCCCCCAGCGACGCCGGTATCGATGGCTCCCGCCATGATCGCCTCGGCGACATTGACGGTCGACTGGTAGCTCGTCGCGCACGCCCGCGAGACGCTGTACGCTTCGATCTGTCGCGGCATCCCCGTCGCAAGAACGACTTCGCGGGCGATGTTGGGCGCCTCCACCGACGGGATCACCTGCCCGTAGACCACTTGCTGGATCTCGTTCGGGTCGAGGTCGATCCGCTGCAACATCTCGCTCACTACGATGTTCGCGAGGTCGAGGGCGCTGACCTCTCGGTATGCGGTCCATTGCTTCGCGAATGGCGTGCGTAGCCCCGCCACGACCGCAACTCGCTTGCCGTTTGACTCCATGCGCTGACTCCTGAAATGAATGGGGATTCAGTGGAGTCGAGAGCGTGGGTGCCGGCCTTGTGCGTGTCAAGCGCAGCAGGTCGTTGACCCGCGACGCCGGGTCTCTAGACTGTGCCCGATGCGTCGCTTGCCCATGGTGCAAAGTCGTTCTGCCGTCTACGACGACTGGCCCGCGCGCCCCGCCGATTTTCAGGCGATTCCCCTGTTGCGGGACTCGCGCGACCGCCGCTACACCTATCTGCGACTCAGTGTGACCGACCGCTGCGATCTTGCATGCGTCTACTGCATGCCGCCGAGCGGAGAAGACGACCACGCCCTGCGGCGCGACCTGCTCACGTTCGAAGAAGCGGCGCGCATCGTGTCGGTGTTCGCCAGAGCGGGGATACGACGCGTCCGACTGACCGGCGGAGAACCTTTGGTTCGCAAGGACATCGTTCGCTTGGTCGAGCTGGTCCACCGGCGCACCGAAGTCGAGCAGCTCGTGATGACGACCAACGCCACGCGCTTGTCGGAGCTGGCTCGCCCCCTCAGGGACGCGGGCCTTCACGGGGTCAACGTGTCCATCGATTCACTTCGCCAAGATCGGTTCGCAACCATCACTCGGGGCGGAGATCTTGGCCGGGTGCTTGCGGGAATCCATGCCGCCATCGACGTCGGGCTCGAGGTGAAGCTCAATACCGTGCCCCTGTTCGGGGAGAACGACGACGAGCTCGCCGACATCGTCGACTATGCGTGGGGCCTTGGCGCGACGCCGAGGTTCATCGAGCTGATGCCCCTCGGCGAGGGCGCCAAGCTTCCTCAGAAGATGCGAATGAACGCCCAAGACGTCATCGCCACCTTGGGAAATCGTGTGAACTCGGGTGACGCTGCCCCGGTCAAAGGGCACGGGCCGGCCCGCTACCTCTCTGCGGACGGCCCCGGTTCGCCTGGGCGCCGTGTCGGGTTCATCACGCCGATCAGCAACGAGTTCTGCGACACCTGCAACCGGGTGAGGGTCACGGCACGGGGTGATATTCGTGCATGCCTTGCCTCGCGGCGCGCGGTCAGTCTCCGTGACATCATGCGTGCTGGCGGAAGCGACCTCGATCTGGCGTGGGCCATGACCTGGTCGCTCTCCGGCAAAGATCGTGGGCACTACTTTCTCGACGACGAAGAGAACGAGCACGAGAACGTGGGGATGAGCCTCATCGGCGGTTAGGGTGTTGAAGACTTTTCTTCTGAGCACGGTCTTGGCGGTCGGGGTCGCGGGTTGCACGCAAGCGCCGGTGCCCGAACGGGAATGGACTGCGGCAGACCACGCTCACCCTCCCGACAACCTCATCGATCCAACGCGCGTCCCCCAACAAGAGCGGCCGGATCTCACGGTAGGCGAGCTTCTTTGGCAAGGGCGGTGCGCACGGTGTCACGGCCCCGACGGCCAGGGCGGGGGACAGGCGCCGATCAACTTCGCAAGCGCCGATTGGCAGGCGAGCGTCTCGAATGCGACCATTGCGAGAACCATCTCAGCCGGGAAGCCGCCGGGCATGCCTGCGTTCGCAGACCTCCTGAGTGCCGAGCAGATCGAAGCGTTGGTGGTTCGCGTGCGCCGGTTCTCGGAGCGCTGACGCTCGCCACCGGCTCAGCCTGGCGTGAACTCGAGGAAGTCCGCGATCAGCGGGGCGATCGAGTAGACGCGAAGGAAGTCGCCGCCCTCGAGGTCGCGCACCCCTGGGCGACTGTTCGTGCATGCAATGCCCTCGAGAGCGCCGCTCCGCTGGATCGACGCGAGCGAATCGTTCGCGAAAACCCCGTGCGTGCAGACCGCATAAACCTCACTTGCGCCCGCGTCGCGATAAGCGTGCGCGGCGGAGATCAGCGAGCCTCCCGTTCGGATCATATCGTCGTAGACGACAACGCATCGACCTTCCACATCGGCTGCCAGTGCGGTGACTTCGGTCTCGGTGTCCGACAGACGCCTCTTGAAGACGAACGCCGCGTCGACTTGAAGGTCGTTCGCGAGTGACTCGACCCACTTGGCGCGCCCTGCGTCGGTTGCGCCGAGAACGAAGTCCTCGGCCCCGAAGTCTCGGATCGCTTGCAGCACGACCGATTGCGCGTGGAGGTGAACGGGGCGAACGTCGCCGCTGAAGTATTGCGGGATCCCCTCCGAGTGAAGGTCGACGAGAACGACGCGGTTCCCTGAACCGGCCTTCGGGATCGAAGACAACAAGCGGGCTCGGTTCTTCGCAGCGACGATCTCGCCAGCCTTCGATGCACGCTCCATCGTCTGGTAGCCGAACCAAGGAAGGACCAGCGTGAGTGTGTGGGCGCCTTCCTGAACGATCCCTGACGCCAGATCGTAGATCTCGAGCGTGTCGATGTCGTCGACCGTCCCTCCGACGAGCGTGACATCGCGCTTGGCGACGTCGGTCTCGAGTCTTCGATAGCGCTCTCCGTCGGGAAACACCTTTCGTTCGACGGCGCCCAAGTCAAAGCCGCCCGCCCCAGCGATCTCCTCGCCGAGCTCGTGGTAGCGTTCAGTCGAGAACAGAAGCACCGTCGAATTCATCCCACCGATGACAGCACAACAACCGAGCGCTGGCTACTGCCCAGCGAGAACCTCCAGCAAGAGGTCTGGGACATCGGTCATGATCGAGTCTACGCCCGCGCTCAGGAGTTTCCGCATCTCGGCAGGCTCGTTGATCGTCCACACGTGAACCTGGATCCCGTGGCGGTGGGCGGCTTCGACGAACTTGGGCCTGACGACTCGAACGCCATGAAAAGTCGGCGGAATCTGGAGGGCGTCGAAGGCGAATGTGGAACGTCGGTCGGTCCCGCACAGCACGTTGGCCCAGAACCGCAGCGCCTCGCGAAAGCCGGGAGAGGTCGCGACCCTGCCAGCGCTGTGCCCGCGAAACGCGTTGACGACCTCGTCGTGCTCGCAGGCGACGAGCACCCGGTCGAAGACCCCGTGATGGGCGATGTACTCCCAGAGCCTCCCCGCGACCTCCGGGTCGCGCGGCTTGATCTCCAAGTTGTAGCGAGTCTCGGAATCCATGCTGAGCGCCTCTTCGAGGGTCGGGAT
>JBCCEK010000250.1:0-6009 GCA_039030295.1 Myxococcota bacterium | reverse complement strand
GCGAGGTGCTAGCGTGCCGACGGACATGGAGAACCGACTGATCACCCTGGCGTTCTCGCATTACAACGAGAAGGCACGATGGGCGTTGGAGCGCTTCTCCGTACCGCATCGTGAAGAGCGGTACCTTCCGTTCTTCTGCTCGGCGGCCGTGGCCGTCGCGACTCGCGGCCGCGGAGGGGAGGCGGATCGCACGTCGTCGCGATTCTCGACACCGGTGCTGTTGCTCAGCGATGGTCGCGTTCTGAGCGATTCGACCGACATCGTCCGGTACGCCGCTCGGCAGGACGAGACCTTCTCATCGAGCGACGGGGTTTCGGAACTCGTCGACCACTACGGCGACCAGCTAGGTCCTTACACCCGTCTTCTCGCCTACTGGCACATGGTGCGGCTCCCCGGAATGATCGAGCGCACCGCCATCGACAACGTGAGCCGACGGCAAGCCCGGATCTTCTTGCGGCTTCTTCCGCTCGTCCGGGGCAACCTCAAGAAGTCACTCGGGCTCAGCGAGGCCAGTCGCGACCGTGCTCTCGGAAGGGTCCGCAAGGAACTCGACGCCACCGCAGCTCGACTCGAGGGCCGTCAGCACCTGTGCGGCGAACGGTTTACCGCGGCCGACCTCACGTTCGCATCGTTGATGTCTCCAGTCCTTTGTGTTCAGCGAGACGAGGGACATGGCGCCGTCCTCCCCCCACTCGAATCGCTCGACGGCGAAGCGCGCGGGTTCGTCGAAGAGATGAGGTCCCACGAGGCGGGGCAGTTCGCGTTGCGGATGTACGCGGAGGAACGCGGTCGCATCGCACGTTGACCTCGGCTGCTCCGGTGGTGCGGCGAATGATCCGTCCGAACAGGCGCGACCTGACCTATCCGTCGACGACCGCGTTCGGTTCGGTGCGCGTTGCCCGCGGCCTGGTCACCCATCGATAGAGCGCCATCGACACCACCATCGCAGCACCAAAAAGAAGGGCCTGGCGGGAGCCAGCGCCGATCGAGGTGAGGGCTGGACCGGGGCAGTATCCTCCGAGGCCCCAGCCGACACCGAAGAGCGAGGCGCCCGTGAGTAGACGCCAGTCCAGGTCGGTGCGGGTGGGGAGCGAGAACTGCGGGGCCCAAAGCGGCCTGTCTAGCTTACGGACGACCCACCGGTAGAGTGGGGCGTACACCAAAAGCGCGCCGAGCATGACGAAGGCCAGGCTCGGGTCCCAAGCCGGCCCAAAGTCGAAGAAGCCGACGATCTTCGACGGCTGCGTCATCCCCGAGAGTGCAAGGCCGATGCCGAAGAGCGCGCCTCCCAAGAATGCACCCACCTTGAGCTTCACACTGAGCCTCTCACGATGTGATTGACCACGAATACCGTCATGGCGGCAGCCGCCATGAACGCGACCGTCGCGACGAACGATCGACGGGAGAGCCTTCCGATCCCGCAGACGCCATGCCCGCTCGTGCAACCGCTACCAAGCTGCGTGCCGATCCCAACGAGCGCGCCGGCGACGATCAGTGCGGACGTCGATCGCTCGATCGTGAACGCGTAGGCGTCAGGCGCGACGAGCGTGCCGATCATGCCCGTGGCCACAAGGCCCGCCAAGAACATGATTCGCCACGACACGTCGCCACGTTCCGCGCGGATGACTCCGCCTGCGATGCCACTGATGCCGGCGATTCGGCCGTGAAACAGGAGAAGGCCAGCTCCAGCGATCCCTATGAGTATGCCTCCGATGAGCGAGGCAACGGGTGTGAACGAGTCCATAGGCTCACCCCAAGCAGCAACGGTGGGTTTCGTCAAACACTCAGAGCTCGCAGACGAGCAAGTGGTAGATCTCCTCCGACTCGTCCGCAGAGACCACGAAATCCTGCAGGCCAGAGCAGATCACCTCAGATTCCGAGTCCCGCAGTCGATAACCGGCCATGCACCGTCCGGGCGGGGCATCCACTGAAGCGGTCCAGATGATCGTGTCCACGATACGGTCGGGCCGGACGATGCCGTCCGTTGAGCCCACGCCCGAGGGCTCGAACGTTCCGGACAACGGCGCCTCGGGGTCGCCCCCTGCGCAGTCCAAGGTGTACTCGGCCGTGAACGAGTTGCCGGAGATCGTCTCGAGAGTCATGGTGACGTTCGCGCCGCCGTCTCCGCATGAACACATCAGGGCAGCGAGGACGAGGCCGAGTGTTCGGGGAGACGAGACAGGCATGGTCTGACCCTACCGGAGTCGGTTCCTGGCGTGTAGTGGGATCGGGGCTTCCTGCCGAGCGTCGCGGCCCGCTCCTGCTTTGCGCAGAGATTGCGCCAAGTGTTGCGCTAGTCCCTTGTCTGTGGTTTACGGGCCGATCGAGTCTCCCTAGCTGTGGCGCGGTGCCCGCGGAACGAGCACGGGGGTCTGCTCTTTGTACCGGCGGTACTCCGGGTCGTCGCCCCAGCGCTCGTCGGCTTGTCTCTCGAGGATCGGAATGCCGCTAATGCGCGTCAGCAAGAGCGCGACGAAGACCGGCGAGATCATCGTCGCCCATTGCCATCCCCGAAGCGTCGAGGAGGCGATGATCGCAATACCTGTCCACAGCACGATTTCTCCGAAGTAGTTCGGGTGCCGCGACCAAGCCCAGAGCCCCGTATCGACGAAGCGGCCTGGATGCGTACTCCGAAACGCGCTCTTCTGCCGGTCCGAAACGACTTCGATACCGAAGCCGGTCGCCCAGACCACAAGACCCATCAAATCGCCGGCCCCGAATCCAGCAGGTTCGGTCGTGGTGATCGCGGCCAAGGCAGCGCAGAGGGTCAAGAACACCCACAGTCCCTGGAGGGTCCATGCCACGAAGAAACGCGAGGCGATCGGTTTGATCCCGTCGAAACGCGCGTCGCCACCCGCAGCATGGATGCGGCGAAAGAGAAACGTTCCAAGCCGAGCCGCCCAGATGAACACCAGGAGCGCGAGTACGAGTGAACGAGAGTCCCGCGAGTTCGCCGCGGCAGCCGCGAAGAGCGTCACCGAGATATAGGTCACGCTCCCTGTCAGATCGTAGAAGCGTTCCGTCTGCCGGACGTACGCGGGGACGAATGCCAGCCACTGCACCGCGAATGCGATCCCCGCACACCAAACGAGGACCGGCAGCCCGAGAAACGAAGCGCCGCCCCGACTGCCCGCCCAGGCGATGCCAGTTGCGACCGCGAGGCTTGAAGCGACCACGCCGCCGGCCGCGATGACCCTCTTTGCGCTCATGGCCTTCGCTGGCCTTCGCGGAGGCCGGCAGCGTCCATCATCACTTCCCGCGCGGCCGGTTCCGGATGAGGTTCACGAGGCCTGCGGCGCGATCCGCCGGCTTCGTGCCGTAGAAGAGTTTCGTGAGGCCCTTGAAGAAATCGCGGGTCGTGAGCTCGTAGGGCATCCACAACGACTCGCTGCTGTTCGGCGAAGTCATGACGCTTTTGGTCGCCACGTAGTGGAAGTAGGCTTGCTCGCCCTGCGCGCGGCCGACGCCCGAGTCGCCCTCGCCGCCGAAAGGCAGGGTGACGCAGCCGCCCGATTGCACCGCATTGTTGACCATCACCGACCCCGTGCGGATGCGCCGCGCGAGAGCTTCGCCGGCGGACGTGTCGCCCGTCCAGACACTGCCGCCAAGCCCATACTGCGAATGGTTGGCCAGGCGGACGGCCTCGTCGTCATCGGCGACCCCCATGATCGGCAAGAAGGGCCCAAACGTTTCCTCCTGCATCATCGTCATCTCGTGCGTCATCCCGGTGAGCACGGTTGGGGGCCAATAAACACCGCCTCCCTCTCGGCGAACCTCGCCGCCGGCGCGGAGCGTCGCTCCCTTGGCGACGGCATCCGCGGTGTGTGATTCGTAGATCTCGAGTTGCGGTTCCCAGATGATCGGTCCGAGGTCGTAGTCGCCCCCCGTAGCCTCCCAGCCCGCACGCAAACTGCTGACGACCCCCAGAATCTTCTCGACCAACGGTTCGATGAGGTGATGTGGTGCGTAGATCCGCTCGATGCCGTTACAGACTTGACCGGCGTTGTAGCAAGTCCCGTTGACGAGCCCGCGCGCCGTGAGATCGAGGTCCGCGTCGGCGCGCACGATGGCCGCATCGTTGCCCCCGAGCTCGAGCACCACCGGCGTCAGCGACTCCGCGGCGCGACTCATCACCTTCTTCCCGGTCGCCGTCGAGCCGACGAAGCAAATCGTATCGACCTCGTCGATCAGAGCTTGGCCCGTTTCGGCGTAGCCGTGCACCATCTGGACGAGGTCTTTGGGAACCCCGGCGTCGCGAAACAGGCTCGCGATCATCTCCCCGATCAGCGGGTTGGCTTGTGATGGCTTTTGGACGGCGGCGTTGCCCGCAGCCAGGGCTGGGATCATGTGTTTCATGCCGAGCTCGAACGGGAAGTTCCAAGGCAGGATGTACCCAGCGACGCCAAGTGGCTCGTAGAAGATACGGGCGCGCGCCCCGACGAAGAACGTTGCGCTTACCTTCTCGCCGGGCTCCATGCGTTCGGCGAGCTCGGTGTGAAGCTTGATCGTCGCGCAGACCGGGGCGATGAGTCCGGTCGGTTCGACTGGCGGCTTTCCGTTTTCCTCCGACACCGTGTTGGCGATCTCGTCGGCGCGGTCGAGAAGCACTTCGCGAAGCCGGTTGAGAACAGCATTGCGTCTCTCGACGCCCATGGCCGCCCAGCGTTCTTGCGCTTGGCGGGCGCGTGCAACCGCTGCGCGAACGTCTGCGGGTGATGCGACCGGGACTTCGCCCAGTTTCTCACCGGTGCGAGGATTGAACGACTCGAGAAGCTCGACCGTCGTGGATGGTTGCTGCACTGGCTGGAGCAAGGGGCACCTCTTGGGTTGGGAGGGTTAGTCTTGCGCAGCGGCTCGGTAGAAGCCACCCTAATGGCCGTGCAGAGCGCGAACCGCCAAGGCCCGGCCGGGACTCGAACGACGTCCCGAGCGGAACGCAAAGAGTACTTGCTTGACCTGGAAGGGCGCGGCCGGACTCGGGTGGTCGAGTATGAAGGCCCCGAGGGGGCGGCTACCTTGCTGCTGCTTCACGGGCTTGCAGCCACGGGCGAGCTCAACTGGGCCACTGCGTTCTCGGATCTAGCGGAACGCTACCGCGTCGTGGCCCTCGACCACCGCGGGCACGGTCGCGGAATTTCCACGCGTCGGTTCCGGCTGAAGGACTGCGCCGATGATGCGGTAGCGGTCGCCGACGCCCTTGGGGTCCGCCAGTTCATCGCCGTCGGGTACTCGATGGGGGGACCGATCGCCAAGCTCTGTTGGAGCCGCCACCCAGACCGCGTGCGTGGGCTGGTGCTTTGCGCCACGGCCAAGCACTTCACGCCGCGATATTCAGTGCTCGCCCGCGCGGCGCTTCCTGGCGCGGTGGTCGGGGCTCGCCTCGCACCGAAGCTCGTGCTCCGCCAAATCATCGAAGGAATGCTCGGCGACCTCCAGGCACCGGAACTTCGGGAGTACGTCCGAAACGAGATGGCTGGGTCTGACCCGGCCACCCTTGCGCAGGCCACGCGAGCCGTGATTCGCTTCTCGTCGCGCGATTGGGTCTCCAACATTTCCGTGCCCACGTCGGTTGTGGTGATGACGCGAGACGCAGTGGTTCCGACACGGCGACAATACTCGCTCGCGTCTGCGATCCCGGGCGCGAAGCAATTCGAGGTCGACGGCGACCATTTCGCGTGTGCCAATCGGCGTACGGGTTTCGTTCGAGAGTTGCTCGCCGCCTGCCACCACGTCGATACCGCGGCGGCCTGACCAGACTACGCTGCTTCAGCGAGTCGATGTACTGGGCTTGCGAGCCGTCACGATCATGTGCTCGGAGTCTTCGTCGTACACGCGCTGATCGAAGCCTCCATGAACGACGAAGGGCTCGAGTCCCGAGTCTTCGATCGCTGCGATGGCTTCGTCGAGGCGCAAGTACCGATGGCGGATCGTAGCGACCGCCTCCTCCCCATCGTCGGCGACGTAGCGATAGTGAACGGTGAACCGCTGCGCGCTCCGGTCGTAGTGGCT
>JBCCEK010000249.1:0-6020 GCA_039030295.1 Myxococcota bacterium | reverse complement strand
TGATGCGACTTTGGAGCGCCGCAAACGGCTTGGTGTTGGCGAACACGGCTGCCGCTCGTTGAAGCGCGGCCAGTACCGAGCCGGGCTCCATCTCATCGAAGAGCAGTCCTGAGCCGGTGAGAAGCGAAGCGTCCGCGTCGACGACCTCGTCGGCCAGGCTGCCTTCACGATGAACGATGGGCGCCGCACCGTAGCGCTGCGCAAGCATCTGTAGGTTGTCGTTCGGGGCAGGCCTCTCCATCGCCACGATGAAGTCAGCGGCGCCTATGAGTTGATGACGAAACGCTTCGTCGTCGCCAGTCTTGATCTGGATTCGGTCGGGCCACTGGTCCCAGAGCTCTTCGTAGATCGCTACGAGTTCACCGTCTCCGGCAAGCTGCACCACGAGTTGCACTTCGTTTCGAAGAAGGTCCGGGCCGACCTTCGCGAGCAAGCGCATCCCTTCGTCATCCACCGTGCCGATCGCGCCGAACAGTGGGACGTCGCTCCGAACGGGCAGGGTCAACTCGCGTTGAATCTCGGCCTTGCAGTTCTCCTTGCCTCCCAAGTCGAAAGGGTCGAAGCGAGAAACCAGGTGGCCGTCGGTGGCTGGATTCCAGAGCGATGGGTCGATGCCGTGCCGAATCCCAACCAGCTTGTTTCGGATCTCGGTGAACACGTCGCTCAGCCCTTCACCTTCGCCATCCCGCTGCAGCCGGTGTGCGTAGTTGGGCGAGAGGGTGACCACGCGGTCGGCGGTAACGAGACCAGCGCGCAGCGCGTTGATCCCGTCCGAGTCGTCGCTGTTGCTGATGCCTAGCCACGCCGCGTCTCGCGAGTCGAATCGCCCCTGGGCCGACGCGTCGTAAACCGTCAAGACGGTGGGCAGGTCTGGAAAAGCCTCGTGGAGAAGCTCGATGCAAGCTGCGCCGACCCAGCCGTGCGCGTGGACTAGGTCGTAGTCCCCCTGTCGGTCTCGTACGAGTTCAACCACCGCGGAGGCGAAAACGCCCACGCGAGAGGCCGCGAGCTGCTCCCCGTCCGCTTCGAGCGTGTCGGCCGAAAGCAGAACCTCCTCGTTGCCAATGAACGTGAGGTCGACTCCGTCCGGGCTGCGACCTGTATAGATCTCGCAGGACCACTCTCGGTCGCCCAGTGAGAACTCGAGCTTGGTGAGGCGACGCGCAAGCGCCAGTTTCGCCGTATCGACGTGGCCATAGAGCGGCGAGACGAGGCCCACCGAGTGGTCGGCTCGTCGCAGCACTTTGGCCAAGGTGTTCACGTCGATGGCGTCTCCGCTGGACGTAAATGCTTGGGGGGCGATGAATAGGGCTCTCAAGGTGGTGGACCATAGCCACTGTTGGCCGCGCGGGCCACGTGGAAAACAACGCTTGCGTCCGCCAGTAGCCGGGACACCCTTCCAAGATGGAGCAGGGCGGGAAAGTCATCGTGAGCGGTGCGTCTGGGCTGGTGGGGAAGGCGTTGGTATCCGCGCTCACCGGCCAGGGGTTCGAGGTGCTTCGGTTGGTTCGGCGCGAGCCGCAAGGCGCAGACGAGGTCCGCTGGGACGTCCCAGGGGGTGAGATCGACGAGTCGAAGCTCGCGGGCGTGGCTGGTGCCGTTCACCTTGCCGGCGAGAACATCGCCAGCGGCCGTTGGGACGACGCGAGGAAGCGACGTGTTCGCGACAGCCGGGTTCAAGGCACGGAGCTGATCGCTCAAACGTTGTCGCGGCTCGATCCCTTGCCGCGATTTCTGATCTCAGCCTCGGCCATCGGCTACTACGGCAATCGGGGCGAGGAAGTCGTCGACGAACACGCTTCGCTCGGCGAAGGGTTCCTCGCGGATGTGTGCCGAGACTGGGAAGCCGCGACCGCACCCGCTGAAGCCGCGGGGATCCGGGTAGTCCATGCGCGTATCGGGATTGTGCTCGCCAAAGAAGGCGGTGCGCTTGCCAAAATGAAGACGCCATTCCTATTTGGCGTCGGGGGCCGTCTTGGCGATGGCCGGCAGTACATGAGTTGGATCAGCCTCGATGACCTCGTATCAGCGCTCGTCTTCGCGGTTCAGCGGAGCTCGCTTCGGGGGCCTGTGAACATGGTGTCGCCCGAACCTGTGACCAACGCGGAGTTCACGGCCGAGCTTGGACGCGCGCTGAAACGCCCGGCCGTGCTTCCGGTGCCCAAGTTTGCCCTCCGAATGGCCCTCGGCTCGGAGATGGCCAACGAGATGCTCCTCGGTGGCGCCCGGGTGATCCCGAGCTCGCTTCACGAGGCAGGCTTCGCTTGGCAGCACGAGACGCTCGACAAAGCGCTCGCGCACGTGGTGTAGGCGTGACGCCGTCTTGACGCGGCGTGCTCCCTCGGTTGAGACTAGCCCGGTGAGGGGGGTTGCGGCGTCGAGTGCGTGGTTGTGCGGTGTTGCGCTCGCCGCCGTGGCCGCGTTCCCGCTCTACAACATCGACGCCTACGGCCACCTCGCACAGGGGCGTCAGATCGCGAAACTGGGACGGGTCCCAAAGGCCGACCCGTTCTCGTTCTGGAAGTCGGGGCCTCAGCCCTGGAGCAACTACGAGTGGGGCTACGATCTTCTCACTTGGCTCCTCTACGACGCGTTCGGCCCCAACGCGCTGATCGCGGTCAAATGCATGCTGATCGGGGCCACCGGCTATCTGTTGGTCAAGCTGGCGACACGGTTGGTGCCAACGGCACCGTCGGCAGGACCGATCGCGGCGGCCATCCTGCTCTTCGCCGCGCCGTTCGCCCGCATCCGGTTCACGGTGCGTCCTCAGCTCGTGGGGCTGCTCTTCCCGGCTGCTCTGCTCTTGGCGATTCGCGCGCTTTACGACGATGCGCTCAGTCGCAGGCGCGTTGCCTGGATCTGGTTTGGCGTCGGGTTGATGCAAGTCGTCTGGGTGAACCTCCATGGCTCTCATCTCCTGGGCCTTTTGATGACCGTGGTGGCCGCCTCGTTCGCTGTTGGTACGAACGCGCTCAAGCGCATGTTGGTCCTTCTTGGGGTCCAACTCCTGGCGACCGCTTGCACGCCCTTTGGTGTTTCCATCGTCACCGACGCCGTCGCACATGTGTTCGTGCCCGCGTATCGGGAAGTCGTGATCGAATGGGGCCCGTGGTCGCCCGGGCAACCGCTCTACCTGCTGTTGGCGCCCATGGCGATGACGCTCTTGGTGTTGTTCACCTTTCGACGAGTCGTGAGGACGGGTCGTTTCGGCCTGGTGTACGCGGTGCTCTGCGTGGTCTTGAGCGCGATGGCCTTTCGATCGATCCGCTTCGTGGCGCACGAGCTGCTCCTGTCGGCCCCGTTCGTAGCCGCGGGGTTGGCGCAGACCACATGGGCCGAGGCACGCTCGCGTCTCGTGGCGGGGTCGTTGGCCGTGTCGATGGCCTGGGCGCTCGTGCTGTCTCCGCGGCTCGAGCCCTTCGTGCCGTTTGGCCTGGGCGAGCCCCGTCTCGGACACGCCTGGGCCGCGGCCGAGGTACTCGAAGAGCACGTGGAGGCGCCGCGCATCATGGCCCCGATGCAGGACAGTTGGCCGCTCATGTTCGCGGTGCCTGATGCGACCTTCCTCGTCGATGGACGGGTGCCGTTCTACGGCCCAGCGTGGGTTCGGAAGGTGACCAATGCCTTCAGCGATCCCGTCGCGCTCCAAAGCCTCCTGCGCGCTCACGACGTGACGGCGGTCGTCGTCGATCACACCAGGGTGGGGCAGCTGCCTGCCGTCGAGTTCCTGCGCCGATCTCCTGATTGGGCGCTCGGCCAGACGCAAGACCGGCAAACGCTCTTTGTTCGACGAGACGTGGCTGCGTCGTTCATGCCACTCGAGGTCGTCGGACCTGGGTTTCATCCAGGGCGCATGCTCGAGTCGGACGTGACTCCTGAAGACGTTGAGCGCGAGATGGCATGGGTCGGGAACCACCAAAACGCTGGCGCGATTCAGAGCTGGCTCGAGGGCTTGCGGGCCCTTCGCCCCTTGGCTCGAGACGGCGACCGCAGCGGCATCCGTCGCTATGCCTCGGAGGGTGAGAGAGAAGCCGCGCGAGAGGCCTATCAGGCGTTGGGCACTGCGACCAACATCTATCCGGGGTTCACGGCCGTCGAGCTATATCGCGGTCTCGCGGCTCTCGCGGCATGCGATCTCGACGAAGCCCGCACATCGCTCGCCCGCGCCGCCTACGCCGGAGAGACTCGGGAGACAGCCCTTGCCTCGTTCGAGCTGGTTCTTCGGGGTGGTACGGACGCTGAGCGCGCGGCAGCGCTCGAGGCGATCGACGGGCTCCTCGCGCGAAGGGATGTCCCTGAAGACCCGTGGCTTCGGGCCATCCGCGACGACTTCGAGACACGGTGTCCCTGAATGTCAGGCGGTAGCTTCCGTGCGGAGCTCGATCAGGGTGATCTCGGCCGGTGCTGCGATTCGCATGGGGGGACCCCAGTACCCCGTGCCGGAGCTGACATAAATCTGTGAACCGCCTCGCCGGTGCAGGCCCGCGACGAACGGCTGGACCAACTTGGTCAGGATGCCGAACGGGAAGATCTGCCCGCCGTGCGTGTGGCCTGAGATCTGAAGGTCGACCTCGTGCTCGCGAGCCTGGTCGAAGTGAACGGGCTGATGGGCCATGAGCACGACCGGCTTGTCGGCCTTTCGCGTCGACAACGCGCGAGTCATGTCCGACCCGTGGCCGTTTCCAAAGCGGTGGGCCGACCAGTCGTCGACTCCTGCAAGCTGCAGGCAATCGTCCCCGTCACCCAGGGCGACGCACTCGTTGCGCAGCGTGCGTACACCAATGCCATCCAGGAAGGTGAGCCACTGATCTGCACCGGAGTAGTACTCGTGGTTGCCCGTCACGAAGAATGTTCCGTGTGTCGACTTCATCTCGCCGAGTGGCCTGACGGCCTCGCCGATCTCCGAGATGGTACCGTCGATCAGATCGCCGGTGATGGCGATGGCGTGCGCGTCCAACTGATTGACCTTGCGAACGACGTCCTCGACGAAGCCTCGCCCGATGGTCGGGCCCACGTGGACGTCGCTCAGCTGCACCAAACGAAAGCCGTCGAGCGCCGCCGGCAGGTTCTTGAGCGATACGGATACTCGCTTCACTTCGACCGGACGGATTGCGGACCACACGCCCCAGCCGGACACGGCAATCGCGAGTGCGCCCGTGCCGCCTGCGAGGAGCTGCGCGAGGAACTCGCGGCGGCCAGCGTCCACCGAAGCTGCCTTGGCGTATTGAACCCACCCCCATCGGGCGAGTTCCCCGCTCCAGAGCAGCACCAGCGTCACGAACATGACGCCCATCCAGATGTAGCCGAACCAGGCGATCGGGATCGCGTAGGTTCTCGAAAGCACCCGCCAGACGAGCATCGATGCGGGGACCGAAAGGCCGAGGATGATCAACGCGAGGGTGGCGAGCTGCCGCCAGGGGTCCGGGAGGCCAGGGTCACGGACGAGCCGTGCCCATAGGTAGTAGTGGATGGCGAACGACAGGCCGACGATGACGGAGACGAAGATGAGAACGCGGCCAAGAGACATGGAGTTTCTACGAAGCGCATAGGGATGGGGCCGCGCCGCGTCAAGCGAGCGCGGAGACCGGCGCAGGGCGCTTCTGGGTGGTTTCGCCGCCGTTTGAGGACCGTTGGCGCCGCCCTCCGCCGGTCCCGGTGCGGTCACGACCCTGCACGCTGTGCCCGACCCGAACGCCCGCCGAAAAAAACCAATTGTGGGCCTTTACCGGACCCGGGGCCGCGTTTATAACCGCCCCCGCAATGAACCCCGAAATGCCCCTTATTCGCCCCGCCACTGCGTTGTTTTTCGCCGCAATGCTGGTCGCGGTGTCCTTTTGTCCACGACCGGCCGCGGCCCAGGATCCCGCCTCTGAAGGCGCCGCTCCGGAGGAACCCACGGCCGAACACCCCGAAGCCGCCAATCGCGACGAGGGGGATGAGGTCGAGGTCGAGACCGCACCCGCGGTGACCGAGGTCACCGAAGCGGTGATCACCCTTCCTGGGGGCGTGCCTCTCGAGCC
>JBCCEK010000248.1:0-6037 GCA_039030295.1 Myxococcota bacterium | reverse complement strand
GGTTCTCCGGTCCCACGAAGAGATCGAATCGGTCGCCTGGTTCATCGGCCGAAGCGCGCCGCCGTTCTACTACAACCTCAAGCAAGACCAGGACGGCAATCCGAGCTACGCGCAGGGTCAGGTCAAGGTGTCTTCGGTGAATGCCGTCGCGCGTTTGCTGCCCATCCTTCAACGCGAGCTGGACGACGCCCTTCCAAGCGCCCAGGTCCTCACCCGCGAGCTTCTGCAGGGTCCGCCGGTCGACGCCCCGATCGAGTACCGGATCTACGGACCGAACCTCGACACGCTGCGCGCCCTTGGGCTCGAGTTGCGAGAACGTTTGTCGCGGGTGCCCACCGTCGTGCACTCGCTTGCGACGCTGACCGCATCGTCGCCGAAGATCTGGCTTCGCGCCGACGAGGAGAAGACCACCCTCGCGGGACTCGACCTCGTACAGATCGCAAACCAGCTCAACTACCGACTCGAAGGGATTCCCGCGGGTTCGGTCCTCGAAGACAACGAGGAGATCCCGGTTCGCGTCCGGGTCTCTGATAGGACTCGGTCCGCGCTCGACGAGATTGGTTCAACGTCGTTCGTTGCGTTGTCATCGGCTTCGAGTGGCGGGCCTGGCTTCCCCGGGGTTCCCCTCGAGAGCCTCGTCGACGTCGAGCTTCGCCCCTCTCTCGACGGTGTGCCTCACCGGAACGGGCGCCGCGTCAACATCGTCCGCGGGTATACCGAAGCCGGCGTATTCCCGGATGAAGCCTTTCGCGACCTGCAACAGGTGTTGGCAGAGGCGCCGATCGTGCTCCCACCGGGCTACAGGCTCGAAACGGGTGGCGATGCGGCCGAGCGAAGCGACGCCATGAGCAATCTGTTCGCGTACGTTCCCGTGCTGGTCCTGCTGATGATCGCGATCGTGTCGCTGAGCCTTCACAGCTTCCGCCTTGGTGGTGTCGTGTTCTTCGTGGCCCTCCAGTCGATGGGTCTTGGCCTGTTGAGCGTGGCGCTCTTCCGCTTTCCGCTCGGGTTTCAAGCGCTCATTGGCCTAGTAGGCCTCGTGGGTGTCGCCATCAACGCCGCCATCGTCATCAACGCGGCCCTTCGTGAGGACCCCGAGGCGGTCGGCGGCTCCGCCCTGGCGGTTCGCAAGATCGTCGTGTCGGAGACGAGCCGGCACATCATCTCGACGACCATCACGACGTTTGGTGGGTTCTTGCCTCTCATGCTCTCGGCCGGCGGGTTCTGGCCGCCCTTCGCGACCGGCATCGCAGGTGGGGTCGTCTTGTCGACGTTCGTGTCGTTCTACTTCGTCCCCGCGGCTTTTCTGCTCATCACCCGACGTCATCCAGTCAACGAGTTCACCCGCGAGCAGCCCGATACCGGTGCGCTCGCACTGGAGCCCGCAGAATGAAGTTCGTCCTCACAGTCGTGTTCGCGTCTCTCTTGCATGTCGGCGCGCTAGCCCAAGATGTCGATGCCGAAGGGGTCCCACGAAGCCTCGACTTCGACCTGTTGCTCGAGCAACCAGGGCAGCGGTGGTCGATGCCCGAGATTGCGCAGCGTGCGGTTCAGACGGTGCACCTCATCAAAGCGGCCGACGACCGCGTCGATCAGGCGACCGCAACTACGCAAGAAGCCAGGGCCGCGGCGATCCCACGGTTCAATTTGAGGGGCCGATACACGCGCCTGAGCCAGGTCAACAACGCCCCCTTGGTCCCCCTCGACATCGACTTCGCGGCTGCGGAAGCGACGCTCGCACAGGTTCAAGACCCAGCGGCGCAAGAGCTTCTCGGAGCCAACCTCGAGGTGCTGCAAGCGATCTCGGGAGATGCGATCCCGGTCCCGCGGAACCGCTACAACTTCCGGGCATCGGTCAGCTACCCGCTGCTGGCGCTCTTCCTGCAGATCCTTCCCGGCATTCGTTCGGCGGAGCACGGAGAGAGTGCTCAGAGGTTCGAAGCCAACGTCGTTCGCAACGATGTCGCGCTCGAAGTCATCGAGATCTACATGAACCACGCCCGTGCTCGCGGTGCGCTTGCGGTGGCGGAGCTCGCGGTCCGTCAGGCTCGCGAGAACCAGGCGCAGGCCGAGGCACTGCTTCGTGGCGGCGTCGGCAACAAGCCCGACGTGCTTCGTTTCGAGGCGAGGGTTGCGGCGGCCGAGCGTGGTCGTGCCGAATCTCAGGCCGACGTCGAGTCGACGGCCAACGCCCTTCGCACGCTGCTTGACATCCCGGGGACGGGACCGCTCGCGTTTCAAGAGCGATTCATGGAAGTGCCTAAGCCTGCAGTCACCGAAGACCGCGACGACTTGGTCGAAGCGGCCTGGAAGCTCAGAGACGAAGTTCAGGCGATCGACGCACTCGTCCAATCGAGGCGTTACGCCGTCCGTGGAAGGCGTGGGTCGATGGCGCCGACCCTTGGTGTCGAAGCAGGTGCCGACTACGCACGCCCCAACCCGCTGTTCATCCCACCGATCGACGAGTTTCGCACGAGCTGGAACGTCACCGCCGTTGCCAACTGGTCGCCAGACGGGACTTGGACTGCCTCGCGCGCGAAGGAGAGGGCGGTCGCTGCCCTCAACGAGGCCGAAGAGCAACGTCGCCAGTTGAAGGACTTGGTGCGGATCGAAGTTGTTCGGTCGTATGCCGCGTACCGAGCTTCGTTCGAATCGGTCCGCGCAGCCAAGCGCCAGGTCGAAGCGGCCGAAGAGGCCTACGACGCCAAGCGACGGGGTTTTGATGTCGGTGTGTTCGACGCGACCGAAGTGATCGACGCCGAAGTCGATGCCAACCGTGCACGCCTCGCGCTCATCGATGCGGCCGCCCGCCTTCGCGTTCGTGAGAGCGCGCTGCGGACCGCGATCGGAGAACATCTGTGGGAGTGAACGCCCACGCACTTACGAATTGAGGACAGCCAATGAAGACGAACACCAACACGAAAGAACGAACTTGGATGACCTTGGCCTTGTGCGCGGCGCTGTCGACCACTGCCGTCGCCAACGCTCAAGAGGGCGAAGGCGAGGGCGAGCTGAAGGTTCAGGTCCAGAACATTCAAAGCGACAAGGGGCAAATCGGGTGCTCGCTATGGAAAGGTGAAGAGGGCTTCCCGAGCGACTCGGAGGATGCCCTTCAGTCACTGTTCATCAAGCCAAAGGGCAAGAAGGCCACCTGCGTCTTCAAGAACGTCAAGCCAGGGACCTATGCCGTGTCGGTCATGCACGACATCGACAACGACGGTGAGCTGGACTCGAACCTGGTGGGTCGCCCGAAAGAACCCTGGGCGGTGTCCAACAACGCGCCGGCCGAGCGTTTCGGCCCCCCGAAGTTCGACGCGGCCAAGTTCAGCTACTCGGGGGCGAGCTCGACGATCCAAGTGAAGCTGACGCTCTGAGGTCCGTGGCTTGGTCAGGCTCGGGCTCTGTCACGTCTTGTCGGGCACGCTCGACCATTGCGTTGAGGAACCGAAGGACGGCATCGACCATCCGGGCCGTTCGTGGTGACGCAAAGATGTCGAACGCGTGCTGGGCACCCGGGAGCTCCGCGTAGTACACCGGAGCTTTCGACCGTTCGCGGAGTGTGTCGTAGAACATGCGCGCGTCGCGAACCGGGGCAAGCGTGTCTCGAACCCCATGGACGATGAAGAACGGGGCGGCTTCGCGAGTCACGCGGTCGAGCGGCGAGGCGCGCTCGTAGTCCTCGCGAGCATCGGCAAAGAACGACTTCATCACCCAAGGTTGGAGCAGGGTCGTGCGCATCGTCGGAGCCTGGTCCCCGGACCGGTTGGTGAAGTCGAACACCCCGTAGACCGGGATTGCCGCTTGAACGCGCGTGTCCGCGTCCTCGAACCCGCGTTGGTACTCGGGGTCGTTTCCGGTGAGCCCCATCATCGCCGTCAGGTGGCCTCCAGCCGACCCACCGGTGCATGCGACGAAGCTCGGGTCAGCCCCGTACTCTTCCGCGTGCTCGCGAATCCACGCTAGGGCGTACTTGACGTCTTCGAGGTGGTCGGGCCAGGTCGCAGCGGGGCTCAGCCGGTAGTTGACGTTGAAGCACACCCACCCGTTCGCCGCGAGGTGACCGATCAGCGGCCAACCCTGCTCACGTTTGTCGCCGATGATCCAGGCCCCCCCGTGCACCTGCATCAGGATCGGTCGCCGCGTGCCAGGCTCTCTCGGCATCGCGACATCAAGCTTGAGGACCCGGCCCGCGACCTTGCGAAACACCACGTTGCGCACGACGCGCACCTCTTTGCGGCGAAACAAGAAGGGGAGCGCGACTTGGCGCGCAGGCAGTCGACGACGGTGGGTCGTTTCGGGCAGCTCCGACAGGGCTTCGTTGAACACCGTCGTGGCTTTGCGGCCTTCGGCAAAGAGGATGGCGAGACCCAGCCACGAAACGAGGGTGATGCCGAGGCCGAGTTTGCCGGGCCAAGATGCGAGTGCACCCGCGCTGACGAACCAGGCGGTGGCGACGCCCTGCCAAACGATGTGCTGACCGGCGAGCTCGGCGGTCAACCACGACCCAAAGAAGCTCGGCACGAACAACGCCGGCACGCGACGCACCGGCAGGAACGCGTTGAGTGTGAAGATCGCCCCCAAGAGACTGACGCCCAAGAACCACCAGGCGATCGTCGGTTCACCCAACCACATGCGTTCTGGCGTTCTAGCACGTTCCGCGATAAGTCGGTTGCCAATGGACGACCCGAACCTGTCGTACTCCCGAATTACGCATCTTCCCGACCGTCCGATTCAGAGGCTGCAACGCCCGTTCTCTGCGTTCCTCCACATCGAATCCGCCAGCGGTGTGTTTCTGTTGATCTGTACGGCCATCGCACTGATCGCGGCGAACTCACCCTACGCCGCCGCGTACGATCACTTCTGGCATCAGTCAGTGCGTGTCGCGATCGGGGACTTCGAGCTCGCCTATCCGCTGTCCCATTGGATCAACGATGGCTTGATGGTGGTTTTCTTCTTCGTGATCGGCCTCGAGATCAAACGCGAGATGGCGATCGGCGAGCTCAGCGACCCCAAGAAGGTCGTTCTTCCCGTCGCCGCGGCGCTTGGTGGCGTGATCGTCCCTGTCGTGATCTACCTCGGGCTTCAGTATGGCAAGCCAGGTCAGTCGGGTTGGGCCGTCCCCATGGCCACCGACATCGCGTTTGTCGTCGGGTGTATGGCGCTCCTCGGCAACCGAATCCCTCACGGCCTCAAGATCCTGATTCTGTCGCTTGCGATCGTCGACGACCTCCTCGCGGTGTTGGTCATCGCGCTCTTCTACACCTCGTCGATCAGTGGGATCTGGCTCGGGGGGGCAGTCCTGGGACTCGTCGTCGTCGTCGTCATGAGCCGTCTCGGCGTGCGGTCCGTCGGCATCTACTTCCTCGTCGGTGTCTGGGTGTGGCTGTGCACTCTCAAGTCGGGCGTTCACCCGACGATTGCCGGCGTTGCCCTCGGGCTCCTGACGCCCGCCAACCCTTGGCTCGGGGGGTCGAAGTTCATGGGCTTCCTTCGGTACACGGACGAAACGCTCCGCGCCGAGGAGACGACGCTCGACAAGGCTAGAGCGATCGTCGCGGACCTATCGTTCGCTTCCCGCGAGGCGGTGTCTCCCTTGTTCCGACTCGAGACCGGCCTCCATCCTTGGGTGGGCTTCTTCATCATGCCGGTGTTCGCGCTCGCCAATGCCGGCGTCACCATCGATGTCGACTTGGTCACAGAGCCCGTCGCGGTCGCGGTCGCGGCCTCGCTTTTATTTGGAAAGGGGCTTGGGATCTTCTCGGCGGCTTGGCTGACCGAGAAGCTCGGCTGGGCGGCGCGACCCGGCGGTGTGACCTGGCCCATCCTTGCAGGGGCGGCGCTTCTCGGCGGGATCGGCTTCACGATGGCCCTCTTCATCGCGTCTCTCGGCATGACCGGCGATCTCTTGGTCGAGGCCAAGATCGGCATCATTATTGGGTCGTTCGTCAGTGCCGTTGTCGGCTTGTTCGTCTTGTCCCGGGTCACCCGGTAGTCTTCGTTCCCACTCATGCGTGCCCTCCTCGTCGTTGCCGTTTTC
>JBCCEK010000247.1:0-6082 GCA_039030295.1 Myxococcota bacterium | reverse complement strand
GCGAGCGAGACGCAGGACTCGGAGTCGCTCGCAAGGCGGGAACCCGCAGGAATAGCAACGCTATTTCAAGCGGTGAGCAACGCCGCGAGCGGCTTCGAGGACAAGTCGCAGCCGATCAGTCTCAGGTGAGAGCGGTCTAGAGCACTCGGCGGCCTCTTGGTCACAGGCCCCTACTCGCAGGCGTCGCCTACCCCGTTGCCATTGGCGTCGGCTTGGTCGGGGTTGGCCACCGTCGGGCAGTTGTCGTCCGCGTAGTCGACGAAATCGTCGTCGACGTCGAGGCTTCCGTACTCGACCAGGAGGTCCCACAAGACGAAATCCCCGTCGACAGCGTTCAGGTTGCGGATGTTGTCCACGTCATTGAAGGGTGCGTCGGAACGCCCGAGATCCCCCGAGCCATATCCGTTGGGCCTGAAATAGGTACACCTCGGGTTGGCGCTAGCGATAGATTCGGTGGGCGCGTTGAGACACTGACCGGCAGACCACGCGTCCCTGATGTCGAGGCCGGCAATCCGGACGAAGCTCGTTTCACGCATGTCGCGGTAGAGGCTCTGATCGATCGCGTAGATCCCGGAGAGGTCATCGACGAACTGCTGGCGAATCGCCGTGAGATCCGTTTCGGGGCCGTACCAATCGAGGTCGAGGCTTGGGTCGACATCGCCATTGTACCGCACGTGTCCCCACGTCGACGACCCCAACAACTCCACGGCGAATCGGCGAAGCGTAATCGGCAGCCGCCGCAAGTTGACGTCGTCACTGCCTTCGCTGGCGCGGTGACCGTTGATGTAGGTGTTTCCGACGAGGGTCTCGTGGCTACCCGGGACGCTGAAGAACTCACGAAGAGGACCGACGTCGTTCGGGATCGAGGGAAATGCCGCGTGAAACAAGGTTGACCGTTCGTCGATCGAGTAAAAGCCGAGGTAATTGACGCCCGGACTTAGGTTGAGGTTGCTGGCCAAAAGCCCGCCTGGGTCACCCGGCACCGGATCAAACGCGAGGATGTTGACCTGGCCTACCTTTGGACTGAGCTCCGCGTAGAGTTGGTTGGTCTCGAGCTGGTGGGCAAAGTGCATCGCCGAGACGCCGCCGCGACTGTAGCCGACGAGATTGACGATGATGCATGCGCCTTCGCAATCGGTCGTACGAACGACTTCCTCGAGGACCGCCATTCCGCGATCGGTTTGGTTCGCCCATTCGGCACGCGTCAAAACGAGGTCGGCGCTTGGAAAACCGTTGACGAAGCCCTTGTGGTGGTTGGGATAGTCGGGCTCCACCCGATGAAACTGGTGAAGGAGCGCGACCGTTTCAGTCCGCTCGAACTTGCTCGCGCCGCGTTGCCACATCTCGACGGTAAGGCCGGTGCCGGCGAAGTAGATGGTAACCACCTCACGGTCCGGGCCTGTGGTTGGGTCGACTCCGCCGCCACCAGCACCGTTGGGGGAGCCGTCGGTGCCGCCGTCTCCGCAGCCAGCCACGATTAAGAGCACGAACAGAGTTCGAAGGGTCGCGCGCATCCGTTCACGATAGGTCAAAGGGCAAAACGTTGTCGAGAAGTCGAGCAATGTGCCACTGTGTTGGACGAAGGGGACTGTGACTTATGGTGCGCGAGACGATGCGAACGTTGGTGTTGGTGTGTGTGCTGGCTCTCATTGCGGGTGGCTGCGGAGATGACGCGACCGAGGCAGGCACCGGTGGCACGGCTGGAGGCGGAGGCAACGGTGCGGGCGGGATGCCCGGCACGGGCGGTACCCCGATCGCGGATCCGGATCGGTTCCCCTGGACGATGGCGGTGTCCTTGGTTCGGATCGACGCGACCTCGGCGGGAAGCGTCCTGGACTCCGGCGACTGGTGCGACCCCGCCCCGGACAACCGCGGTGAGTTTTTCGTCCGGTACCTCGTTGACCCTCCAGGGGACGAGGGCGCCCAGACGTTGCTAGATCTCGAGTTCGACGCCGGAGGCCCGACGGATGGTCGCCCCTACGGAGAAATGTTCCGGAGAACGTTCACCATTTCAGCAGCGAGCGAGACCGCGACGATCACGAGCGCTGACTCGTACGAAGAGGACTTCTTGGCAGACGACGAGCTGACGGACTTCTCTCGCGTTCTCGAAAATATCCCGCCAAGCCTCGGCGACTTCACCGACGAGGTGGGATGCGCGGAGTACGGCTACATGGGTTCGGTCGGCCGAACCGATTGCCCGAGCGGTTGCATCCTGGTGACGACCAACCGAGCCAAGAGCCTTTGCTTCCTCGAGGTCACTTGGTGCATTCAGAACATCTCGGCGCCTGATCGTTGAGGCGACGCGCCCCAGCTCGCTACTAACCGAACATCGCCTCGAACGCCGCAAGCATCTCGTCCTCGGGAACTTCCTTCACGCGCGTCGCTATGATCCAGTGATGGCCGAACGGATCGCGCACGCGCCCGGCGCGGTCGCCGTAGAACTGATCGGCAAGCGGGTAGACCTCCTCGGCCCCCGCGTCGAGCGCGCGCTGGTACACGGCATCGGAGTCGGCCACGTGCAGGTTGAGGACCACCGACGTGCCATCAAGCGTCGCCGGACTGGCCGACCCGACGTCCGGCCTCTCGTCCGCAAGCATCAGGCGCGTGCCCTCGATCTCGATCTCTGCGTTCATGCAGGTCCCGTCCGGCGCCACCAACCGCGTGCGCACTTCTTTCGCGCCAAAGACGCGCTCGTACCAAGCGATGGCATCGCCTGTGTGGGTGACTTGTAGGTAGGGTAGGATGCCTTTCATCGGGTGGTGCCCGTCCGACTCGGACGCTCCTTTCAAGAGGCGACCGTATCGGCTTCGTTTCGGAGCGTCCACGAAAAATGGGTCACGGTCGCGCGGGTCGGCGGGTCTACGGATCAACGACGCAGGACGCGTTCGTGTCGACGGTGATGTCATCGATGAGAATCCGCTCGATGGGGCTGACCTCCGTCTCCGGAGGGGACCCCACCCCACCCACTTGAACCTGCACCCGATACCAGCGACCGGCCCACGTTCGCGGAAGACAAGCCTCGTAGAAACCCCAATCGCCCGCACCGAAGAGGTCACCTTCCTCGTCCTGAACCAGCCCGATGAACCTCCGAATCGGGATCGAGGGCTGCAACGGGATGTTGGCCCAGAAGCTCACCCTCGGATCTCCGTTGTCGTCGGGCTCAGGCACCAGTACCCACTCGTCCACGATGTTTTGTACGGCGGTCGACGAGTATGTAATCTCGAGGAACCCTGTCGGTTCTTCTTCGACGGTACGAGCTCGCTCAGAGTCAGCCACGACCCGAAACGTTCCGGCGGTGGAGCCCAGACTGATCGTGCCGGTCCGCGGCAAGGATGCGGCCGCGAACGTCGGGTCAAGGTTCTCGGTCGCGTCCGAACAGCGAAGATCGGTGACCACCTGCACGGAGTCGACCAGAAGCTCAACGGCAGCTCCCGGGAGATTCCCAAGCATCACGAACGCCAGGTCAATGACGTTTCCGTGGGTCCATGGGGCCAGGCAGTATGTGCTCACCTCGTCGGCGCCCGTCCCCCGAAGGGTGCCAAGAGGTCGGTCCGTCGAGAAAATGCCGCCGAACGTCCCGATCTCCATCTGAAAGAACACGTCACTGGTCGCACGCCAGGCGATCCGGAGAGCGGGGGACGGCAACGTGCTCGGGAGTGGCACTGAAACGACCGTCTGCATCGACGCCGCATCGCCGAACGCCGAGTCGGGCGAACCGATCCTCACGGCACTCAAACCCTGTTCGCCGACGTAGTCGGCGACAGCATCCCCCTGCGTTTCGCGTATCCACGGGATGGACTCGTCTCCGGGATCGTCTGCCTCTCCGTTGACCACCTCTCCTGGCAGGGGGCACTCTCCGGGCTCGGCCAACTCGACCGAGAAGCGATCGACTTCGATTCGCCCGCCCTGGATCGGGCACGCACTACCCCGCTCCGACGCCGCGAACTGAAAGAGGACGGGCCCACCGTAGGCTGCATCGCCAAGACAAATTCGCGCGCGCTCGATCCACTGGTAGTCGTCGGCCGACGTCCCCATCACGGGCAGTCGCGTCCAAGCGCGATTGAATCCGAACGCGACGTCGTTGACGCCGAACCCCCGATACGTCACCTCCGCAACGAAGGGATCCGCGGCCTCGATCGGAGGCATGTCGACTAACTGGCTGATGACGCCACCTTCGCAGTTCACGATCCCATCGAGCTCGGCGAACCCAGGGTCGACCGGCGGTGAAGGATCACTTGGGACGATGCGCGCGTTGATGGGACTCACCCACGCGTCGCCTCCCTCTGAGAACCCCGGGTCGTTGGGGACGGTGCCCCATTCGCACGGTACCCCCTCGTATCCTGGCGCGCAGACACACTCGGGCTCTGCGAGCGTCCCTCCACAAATCTCATGGGCCGATGCGATGCATCCCGGCGTGCAGGTTGGATCAGGAACTTGGTCTTCGGCGACACACAACCCGAGCGCTTCGACGAACCCGCTCGCGCAAGGCACGGTCGCGCAACCCGTACCCGCGAACGCGAGCAGGAAGACTAAGGATAAGGCGGACTTCATCCCGCAGGTAGATTGGCCAGCAAACGCGGAAGTGGCAAGGCGCTCCCAAAGGGTTACGCGGGATTCCGGGTGGTCGGTAGGAGCAACCGGGGCGTGCTGAAGGGAACTCCGCGATGCGAACAATTGCGTATGGACAATGACGGTAGCGGGTGGTTGCATCATTTTCGACGCTGGCGCCACGCCCGCCAGCGCGTCACCTCATGAAGCAATCTCCCTTCAAAACGCTCGCGCTGTTTGCGCTCGTGTGGGTGCTTGTGACCCCGCTGTACGGCCAGGTCAGCTGCGATGCCGAGTTCGACTGCCCGCCCGCCGACGAACCTTGCATGGTAGCGCCACCCCGATCGGTCAACGGTGTGTGCAACAACCGGTTCGCCGGGAATGGCCAGCTTTGCAACACGGATTCCGGAGACGGGATCACGTATCGGTGCTTTGATACGTCCGAGTTCCCTAACCCACCGGCGGAACGCTACCAGTGTCTGGAATCTGTGTGCGGTGCCGGGACGTGCAACGACAACAACGACTGCACCGACGACATCTGCTACAACACACCAGGTGGTGCGACCTGCGAGTTTGTGCCAAGCCAACAGGACTTCCTCGAATGTTCGGTGGGCTTTGAAAAAGGGGTCTGCGTCAAAGACGACCAAGGTGGGGTGACATGCAACACCACCGATCCGTGCCTTCGTAGGGGGTACGGCCGCATCAATTGCTGCCCTGACGAGGTATGCGAGAACGAGGGGGCCAACTGGGCGAGCATGTGCCCACAGGCTTTGGCCTTCAACCCTGGGCATCCGTGCGACCCAACAGGCCAAGATCCCCCAAGCACCGATGGGACGGCACAAGCGGGAGAGTGCGTCGATATCGCGGGCACCACTCAGTGCGCTTGGAAAGATGGCGAGCCCGGGAGCGGCCAATGCGGAGGCATCGCGTGCGAGGACGGCAACGACTGCACGATGAACGCATGTGACCCGGCATCCGGGACATGCGTCGGTGCGACGATTCAACAGGGGCCGCTCTGCGATGGCGAATCGGAGGCTGCGGGGAAGTCATGCAAGGCAAACAGCACGTGCGCCCGCACGAACACACAATGCTTCTCCGACACGGCCTTCACCGACTCCCAATGCTGCAACGACGCCTCCAGTTTGGGTCTGTGCCCGGGCGGCGCCGGGCGTTGCAGCAACGAAAACCTCGAGGGAGCCACGTGCTTCCCGATCGTCGACGGCGCCCTCTCGACGACACCAGGGTTCTGCGCGATCCCTGGAGACGAACCACCCACGTTCTACGAGCCGACCTGTGTAGCGCCGGCATGCGCGGTCCCAGACCCGAACGATCTCGGCGACGACCCGCTTGACCCGAGTGACGACGGATGGATGCCCAAGGAGTGCGATGATGGTTTCGAGTGCACGGAAGACCGGTGTGACCCGATTACCGGTGACTGCATCGCGATCCCCGTCGAGGACTTCACGCTGTGCGGCAACCGGGGCGGCATGTGCTTCCAGGCAGGCACCGTCTCGAGCTTCTGCCTGCCTTTCGC
>JBCCEK010000246.1:0-6092 GCA_039030295.1 Myxococcota bacterium | reverse complement strand
GAGAGGCCACCTTCACGGCCGAGTTTCCCTGCGGGGCGATCATCGTCGAGTAACGACGGGGGTTGTCGTCGCCGCCGTTGAACTCGGTGCCGGGGAGTGCCCGCGTCAGAACCGACCGGCCCTTAAGACCCGCACATCTCCGACCGTAAGCACCCCGACGTGGCGTTCGAGCAATCGGTGGAGATCCTGAAGGGCCTGTTCGACTTTAGCTTGGTCGCCGATGGCGATGACGACGACCATCTCCTGCGTCGTCGATAGGTCTCCCTCGCTTCGCCAATGGGTGTTGCCCCCGAAGCCTGCCATGGCGGGGAGCACGGTGTAGCCGGTGAGCTTCGCGTCCTCGAGGATGTTGCACGCGCGACTGAGTGCCATGCGCTCGACGATGATCTCGAGTCTTTGTTTGTCGTGCATGGCGGCGCTCCTTAGCCCGCGACCCACTGTGCGATGAGAATGTACAGCGGGATGCCGGCGGTCAGATTGAAGGGAAAGGTAACCCCAAGAGACAAGGTTAGATAGATGTAGGGCCTGGCTTCTGGGAGCGCGAGCCTCATTGCCGCGGGGACCGCGATGTACGACGATGATGCGCCCAAGGTGATGAAGAGGGCGGCGCTCCCCTGGGAAATCGGCAGGACGGCGCAAAGGGCGGCCGCGATGGCCGCCGAGACGAGCGGCATGTAGAGCCCGAAGGCGATCGTCGCCGGGCCCAACATCTTGTAGCCTTTTCGGAGGCCGCGACCCGCCGCGAGGCCCATGTCGAGCAGGAACAAGCACAGCACCCCTTGCAACGGTGTCACGAAGAACGCCTCGACCTTCGCCATCCCTTCGGTCCCGGTGACCCAACCGATGAGCAGTGCCCCGACGAGGGTGACCACCGACGCGTTGAGCAGTACTTCGCGCAGCAACTCTCGTTTGCCGCCGCCCGGTTCATCCTCGCTTCGGGTCCGACGACCGACGAGGAGGAGCGCGCTGATGATCGCCGGGGTTTCCATCAGCGCCGCGATCGCCACGAGGTAACCCGAGCTATCGAGCCCTGCCAGCGAGACCGCTTGGGTGGCGGCCACGAACGTCACGATCGAGATCGAGCCGTAGTGGGCGGCCGTGGCCGCTGCGTCGATCTGACCGAGCTTGGTCGTCAGCCTGAGCAAGAGATAGGCGATCAGGGGGAGCACGAAGGACAGCGCAATGCCCGCCCCCATGACGGCGAGGACCTCGGTCGTGAGGCCACTCTTCGACATCTCGACGCCCCCTTTGATGCCGATCGCCATCATCAGATAGATCGCGATGCCTTTCGAGAACGCCTCCGGAATGGACATGTCCGAGCGCGCCAGGGCGGCGACGAGGCCGAGGACGAAGAACAGCACCACGGGAGAGAGGATCGTGGCGAGCGCGAGATCGAGGCCCATCGCTCCGCGGTGTAGTCGGTTCTCGCCTGTTCTCAACCGGGAGACCCGGGTCTGCTCGCGCGTCCTTGGGTTGGGCAGAACTCGCACTGGGTCGATCCAACGTTGCGCGCGGTGAGGGAATCGTTCAGGGCATAGGTACGGATGCACGGCGCCGACTTCCTCAGAGATCTGGTCGTGGTGCTGGGGGCGGCGGTCATCGTGGTCGCGCTCCTGAGGCCACTCCGAGTCCCTTCGATCGCCGGCTTCATCTTTACCGGCGTGCTCGCTGGCCCAAGCGGACTTGGGTTGGTGGCGAGCGAGGGCCACGTCCAGACCCTCGCCGAGACTGGTGTCGTGCTTCTCTTGTTCGGGATTGGCCTCGAGTTGTCGCTCGGACGGCTCAAACGGGTGTGGCGTGCGGCGCTGATCGGCGGCAGCGTCCAGGTGTTCGGGACGATCGCGGCGACTGTGGGCGTGGCCACGTTCATGGGGCTCGAACTGCCGTCAGCCATCCTTCTTGGTTTTGTCGTCGCTGTGTCCAGCACCGCGGTCGTCCTTCGTGGTCTCGCCACGCGGGGAGAGCTCGACGCCCCCCACGGCAAAGTGGCGGTCGGAATCCTCGTGTTCCAGGACCTTTGCGTGATTCCGATGATCCTCGCGATTCCGCTTCTTGCGGGCGAGGGTGGGTCCACCCGAGATGTCGTGGTGACGATCGCGACGGCCGTCGGAGTCCTCGGTGGCGTGGTGCTTGCGGCGCGCGTCCTTGTGCCTCCGTTGCTTCGTTTCGTGGCTCGGACGCGGCAGCGCGAGCTCTTCGTGCTGACCGTGTTCCTGGTCTGTTTCGGCACCGCGTGGCTCGTCTCGATGGCCGGGATCTCGGTCGCACTCGGGGCGTTCCTCGGAGGCCTCGTCGTCGCGGGCAGCGAGTTCCGCCATCAAGCGATGTCGGACCTGATCCCTGCGAGGGAGGTGCTGGCGAGCCTCTTCTTCGTCTCGATCGGGATGCTCCTCGACCTTTCCGACATTGCGGGGCACGCCCTCACTGTCCTGGGCTTGCTCTTGGCGATCCTCGTTGGGAAGTTCGCGATCGTGTTTGCGACCGCAAGACTCCTTCGTCTCCCGACGCGCGTGGCCACACTGTCAGGTGCGACGTTGTGTCAGGTCGGCGAGTTTTCGTTCGTCCTGCTCAACCAGTCGAAGGCGACCGAGCTCCTGAGCACCGGTCTCCAGAACAACGTTCTGATCGCCATCATTCTCTCGATGATGCTGACGCCCATGATCATCGCGTTTGGCCCACATCTTGCCAGCCGCGCTGCGCGCGTTCCCTGGTTGAACGACCGGCTCGGTGCGGAGCCCCCTGGCGTCGATCCGGATGAGCCCCACGACGATCACGTGATCGTCGCCGGCTACGGCGTGGCCGGGCGGGAGCTCTGCGAGGTCTTGAGGCAAAGCGACATTCCCTACGTGGCGGTCGACGTCAACACCGACAACGTCAGGGCCGCGCGTGCAGCCGGTGCGCGAGCGGTTCTCGGCGACGTGACGCACCGCGATCTCCTCGAGGAGCTTGGTTGCGAGCGCGCCAAGCTCGTGGTCGTCAGCATCAACGACGCCAGAGCTTCGTTGCTCGCCGTTCGCGTGATTCGCGAGACCGCGCCGCACGTGCCGATCCTCGTGCGGTCGCAGTACGTGATGGATGAGGCACCGCTCCGAGAGTCTGGCGCCACCGTCGTCGTCTCGGCAGAGCAGGTCGCGACCCATGCCGTGATCGACAGCACCGCCGACATCATTGGCCGGCCGCTTCCGGGCTGACGGCCTGCCCCTTCGCGCCCGGTTCACCCTCCGCTGGCGCTTCGAAACGCGTGCGACGGCCTTGCGGAAGCGGGTTTTCGCCTTAGGAATACCTGAGATGAATTTCGTGATTTCTGTTTCTTGTGATTGGGAGGGTCGTCGATGAAGGTGTCCGTGGCGATGGGCGATGGGATCGGGCCAGAGATCATGGGCGCGGTACTCGATGTGTTCACAAAGGCCAACGTGCCCCTCGAGTACGAGATGGTGGAGATGGGCAAAGTGGTTGCGCTCGCCGGTGAGCAGACGGGGATCAGCGCGCCGGCCCGGCGGTCGGTCGAATCGACCGGCATCTTGTTCAAGGGCCCGATGGAAACGCCAAAAGGCGGCGGCTACAAGAGCGTCAACGTCACCGCCCGCAAGCTTTGGGGGACCTTCGCCAACAAGCGAGTCTACCGCACCCTGCCAGGGGTGCCGACGCCGCTCGGCACACAGCAGCTCAACCTCACGATGGTCCGCGAGAACATCGAGGATACCTATGGTGCCATCGAGCACATGCAGACTCACGATGTGGCCCAGTGTCGGCGATTGATCACGCGTCCGGGCTGTGAGCAGGTTCATCGCTACACGTTCGAGATGGCCTCTCGCAAGGGCGCTAGGCGTGTCACCTGTGGGCACAAAGCCAACATCATGAAGCTCACGGACGGACTCTTCCTGGAAACCTTCTACGATGTCGCGAAGAACTATCCCGATCTCGAAGCCGATGACGTGATCATCGATGCCATGGCCATGCGGCTCGTCGTCGACCCCACAGAATTCGATGTCGTGGTCATGCCGAACCTGCAGGGCGACATTCTGACCGACCTCGCCGCGGGTCTCGTTGGCGGCCTTGCCTACGCGCCGTCTGCCAATATCGGAGACGGCATCTGCATCTTTGAAGCCGTCCACGGCACCGCGCCCGACATCGCGGGCCAGGATCTAGCCAACCCCAGCGCGCTGCTGCTCAGCGGAACGATGATGCTCCGGCACGTGGGACTCGTGAGGCACGCGAGTGTCATCGAGACCGCGCTCGAGCGCACGCTCGTCGATCTGCACCGACGACCAAACCTCGACGACCCGGTCCGGATCCTTCGTACCTCGACGTTCCTCGACCGGATCCTCGACGAGATCGACGCGCTGTCACTTCCCGACGACCAACCCACGCCGATGCACAAGGTTGCCCGGCAGGAGCCGAGGATGCGCGTCAGCCGGGCGCCCCAGGAGACGCGCTTGCGAGGCGTTGATGTGTTTCTGGAGTCGGCGGAAGCGCCTGAGTCCGTCGCGTCGAAGCTTGGGGACCTCGTGCCAGGCCTCGAAGTCACGATGATTTCCAACCGAGGTACGCAGGTTTGGCCGTCGGCCTCACCCTACACCGATTGCATCAACCACTATCGCGTGCGCTTTGAGAGCCACGAAGCTGCAGAACAGACGGCGCTCGTAGGTGTTCTGGCAGCGGCTGCCCACCACTACACCTTGTGCGGCGCCGAGTGGCTTCGCGAGATCGATGGCCGCATCGGGTTCTCGCTCGCGCAGGGCCAAAGCTGAGTCGAGTGTTTCTATCCACCACGGGAGAGTGTTGAGCATGTCGAATGAACAGGAAACGCGGACTTATCTGATCACGGGGATCAACGATGAGAAATCACTCGCCACGTCGGTGGCCGACCGATTGTTGAACGAGGGTTGTCGGCTGGTCTGTACCGGCCTCGGGCTCACGCCACATCACGAGCTTCTGTCGGACAAGGCGAGGACCTTTCTGCAGAGCACCTACGAGTCCTTCGAAGCCACGGTCCATCGTCGATACGGCTCGGACGTGATCACGCTGCCCCTCGACGTCACGCTCGATGCGAGCATCGACGAAGTCACGCGCAGGCTGAGTGATGAGAAGATCACGCTGACTGGTGTCTTCCATTCGATCGCGATGGACAAGACGATTCGCGCCGGCGCGGTGAAGCCTCTGTTGGAAGTCACCCGCGACGAGTTCATGCAAGCGATGAACGTGTCCGCGTACTCGCTCATCTCTTTGACGCGATCGCTCCTCGCCGGCGGCGTGCTGGCCGAGCGGGGCTCTATCGTTGCCGTGAGCTATCGAGGTGCCGAGTTCGTGATGCGTCACCCCTACAAGAACGTCGGGGTTTCGAAGGCCGCGCTCGAGCGAATCATTCGCGAGCTTGCCGATGAACTCGGACGGAGCCACCGGATTCGGGTGAATGGTGTTCGGTTCTCGCCGTACACGGGGAGCAAGGCCGGAGGCGCGATCCCTGGCCTCGCCGATGCCGAGCGCCTCTGCGAGGACCTCAGCCCTCTCGGCAACGCGCGACCTGAGGACCTTGCCGCAGAGGTCGCCTACCTGCTATCGCCTGACACGGGAGTCACGGGCGACGTACGAAACGTCGACGGCGGCTACCACATCCGAGGCTGAGCATGTTGCGCGGGTTGATCGTATGCGGGGTAACGGTGCTGGCTTTGTCGGCAGCGTGCGAGAAGCAAGGCGTAGACGACCAGGCCGACCAACCTGCGCCTCGTGTCTTCGGTGAGGTGCTCGCCGAAGACGGTGCGATCACGCTCCTGACCGAGATTGCGACCGACCCAGAGCGCTTTGAAGGGCAGACCGTTCAAACCGAAGGAACGATCGAGCGCGTATGTCAGAAGCGAGGCTGCTGGCTTGAGCTCGCCGACGAGCGCGGCGCGCGAGCGTTTGTGCCGATGGCCGGTCATGCGTTCGTCGTGCCGATGGACAGCGTCGGGAAGACCGCGATCGTCGAGGGAACCGTGCATCGGCGCGAGCGGAGCCCCGCCGAGCGAAAGCACCTCGAGTCGGACGGGGCCGGCGATCAGATTCCTGCGTTGTCGATCGAGGCCAACGCGGTCGTCCTCCGTCCGTGATTG
>JBCCEK010000245.1:0-6115 GCA_039030295.1 Myxococcota bacterium | reverse complement strand
GTGTTCGAGCTTGAATGTCTCGTCGAGCGACTGCAGAAGGCCGCGGGCCTCATCACGCGTGACGACCTCTCGGCGAAATGGGCTGTCCGCATCGATGATCTCCGCCATCTTCTCTTCGATGGCGCGAAGGTCGTCTTCCGAGAAGGTGCCCTCTGGACGCTGATAGTCGTAGTAAAAACCGTCGTCGGTGGCTGGCCCAAACGCGACCTTGGTGCCCGGGAAGAGCCGCTGGACCGCGTCTGCCATGACGTGCGCGCTCGAGTGTCGGATCACCGCAAGCGCGGCCTCTTCGTGTGCGCCGATCGGGCGCACCTCGGTGGTGCCGTTCGGGAGCGGCGTGTGAAGGTCCACGACGGCACCGTCGACGCGGGCGGCCACCGTGTCTTTCCCCATTTCACCGCGCTCTTCAAGGATGTCACGCGCGGTGCGTGCTGTAGCTTTGTCTGTCATCGGTCGTGAGACCGAAGTATGGTGCGCGCGCTCAAGTCCAGCCAACTCCTGCTGATCGGGGGCCGCAGAACTAGCGCAGGGCACACCGACGCGCAATCGGGCCGACGTTGGACCCCTTCTAGGGCCGGGTCAGGTACAAGAGGCGAGCCCCTAGGAGAAGTGCAGCGGCTGCGAGGCCGGCAAGAAGGCCCCACCACACACCAATCGCGCCAAGGGGCGTGGCAAGTCCCAGCCACGCGGAAACGGGAAAGCCGATGCCCCAGTAGCTGATCGCCGTGACCACCATCGGGACCCGGACGTCCTTGAGGCCCCGCAGCGCTTGGTTGGCGGCGACTTGGGTCGCGTCGAACAAGGCAAACGCGGCCGCGATCGGCAAGAACGAGGCAACCATCGAGAGCACATGGGCGTTCGAGGGGTCCCCGGTGTCGAGATAGAGGCCGGCGACGAACCTCGGAGCGACCATGACCGGAATCGCGACGAGCATGATGGCGGCGATGCAGGCGAAGATCGAGACCGCTGCCGCACGGCGAACCCCCGGACGGTTCCCTGCCCCTTGCATGAGCCCGACGCGGACCGCGCCGGCCATCGAAAGGCCGAGGGGCATCATGAATGCGAGGGCGGCCACGTTGAGGGCGACCTGGTAGGCCGCCATCTCGTCGACACCAAGACGCCCCATCAAGAACACGCAGGCGTTGAAGAGCATGGCTTCGAAGATCGAGGTCACCGAGATGGGCCAGCTGAGCTGCAGAACCTCGCGCAGATGGGTCGCGGACTGGACGAAGAATCCGCGAAAGAGGTGAAAGCGACGACTCCGCCGCTCGGTCTGAATGTAGAGCGCCAGGATGCAAAACCCGGTGATGTTTGAAAGCGACGACGCGATCCCGGCACCGATCAGCCCGAGCCGAGGGAAGCCTAGGTTCCCGTAGATGAGGAGCCAGTTGAGGAAGGCGTTGAGTCCCGTGACGAAGATGATGACCAGAAGCGGGACCTTGGTGCGTTCGATCGCAGCGAGGAAGTTCCGAAGCGCCATCGTCGCGACCATGAACGGCAAGCCAGGAGCGAGAGCCAATACGTACGGCTCCGCCAGCGCTGCGGGAATGGCGGGCTGGCCGAGCGCAAGGGCGATCTCTTGGGCGAACAGGAACACCGACGACAAGGCGGGGATTCCGAGCCCGATCGTCCACAGTGCCATGCGGACCGAACGACGGGGACCTTGAGTGTCATCCGGATCTGCGCCGAGCGCCTGACTAACCATTGGGGAGACCGCCATCGCAGGTCCGAAGCCAAACAAGAACACCGCATAGACGATGACCAAACCGAGTGACGCGCCGGCGAGAGGCTCCGGGCCGAGGCGACCGATCATCAAGATGTCGACGGTCGAGATCGAGAAGCCGACGAGCTGCGTCAAGCCCATCGGGACCCCGATAGACAGCAACGCACTCAGCTCACGACGCCAGCGGCCGCTCTGCTCTCGGGTCCCCATCCGCGGTGCTTTGTCCACGAGACGCGGAGGCGTCAAGTGGGCAACTCGGGGTGACGCCGTCCTTTAGTGAGCGATCGGATCGGGCGGCTCCGACACGGCGACCGACGAGTTCCCGAGATCGTCGATATCAGGGTCCGGCGCGAGCGGAACGATCCAGCGCTTGGGCGCCCAGCCCTCGGTCTCTTTGGCAAGGTCGACGTGAGGGTCCACCAGGCGCTGGCGGCGGCGCCCATTGAGAGCTGCCCACGCCTCTGCATAGACCGAGACGTCTTCGTGCCCCCGGTCGTGCCACTCCGACGCAAGGTGGTGAGCGAAGGTCAGCATCATGTCGGGCTGCGTGGCCATCATGCGGTACTGGAACGGGGTCAGGCGTTCCCTCGGGGAGACCAGCCAGCTTCGGCCATCGCGGTTGTCGACGACGCGAAGGTCTATCTCGCCGGTCTTCTCCATGAGCATCACACGCCAACCGAATCGATAGCCCTCCTCGGTCCAGAGCGTGTCGCCCGGGTAGAGCAGATTACGCATTGGGAACGCCAGCTGGAAGGCGAAATGGATGGCGATCAAGGTCGCCCCGAGCCAAGCCAGGGGACGCCGAAGACCCGCAGCTTGGGGTTCGTGGGAGGCCTCGGAAGGGGGAGCCGCCGGCCGTCTCATGAACCTTCGCGGCCAGCTGGGCTCGAAGAAGATCGTGGCGCCAAGGATCATCACGATCGGGAAGACGCCGATGGAGAAGAGGTACCCCGTCACCAGGTGAAACCCGACGAGGGCGCAATAGGCCGGGACTCGCGTTCGTCGCCAAAGGAGCAGTGGCACGATGCACAGATCAAACAACGCACCGGCCCAGCTGGCCCCGATGGCGACCGCTTGGTCGTCGAGCCACGCACCGATCCATGGGATGTCACTGCGGGCCGCGAGCCAGGTGTGAAGGGGTTCTCCTCGGAGAAGCCAGTCCGCGCGAAGCTTTGCGAGCCCCGCAAACACGTAAACGAGACCGACCTGACAACGCACCACGATGAGCGCCCAATGTGGCACGCTCTGAGGCCCGGTTGTCCTGCCGAGCCACCGGCTCAGAGACACGGCGCGCTCGACGGGCAGGAACGCCAGGAGCAGCGACAGGATACTGATGAAGTAGTAGTGGTTGAGGTAGGTCGTTCGGTCGAGGAGCTCAACGTACGTGAAGCCCACGAAGAACAGCACGAGTGCTGGGCGTGACCAGAGACCCAACATGATCAAGCACGCAAGCACGCCGAGTACCGCGAAGTGAACGTACATGCCGATGCCCGGCCATGGCTCGAGCCAGGAGAACCCCCAGTAGGGGAAGAGGAGTTCGGGTTCGATGTAGAGTTCCGAGATCCAGCCCTTCGCCCAAAAGCGGACGATGCTGTACAGCATCATCAAGCCAAAGGCGGCCCGAAAGACGCCTAGGCTGGCCCCATCGACCGGTGCGGCGAGCCGGTCTGGTAGGCGCTCAGTCGCCATCGGTGTCGTTGAAGTTCACGGTGCTGCCGAGGGCGTTCACCATGTCGATTCCGATCGCGTTCCGAAGCTCAAAGGCTGCGTCGATGGCGGTTTCGACCAATGCAGGGTCGGTTTCGACCGACAGCCGAAGGGGCTCGGGAATCGCCAGTACGGCCGACCGCGTGTTCTCGATCTCGTCCAGCACCTCACCCGCGACGCGACGGTTTCGTGTTTCGACCCACTCTCTGACGCTAATGCCACTCGTCCCTTCGAACTCGCCTTGGTAGAGGTTTTCGAGGCCGTCGAGGTTCGCGAGGATATCGGCAAGGGAGTGATCGCTGTAGCGGCTTTCCACTTCGTCGGGCCGTGGCTCGCCGCCGGTCTCGACGCCGAGCGGCGCTCCCAGCTTCTTGACGCGAATGTCGTCGGCGACGAACAGCATGCGGTTCACGATCTCGTTGGTGACGGCGCGCACCGAGTCGAACTGCGTACCGGGCTCACCGGAGTCGAGAAGTGAACCGAGGTAGTTGTCGCCGTCTTCGGACCACGCTGTGACCATCGCTTCGGCGTTCACGCTCAGGTCCTGGGCGAGCGCGACCGCATAGTCGCACGCCTGTGCGCCGTCTTCGCCCTGAAGCCGGGACAACGCGGCGTCGACGCCGTCGGTGTCGAAGATCAGAAACTCCATCGTTGCGAGCCCGCGACTTGCCGTGCCAAGAGCACTGACACGCTCGAGGGTGAACGGTTCATCGACTGCGAGGTTCTCGGCGATGGTGTCCTCTCGGACGGGGAAGAAATCGATGCGGGGACCGAGGCGCCACGGCTGCTCCCGATAGGGACCGAACGCGATGACATCGTTTTGCTTCCACCGAACGCGAGCACTCCGCCACTGGGCTTGCAGCGACTCGAGCGCACTAACCGTGGGATCGGCGCAAAACGCTTCGGCTTCGATTGCCAAGGCGTCGGCTTCGTCGGCGAACGCCTCGTACGTTGGGATGATGACCACCGTCCCGAGTGAATCGACGAGCGCGCTCTGGTCAAACGCAGGTTCGGAAGAGCCTGAGCAACCGAGGACCAACGCGAGGACAAGACACAAGAAGAGGGAACGGGGGTTCATAAGGACTCCAAGAATCGAATTAGTTCAGCGCGGTTGATCTCAGGAAGGTTGCGGAAGGCTTCTTTTGATTCCTCGGCTTCTCCCCCGTGCCAGAGGATCGCTTCGGCGAACCCGCGGGCCCGACCGTCGTGGAGGAAGAACGTATGGTCGTTGACCAGCTCGACTCGTCCGATACCCCAAAGCGGTGCGGTGCGCCATTCGCGGCCCGAGGCACCGAACGCGGGGCGGTCGTCGCTGAGTCCCTCCCCCATGTCGTGCAGGAGTAGATCGGTGAACGGTCGAATGTCCTGGAACGAGAGCTCTGGGATCTCCGGGTGCTCACCGGTCTGAACTGTCTCGCGGTGACACGACGTACACCCGAGGTCGCGCATCCACTCGCGCCCGCGAAGAACCTCTGGGTCGTCGTAGTCTTCGCGTGTCGGCGGAGCGAGGGTCGAGCTGTAGAAGACGAGTCGGTCGAAGTTCGCTTGCGGAATCTCGGGTTCGCCGCCGTTCGGGGCCTCCGCGCATGCGACCTGCGGCGCTGGGCAGTTCTGATCCGGAAAGATGGGCGATGTGATGCCCATGTCACCGACGAGCGCTCCCGCGGATTGCTGGCGGACCGTGGGTTCCTCGGCCTTCCAACCAAAGCGTCCAGGGCGAAGCTCGCCCGCGGTCACGTCCCAGACGCGATTGATGCGACCGCTGATGCCGTCGCCATCCTCATCGTCCGGGTCTTCCCAGGACGCCAAAACCTGTTCGGGGATGGCATCGAGAAGGCCGAGCCCGATCATGATCGGCGCCGTGCGCCCCGACTCGAGAAGATCCGTGGGCAGCGGTCCGAACGAGAGCGACTCGTACTCGTAGCGGGGACGCCGAAGCGAAAACGGGGTGCCGTCCCCGTATTCCCCAGACTCTTCCTCCCAGAACACGCGAACGACAGCCTCGGTAGGAACCCCCTGAAGGCTCCCGGTTTGGATCTGGCCGCCGTAGCTCGGGTCGGGGATGATCTCTCCGTTCGGGCCCTGCCCTGGGATGCTGATGCGGATGAGCATCGACTCGAGCGTCCCACCTTCTTCGAGAGGCGGGCGCCCGCGGCCGTCCCGAAAGTGACATCCAGCGCACGAGCGGGTGTTGAAGGTCGGACCAAGGCCGTCGCGGGCAGTCGTCGAGGCGGGCGCCGTGACCCACGCTTGGTTGAAGAGGCTGTCTCCCGTGAAGAACGGAGCGCGATCCTCGAGGTTGGCAGCGGGCTGCGCGAACTCACGGCCGGCGAACAAGAAGAAGGTGGTTGTCTCGCCGCCCGGGAACGCTTCGGCCGGGTCGGCGATGGGTTCGGGGCCGGAGCCCCCACACGCGCAAAGCGCCACCGCAAACGACGACAGCGCCCACAGGCGGGCGCCGCGTCGTGCCCAAGCGTGTGGGCGATGGGTGTTTCGAGCCCTCATGCGGCCCCTATATCACTCAGGTTGCGGTACCGTCAGCCCGAGCCCAGTGAAGGCCTCGGACAAAAGCGATTCAACTGCGCGAAGCGAGTCGATCAGCCCTTGCACCTTGGCATTCCCCTCGGTGTTTCCGAGCGAGATCAAGACATCGAAAGGGGGGTCGGCGAGAGTCGGGCGCAGACC
>JBCCEK010000244.1:0-6115 GCA_039030295.1 Myxococcota bacterium | reverse complement strand
TTCTACATGTTCCGGCTGTACTTCTTGACGTTCACCGGTGAGTACCGAAGCGCCGGCGAGTCCGAGGGTGGTCATGGCTATGACCCACACCCGCACGAGTCTCCGTGGACGATGGCGGTGCCCCTCGTGATTCTCGGCGTCGGCGCGCTCTTCGTCGGATTTCTCGGCATCCCGCATATCGCACCGGGTTTTGGCTGGCACCTCTCCGACGTGAGCTGGTGGGGCCATTGGATGGAGGCCTCGGTCGCCGGTCACGAGTTGCCCGAGGACATGCTGACCATCAACCTCGCGTCTGCCCTAGCCTTTGCGGCCATGTTTGTCGGGATTGGGCTTGCCTGGGTGCTCTATCGCAACAAGAGCCGTGACCCGATCGCCGAGCGTGCGCCCAAGCGCCTCTATGCGTTCGTCTTCGACAAGTGGCGAGTAGATGAGCTCTACCAGGCCACCATCATCGGCCCTATCAAAGCGGTGGCCACCACCATCGGGCGCTCGGACCTCACCTTCGTCGACGCGATCCTGACCCGCCTGCCGAGCTTGAACGCACGAGGGCTCGGAGGGTTGCTCGCGCGCTTCCAAAACGGCGTCGTGCAGACGTACGGGATGGTTGTCGTCGTGGGAGTCGCGGCCGTGATGGCGATGTTTTGGACGCCTCGTGCGCACGTCCAGGGAGAGCTGGTGGGCGATACGCTGCAACTCGTCGCAGCGCCGGGCTTTGGGTACCAATACAGGTGGGACGCCAACTCCGACGGCGCGTTCGACGGCGCTTGGAGTACCAGTCGCGTGTTCGCACCGAGCTACGCCACCGACGATGTCCGCGAGACGGTCCTGTATGTCCTCAGTCCCCGAACTGGCACGTCGCGGCACTTCACGCTCACCGACGAATGGCAGCTTCTCCCCCTCGACACCTTGGATGCCGGATGGCGCCGAGACCCTGGCTCGTTGCCAGTGGCGGCCCGTTTGGACGACGGCCGGATCGAACTCCGGCTCAACGGCGCGAGGGTCTTTGGGGCCGCCGACTCCCCCGCGGTGATCGATCTTCCGATGGGGCGTGGCACGGGCATCGAGAACCTGTTGATGGTCCCGCGGGTGAAGGTCGAAGCGACCGTTGAGGTACGAAATGCCTTCGGCAATGTGGCGAAGTCGTCCCGCGAGATGATCCTCCCAGACGGGTACCTCTTGCAGCCCCAGGCAGCCCTCCTCGACCAACCGGAGGTGCGTCGATGAGCCACATCCTTACATGGTTGTTGGTGGTGCCGATGGTTGGCGCCTTGGCCACCCTGCTGATCCCGCGCGCAGCCGAAAACGCCATCAAGCGATTTTCGCTCCTGGTCATGCTCGCGGAGTTCGGCTTGAGCTTGCGATTGTTGTGGGCGGACTACTCGACAGCCGGTTATCGGTTCGTCGAGCAAGTTACCTGGGTCGAGTCGCTCGGCATCTCTTACAAACTCGGCATCGACGGTCTTTCGCTTTGGTTGGTGCTGTTGACCACTGCGCTGACCCCGGTTGCCCTCTATGCCTCTTGGGGCGGTGTGGCGACGCGCATCAAGGAGTACGCGTTCTCGTTCTTGATGTTGGAGCTCGGGATGCTCGGAGCGTTCGTCGCGCTCGACTTGTTCCTGTTCTACGTGTTCTGGGAACTCATGCTCGTCCCGATGTACCTGATCATTGGTGTATGGGGCGGCAAGGATCGCGTCTACGCGGCGCTCAAGTTCTTCATCTACACGTTCGTGGGCAGTCTGCTCATGCTCGTGGCGATCCTCTACATCGTGACCACTTACAAAGAGCTCGCGGGTCACTACACATTCGACCTCGAGAAGCTCACCACGCTGACGCTCCCCGCCGTGCCTCAGTACTTGCTGTTTGGCGCCTTCGCCGTCGCGTTCGCGATCAAGGTGCCGATGTTCCCGTTCCACACCTGGCTTCCCGATGCCCATGTCCAGGCCCCCACCGGCGGGTCAATAGTCCTGGCAGCCGTCCTGCTGAAGCTCGGGATCTACGGGTTCATCCGTTTCGCGATGCCGCTTTTCCCGGTGGCGAGCCAAGCGATCGGTCCGGCTCTGGCCGCCCTCGGCGTCATCGGGATCATCTACGGGGCATACGCGGCGTGGGTGCAGCGCGACCTCAAGAAGCTGGTCGCCTATAGCTCGGTGAGCCACATGGGTTTCATCCTGCTCGGCCTCTTTGCCATGAACCGCCACGGCGTGTCCGGCGCCATCCTTCAGATGATCAACCACGGTGTGTCCACCGGGGCGCTCTTCCTCTTGGTGGGCGTCATCTACGACCGCCGTCACTCGCGCATGCTCGATGACTTTGGCGGGCTTGCGAAGGTGATGCCCTGGTACGCCACCATATTCGTCATCATCACGATGAGCTCGATCGGCCTTCCCGGAACCAACGGCTTCGTCGGGGAGTTCATGATCCTTGCGGGGTCGTTCTTCTCGCGCGGCGCGGTCGGGTTCGGCACTTCGTGGTTCATCATGACCTTGTTTGCCGCGACCGGCGTCATCTTCGCGGCGGTCTACATGCTACACGCGGTCCTCCGCATGTTCTGGGGCAAGGTCACCCACGAAGACAACGAGAAGCTCACCGACCTCAACCGGCGAGAGACCCTCGCCCTCATCCCGTTGGTCGCGCTCGTCTTCTGGATCGGCCTTTACCCCAAGTTCTTCCTCGACAAGATGAATCCCTCGGTGGACGCGTTCATCACGGACTTCAGCGTGCGGTACCAAGAGTCGAAGGGCGTCACCAAGCCGAGGCTCTCGACCGTAGAGTCGGCTGTTCCCGCCGACGGTGACGCGTATGCGTTCTTCGACCGGACTGGAGATGACCGATGATGGGAGAGCTCACCGGCATCGCCCCCTTGATCGTCCTCGTCGTTGCGGGGCTTGTGATCATGCTCGTCGACGCCTTCACGCAGGCGCGCGCTGTGTTGGCCCCGCTCACATCGATCGCCTTGTTCGGTGCGGCTTGGGTCGCCCTAAGGGTGGCGGGCGCGGCCGACGTTCCCGCCCCCGAGCTCATCACGCGTTATCTCGCTGTCGACCAGCTGGGCTTCTTCTTCGACGTCGTCATTTGCGTCGGCGGGGGCCTGTGTGCGCTGCTCGCTGGGGGCTACCTCAAAGAGCACGAGCTCGAGCGCGGGGAGTTCTACGTCCTGCTGCTGTTCACCGCCCTCGGAGCGATGATCCTCGCTCGCGCGGTCGATTTGCTCAGCCTTTTCCTTGGCCTGGAGACCATGTCGCTCGGGGCCTACGCGCTGGTCGCCTACCGGAGGACGAGTGCGCGGGCGGTCGAAGGCGCCGTGAAGTACTTCCTCCTCGGCTCGTTCGCGGCGGCGATCCTGCTGTTCGGGAGCGCGCTCCTTTACGGGGCGACGGGCCACACCGATTTCGCCGGGATCCAAGAGTCGATTCGGCAGGGGGTCGCCGACCCGTCGCTGACGATTCTCGCGCTCGTGATGATCCTCGTGAGCCTTGCGTTCAAAGTCGGCGCGGTCCCGTTCCACATGTGGGTGCCCGACTCGTACGAAGGTGCCGTCACCCCGGTCACGACCTTCATGTCTGTTGGCGTGAAGGCTGCCGCCTTCGCGGTTTTGGTGAGAGTGCTGGCGGGCGCCTTCGGTGACGCCGTCAGCATGGATCAGTTCACCGGCTGGACCCCCGTCGTCATCGCCCTCGCGGTCGTGACGATGCTGTGGGGCAATCTGGCCGCGCTCGCGCAGTCGAGTGTCAAAAGGATGCTGGCCTATTCGTCGGTTGCGCATGCCGGCTACATCCTCGTCGGCCTTGCCGCGACGTTCGAAGTGGGTCCGACGGCGATCAGTTCGGTCCTCTACTACACAGCGGCGTACACTGTGTCGAACGTGCTTGCGTTCGGCTCGCTCGTCTTGATGGGGTCGAAGGGCAAAGAAGCGGTCAGCTACGCCGACCTCGCCGGTGCCGGCCGGCGTCACCCCGCGGCGGCGATTCCCTTCGTCATCGGAGTGCTGTCGTTGCTCGGCATGCCGCCTACAGCAGGCTTCTTCGGCAAGTACTACGTGTTCAACGCGGCGGTAGAGGCGGGCCTTGTTTGGCTTGCGGTGCTCGGAGTGTTGGCGAGCGCGATAGGCGCCTACTACTACCTCAAGGTCATCGTCTACTTGTTCATGCGCGAGCCCGAAGAGGACGCTCCCATCGCCGTTCCGATGAAGTCGTGGATGGTGAGCCTCGCGCTCCTCGCTGCAGGCTTCTACGTGGTGATCATGGGCGTGACCCCTAGCCGCTACCTCGACTTCGCGCTCTCGGCCGCCAAAGGCTTCCTGGGCTAACGCGCCCCTACGCGGTTGCACGGCCGAGACGATTGCCAGGGCGTACCAGCCGGCGTTTCGGCCTGTCCGAAGGCAGGGCTTCGAACGCGCGCTTCCAGTCGGCGTACCGACCCCCGGCATGGACGGCATCCAGTACGGCGCGTCCTTCGGCGCGTCCGCCTTGCGCGAGCACGTACTCGATCCAAGCCCAACGCGCGCTCGTTGCTCGAACGTCGACGCGACCCCGCACCCCCCGGCGCAGTCGTTTCAACTTGGCGTCGACCGTCGCAATGCCCGCGAACGCTTCCCCGTCGAGGGGGGTGTTCCGTTTGGCCACGAACGGCGCGACCCCAAGCGACACCGGAATCTGCGTTGAGAGCTCCTTGCTGAAGGCCACCATCTCGTCGATATCGTCGTCGGTCTCTCCGGGCAGCCCCACCATCAGGTAGAGTTTGAGCCGCTTCATCCCGTGCCGTCGAGCAAGCACGGCCGCGTTCCGCAGCTGGGCCTCACTCGTCTTGCGCTGGATCAACTCCCGCATTCGTTGGCTCGCCCCGTCGCTTGCTGTCGTGAGCACACCCTGGCCACCGCGTCGGAGTGCCGCGACCAACGCGTCGGTGAGGCGGTCGGCTCGCAAGGATGACAGGCCTACCTCTCGCCCCGACGCGGCAAGCGTTTCGACGATCTCGGTGATCTGTGGGTGGTCCGTCGTGGCGGCGCCCACCAGTCCTACGCGTTCGGCGCCATCAGGGACGAGCTCTAGGACCCTTTCCTTGTCGAAGATGCGCATCCCGTCGTTCGTCGAACGGCGCATCACACAGTAGCTGCAGCCCCGGTGACATCCCCGCTCGGGTTCAACGAGGAACATGTTCCGAAGCTCGGTGTGCGGGGTGATGATCTGCGAGTAGGCGGGTAGGTGCTCGCCGCTTGCTTTGTCGATCGGCGGCAGGATGTCGCCGTGCACCGTTGGGACGAAGACGTGAGGGTGTTTCGCGAGTGCTTGGAGCGCACTATGCCTCGAGTCTGAGTCAAAGACCGTCCGGACGACCTCCAGGATCGATTCGTCGGCCTCGCCCATCACGATGGCGTCGACGTAGGCGGCCAGCGGGAGTGGGTTGCTGAAGGTGAGCGGGCCGCCAGCGATCACCAACGGGTCGCGTGCGCTGCGTTCTTCGGAGAGGGGCGGTACGCCCGATAGCTCGAGCGTCTGGATCACGCCCGCGAGCTCGGCCTCGTAGGCGACCGAAAACGCCACGATCGGGTAGTCGGAGACCGGGCGCTTTTGCTCGTAGGTCACGAGCGGCGCGCGCGCCCGAAACCAAGCGTCGGCGTCGTCTGGCAGGAACGCACGGTGCGCCGCGAGGCCCTCGGTGTAGTTCAAGGTTCGGTATATCGTCTGAAAGCCCAGGGACGACATCGCGACCCGGTAGGGGCTCGGATAGACGAGGGCGACCGCTTCGGGCGCCTCTTTGCGGAGGGTGCCGACTTCGTCGTCCAGGTACTGAGAGATCTCCGAGCCTACGCCCATCGCTCCACGAGCCTAGCCCGAATCCCCCCTCTCGGGCCATGCGCGGCCCCGGAGACCCGCACGGCTAGTTGACGTTGCTGCCGACGCGCGACCAACGAATCCGGTTCCACAGTGCGTCTCGAGCGTTCTTCGACGACATGTAGATGAAGAGAGCCTTGCCCTTGATACGTGAGTTTTCGACGGCGCCGATAAGTGGGTTGCGGCTGTCGTTCGAACTGTCGCGGTGGTCTCCAAGCACGTAAACGTGGCCCTCCGGAACCCGCACAGGTAGGCGGTCCAGCGGGAAGTCGTGTTTGGAGTGG